>NZ_JBHXRA010000013.1:0-225301 GCF_042717045.1 Nocardia sp. NPDC058633
GTGTTGCGCGCCGTCCTCTTGTTTGGGGGGTTTTGTGTACGCCCACTAGGCCCCACGCAACGGCACCTGAACAGCGGGACCGCCAGGGCCGCGAACTCGAGCGCGCCAGCGCTCCAACAACCCTGAACAAAACTTCATCCTGCCCACGATGGTGTGCGAACCTCTCCGTCGCAGTTCTGCGATCGGCTACGTTGTCGATTGCTTCACCCGAGGCTCTGCGCGTTATACAGGAGAGTTGAGTCAATGGCGACCATCGAACATCTGCGGACCGACCCGGACTTGCCTCCGGTCGGTGTCGTCGATCGCACGCCGATCACCCCAGCCAAGAAGGCCGTGTTCGCGGGGATCGCCGTGCTCGGCGCCGTCGCGTGGACGATCATCGCGTTCGTTCGCGGCGAGTCCGTGAACGCGGTGTGGATCGTGATCGCGGCGGTCTGCACCTACATCATCGCCTACCGCTTCTACGCGCGGTTCATCGAGTGGAAGATCACCAAGCCGCGCGACGACGTGGCCACACCCGCCGAAATCTATGACAACGGCAAGGATTTCATGCCGATGGACCGGCGGGTGCTCTACGGGCACCACTTCGCCGCCATCGCGGGCGCCGGTCCGTTGGTCGGGCCGGTGCTGGCCGCGCAGATGGGTTATCTGCCCGGCACCATCTGGATCATCGTCGGCGTGGTGTTCGCCGGCGCGGTGCAGGACTACCTGGTGTTGTGGGCCTCGACCCGTCGACGCGGCCGCAGCCTCGGCCAGATGGCGCGCGACGAGCTCGGCGTCGTCGGTGGTGTCGCGGCGATCGTGGCGATCCTGGTGATCATGACGATCTTGCTCGCGGTGCTGGCGTTGGTCGTGGTGAATGCGCTCGGCGAGAGCCCGTGGGGCGTGTTCTCCATCGCGATGACCGTCCCGATCGCGCTGTTCATGGGTGTTTACCTACGGTATCTGCGTCCGGGCGCGGTCGGTGAGGTGTCCGCGATCGGCATCGTGTTGCTGCTGGCCGCCATCATCGGCGGCGGTTGGGTGTCCGAAACCGAGTGGGGCGCGGACTGGTTCACGCTCTCGCGCACCACCATCGCGTGGTGCCTGATCGCCTACGGCTTCATCGCCTCGGTGCTGCCGGTGTGGCTGCTACTGGCCCCGCGTGACTACCTGTCGACGTTCATGAAGGTCGGCACGATCGTGCTGCTCGCGGTCGGCATCCTGATCACCATGCCGGTACTGAAGGCTCCCGCTGTCTCGGAATTCGCGCACACCGGTGCCGGTCCCGCCTTCGCGGGCAGCCTGTTCCCGTTCCTCTTCATCACCATCGCCTGCGGTGCGCTCTCGGGTTTCCACGCGCTGGTCTCCTCGGGCACCACGCCGAAACTGCTGGCCAAGGAATCCAATGCCCGCATGATCGGCTACGGCGGCATGCTGATGGAGTCGTTCGTCGCGGTGATGGCGATCATCACCGCCTCGATCATCGACCAGCACCTGTACTTCGGCATGAACGCTTCGGCGGGCCTCACCGGTGGTACGCCGGAAGGCGCCGCGAACTTCACGAACTCGCTCGGCCTGTCCGGTCCGCCCGCGACGCCGGAACTGTTCGCCGACGCGGCCTCGGATGTGGGCGAGAATTCCATCGTCTCGCGGACCGGTGGCGCCCCGACGCTGGCGGTCGGCATCTCGGAGGTGTTCTCCAACTTCCTCGGCGGCTCGTCGATGAAGGCGTTCTGGTACCACTTCGCGATCATGTTCGAGGCGCTGTTCATCCTCACCACCATCGACGCGGGCACCCGCGTCGCCCGCTTCCTGGTCTCCGACGCGCTGGGCAACTTCGGCGGCGGGTTCAAGAAGTTCCGTGATCCGTCGTGGCGGATCGGCGCCTGGCTGTGCTCGCTGATCGTGGTCGCGGGCTGGGGCGGCGTGCTGCTGATGGGCGTCAACGATCCGTTCGGCGGCATCAACGCGCTGTATCCGCTGTTCGGCATCGCCAACCAGCTGCTCGCCGCGATCGCGCTGACCGTGGTACTCACCATCATCGTCAAGCGTGGGCAGTGGAAGTGGGCGTGGATTCCCGGCATTCCGCTGGCCTGGGACCTGGTGGTCACGATGACCGCGTCGTGGCAGAAGATCTTCTCCGACGATCCCAAGCTCGGTTACTGGACCCAGCACAGCCTGTGCCAGGCCGCCAAGGACGCGGGCAAGGCCTGCCTGACGGCGAAGACACCCGAGCAGGTCGACATCGCGATCCGCAACACCTTCATCCAGGGCACACTGTCGATCGTGTTCGCGGTGCTGGTGCTGATCGTCACCGTCGTCGGTGTGCTGGTGTGTGTGAAGGCGATCCGCACGGGCACGGTGACCAGCACCGAATCCGAGGAGCAGCCGTCGAAGATCTTCTCCCCCAGCGGTTTCCTCGCGACTTCCGCGGAGAAGGACGTGCAGAAGGAATGGGACGTGTTGATCGCTGAGGGCAAGGTGAGTGCGCCCGGATCGGTGCACGCCTCTTGAGCGTGCGTGTGGTGCGGGACGCGGTCGGCCGGTTCAGATCGGCCGTCCGCGCCCCGGTGACCGTGGTCGGCCCGCTCGGCGCCGCCGCACCCGTCGACTCGGCGCGACCGCGAGCGATCTTCGGTCGGGTCCTGGCCGCGATGCGCGGTGTTGCCCGCTGGTACAGCGCGATCAACGGCGGCCAGGACTACCAGCGCTACGTCGAGCACGTGCGCCGCAATCATCCGGGCGAGCCGGTGCCCTCCGTGCGCGAGTACTGGCGCGAACGCTATGCCGAAGCCGAGCGGAATCCGACCAATCGCTGCTGCTGATCCGGGTGCGCACCACTCAGGGATCGATGGCTGATTTCCGCTAGCACCCCGCCGTGGCCGGTGCCATTGTGGAACTCGTGACGATCACCGCTTTGGACTTCGAAGGCTGCTACCGGGCGGTCTCCACCCGCGACTCCCGCTTCGACGGGCAGTTCTTCACCGCGGTGCGCACGACCGGCATCTACTGCCGGCCGTCGTGCCCGGCGATCACGCCCAAGCGGGCCAATGTGTCGTTCCTGCCCACCGCGGCGGCCGCGCAGCAGGCCGGTTATCGCGCCTGCCGACGCTGCCTGCCCGACGCCGCGCCCGGTTCACCGCTGTGGAATGTGCGCGCCGACCTGGCCGCGCGCGCCATGCGGTTGATCGGCGACGGGGTGATCGAGCGCGGTGGGGTGACCGGGCTGGCCGCCACCCTGGGCTACTCGCAGCGTCAGCTCACCCGGGTGCTCACCACCGAACTCGGAGCCGGGCCGCTCGCGCTGGCCAGGGCGCATCGCGCGCATACCGCGCGACTGCTCATCCAGACCACCGAGATGCCGATGTCGGATATCGCCTTCGCTGCCGGGTTCGCCAGCATTCGGCAGTTCAACGAGACCGTGCGCGAGGTGTTCGCGGTGAGTCCGACGACGATGCGAACCGAGTTGCGCCGATCGCCGCGCGCCGATGTCGTCGTGCCCGGCACACCCGGTCTGCTCACCTTGCGGCTGCCGTATCGGGAGCCCCTCGATACCGGCTGGCTGACCTGGTTCCTCTCGGCGCACGCGGTGCCGGGGATGCAACTGTGGGAGGACGGCGTCTACACGCGCAGCCTACGAACTCCGCACGGCCACGCCACGATTCGGCTGTCGTTCCAGCCGGGGCACGTGCGGGCCGAGTTGGCGTTGCGGGATATGCGTGATCTCGCTCCGACCGTCGCACGAGTGCGCCACCTGCTCGATCTGGACGCCGATCCATTGGGGATCGATGTCGCGTTGGGCATCGGCGAATCCGCTATTCCTACTACAGATTCGGGCGCCGCTCAGATGAGCGCGGGCCACGGATTCACGCCGGGAATCCGGGTGCCGGGGTGCCTCGACGGACCGGAGTTGTTGCTGTGCACCATGATCGGGCAGCAGATCTCGGTGCGGGCGGCGGGCACGCATGTCGCACGGCTGGTCGATGCGCTCGGCGAACGCATCGACGGACCGGTGACGCGGCTGTTTCCGACCGCCGCGGCGGTGGCCGAGCACGGCGCCGAGGTATTGACAGGGCCCGCGCGCAGGGTGGCGGCCATCGTGTCGGCGGCGCGGGCGATCGCCGACGGCGAACTGGTGCTGCATTCCGGCCGCACTGCCGCCGACCTGCGGCGTGACCTGCTCGCACTCGACGGGGTCGGGCCGTGGACCGCCGACTACGTCACCATGCGATCCCTGGCCGATCCCGACATTCTGCTCGACACCGACCTCGTGGTTCGCCAGGGTGCGGCGCGCGCGGAAATCGACCTCGCCGACACCGCTCGCTGGGCGCCGTGGCGCTCCTATCTGTCCATGCACTTGTGGAAGACCGCGCTCGAACATCGTGGCGCGCTCGTCCGTGAACCTTCTCTCCAGGAAGCGAAAACCCATGACTGACACTGCTCTTCGTCGCGCCGATGTCGCGACCGTCACCACACCGATCGGCCCGTTCACCACCGTCGTCGATACCGACGGTGCCGTGCTGGCCTCGGGCTGGACCGGCGACGCGGCCACCCTGACCGGACTGATCCACGCCACCTTGCGCCCCACCGAACTGCGGCAACGGGATTCGCTCGGTGCGGTCACCCAGGCCGTCCTGGCCTATCACGCGGGCGACCTGACCGCGATCGACGTGATTCCCGTTCGTCAACGCTCGGGCGAATTTCTGATCCATGCGTGGGAAGTCCTGCGCAAGGTGCCCGCGGGCGAGCCGGTGACCTACACCGAGTTCGCCGGACTTTCCGGACGCCCCGCGGCCACACGGGCGGCGGCCAACGCCTGCGCGCGCAATTCCGCCGCACTGTTCGTGCCGTGCCATCGCGTGCTGCGGATCGGTGGAGCGCTCGGCGGATTCCGCTGGGGGCTGGAAGCCAAGGCCTGGTTGCTCGCCCACGAGGGGTGAGCATTTCGTCAGAGCGCACCGCCTTATAGCTGGCCACCGTATCCGTTATTTGATCAGGACATCTGTCACCGAGACGCGCGGTATGCGGCAATTGAGTGCGTTTGCTTGTTGGTGGCCGACAGCCGTAATACTGGTCGGATGAGGTGGATTCGCGACTTCTACGCAGATGAGGGCATTTGGCTCCTGATCGAACTTGGTGACGATGGCTGGCCGAACCGGCACGTCGATCTGCGAGGTGCTGACGGTGAGCCGGTCACGGCCGCGTCGCTGGCGGAGGTGACATATGCACGAAACCACGGGGGACTCGCTGCGGTTCAGGTGTACGAGCGCAAATACGGTGTGCTCGCGGAGGGTAGCGCAGCAGATTGGGATGTCGAGGCCAGTGCCCTCGAGCAAATAACGGCCGAGGAATTCGAAATGGCCTGGATGATGGCTCGTCAAGCGATCGAGCACCGATTTCCTGCAGATAGCTGAGCGGATCCCCTGGCGACAACCCGCTCGGTCATCGGCAGATGCGGACGTTCGTGACCACGCTCCCGGCAGCATGAGCGGGTGGTGGCGGATCAAGCATCGGCATAGGCTGCCTGACAATGGCTCGGGAACCACCCGCGCATCCCGGGGAGGTGATCGAAATGCGCGATAGGGAGCGCATCGTGGGCGAGCTGCAAGCGCGGGCTCAGCGGGGAGAAACGCCCGCTGAAGTGGGCGCCTGGTTGGTGCAGGAGCTTGGGGCGGTCCAGGAGATACAGCTCGTCAGCTACATGTTTCAGGCCTTCGAGATCTCCCTGAAGGCGCTGAAAGGTGCGTATGACTGGGTGGGCCTCGGCCATGGCGGCGCGATGACCGATGATGAACTGAACCAGCTGATAGGTCCCCTGGTAGTCCGTTCTGGCGACCGCGAGTTGGTCCAGCATCCGGATGGTTCCAGGACTGCGTGACAGACCTCGAAACAGCCCCGTAAGCGGCATGAGAGTGCGTCGGGTCGCTAGCATCACGAGCGTGGGCGACCGGGACCGGCCGAGCGAGCGGGTTGTTGAGCAGCGACTGCGAAACCGCGCGATAGAGGCACTGCAGACACTCGCCGAGGGGGACGAGGGTGTTCGTACATGGGGGTACGGGGAATACATCAACGAGTTCTTCGACGCCATTGACGACGACAGTGCGTGGCTATGGCGCGAATGGTCGACGTTCACACCGGCAGAGGTGACCGCGCTCGACAAGGTGCAGCGAGCACTCCTTGATGCCTGTGCTGCGACACCTCGGATCTCGTCCGATGAGGAGTTCGTCGATTCGGGGTGGCCTAGGCGTATAAAGCCGGTCGCGGCTGCGGCGCTCGAACTGATGCAGTCGAGAGGTCGTTTTCGAGAGGATAGCGAGGAAGATGCGCCTTCGCGTACGAACTGAAACCCACACCACCGATCGCGCGGGAATCGGCATGAGCGGACGTTCCAAAGCGGGCAATTCGCGGCGGAGTCACCGAACTGTGCGGTCGGTGACAGCAGTGATGAAAATCTGGTGACAGGATCAGCGCGCCGCGTCTCGGGCGTCACGAGTGGTGACAGATGCGGTGGTCGGCCACACGCCTACCACCCGGCGCGGGCGCTCACGGTCCTCTGCCGACAAGGCCTGGAAGCCTGGCGCTCAGCTGGCATGACGATCAAATGTCACCCGTCAAGTAATCAGTCCAGCTAACTCAGATTGGATCTTTTATTCAGGTCCAGTAGACCGGATTCTGTTACCCATGCTCACTCGTCGCTTGATCGCGCTGTACCTCGGTCTGTGGTTGTACGGCACCTCGATGGCGGTGATGATCCGAGCCGGGCTCGGGCTCGACCCGTGGGATGTGTTCCATCAGGGGGTCGCCGAGCATGTGCCGTTGAGTTTCGGCATGGTGACCGCGCTGACCGGGGTTGCCGTGCTGCTCGCCTGGATTCCGCTACGGCAGCGGCCGGGCCTCGGGACCGTCAGCAACGTGGTGGTGATCGCGATCGCGGTCGATGCCGGACTGTGGTTGATCCCGGCCGTGGACGGACTGTGGTGGCGAGTACTGGCCATGATCACCGCGGTGGTGGTGAACGCCGCGGCCACGGTGCTCTACATCGGCGCGGGCATGGGCCCGGGGCCACGCGATGGACTGATGACTGGACTGGTTGCCCGGACCGGTTGGCCGGTCTGGACTGTTCGCACGAGCATCGAGGTCTCGGTGCTGGCCACCGGCTGGTTCCTCGGCGGCAGCGTGGGCATCGGCACGCTGGTCTACGCGTTCGGCATCGGCCCGCTGGTCCAGCTGATGATCCCGCTCGTCGACGGCCGACTGCCCGGCTTCACCTCCATGTCGCGGCCGGTACCCCTGCTGGAGAAGGATCAGGCGGCAGTACCGGCCGACTAGGCGACGGTGGTCTCCAGGTGGGAGCCGGTGCGGCCGCGCAGGACATGGAGGCGACTGGGGATGCGTTGGCGCATCTCGTCGACGTGGCTGACGACGCCGACCACTCGACCGCCTGCGCGGAGTTCGTCGAGAACGCCCATGACGGCGTCGAGGGTGTCGGCGTCGAGGCTGCCGAAACCTTCGTCGATGAACAGCGTGTCCAGGACGAGGCCGCCGGATTCGGCGGCGACAACATCGGCGAGGCCGAGCGCCAAAGCCAGTGAGGCCATGAAGGTTTCGCCACCGGAGAGGGTTTTCGCCGAACGGATGGCGCCGGTGTAGTCGTCGCGGACGTCGAGCCCGAGGCCGCCGCGTCTGCCCCGGGGGCCCGCCTTGTCCGAGTGGACGAATTCGTAACGGCTGCCCGACATTCGACGCAGGCGCAGCGATCCCGCGACCGCGACTTCTTCGAGCCGAGCGGCAAGAACATACGAGCGCAACGACATTCGCCTGTTGTTCTCGCCACGACCGGCGACCACTTCCGCCAGCGCCGCCAGCTCGTCGAAATCACGCTGCTTGGGCGCGATTCGCTCGACTTCTGCCCACAGCTGCGTTCCCAGCTGTTCGAGCTGGGCAACCCGCTCGGTGGCCGCCGACTGGGCCGCCACCGCCGCGGTGAGCGCGCTCTGAGCTTCGGTGAAGCGCCGCTCGAGCGCGTGGAGGTCGCCCGGGGTCTGCTCGGCGACGGCACGGATCTGCGGTTCGGCGAGCACCGCCTCGGCATGGGCGCGAGCCCGGTCCGCGGCGGTGAGTTCGGCTTCGATGGCGGCCTGCTGTTGGGCGGTCCGCGCGACGGCGTTCACGACCTGGGCGTAGGCGGTCAGGAGGGCGATGTCGTCGCGAGGCGGTCCAGGCTCGACCACCGAGATCTCGGGGGGCTCCTCGTCGACGGGGTCTTCCTCGATGAAGTCGAACAGGCTGGGCATGTCGGGTTCGGCACGGACCGCGCGCACGGGCTCCGGATTCGCCTTCACACCATTGCCGAGCCCAGCGTCGGCGGCAACCTCGACGTCGGGATCGGCATCGCACGAAACACCATGGGCCGCAGTTCGACTGGAGTCGGTAGGCGGTGCCTCGTACCCCTCTGGGACGAGACCAGCTGTGCGGGAGAGGCTTTCCACACGGGTCGCGATGGTGCGGACGGCGTCGCGTGCGGTGGTCTCCTCGGCGCGGGCGGTGCGCAGGGCGGTGGCGGTGGCGATGAGGGATTCGAGGCGGGTGGCGCGAGCGTCGACGGTGCCGTCGGCGCCCGCGGCGGTGCGCAGGCGGGCGGTGAGTTCGTCGAGCCGGGTGCGGGTGGCGCAGATGTTGGCGGTGACGGTGCCGAGCCGTGCGTCGAGGTCGCGAGATCGGTCGTGCAGGGCAGTTTCCTCGGTGCGCAGGGCCTCGAGTCTGGTGGTCAGGGCGGGAGCGCGATCGGCGGCTTCGGCGGTGTCGTCGAAGCGGTGGGTGGCGGTGCGGACGGCGTCGGCGAGCGTGACGGGGTCGGCGTCGCCACCGCGCGCGATCAGTGCCTCGATCTCGCGCTCGATGACACCGATGCGTTCGGCGATGCGATCCCGGGCGGCCTCCGCGGCCTGTTCGGCCGCATGGGCGGCGTCCTCGGCGTCTTTGGAGACCGCGTCATCGGTGGGCTGCGCGGGCTCGGGGTGCTCGGCGGAGCCGCAAACTTTGCACGGCGCGCCCTCGACGAGGGCGCCCGCGAGTTCGGCGGCCATACCCGCGAGGCGGCGGGTGCGCAGGTCGAGGACGCGCTCCTTGGCTTCGAGGTGCGTGCGCCAGGCACTGTCGTGCTCACCCCGAGCCTTGTCCAGAGCCGGTCGGCGCCGGGTGATTTCGACGGCGGCCGCGGCCGAGTCCTGCCACTTGGTCAGCTCGTTGCGCACCCCGGGCAGCGCGGCGGCCGCGTCGGTGGCCTCGCGCAGCTGTTGCTGAGCGGAACCGATCGCCGTCGGCAGTTCGACCCGCCGCCGGGCCAACTCGGCCGCGCGCTGGGTGAGCCGGGCGGCTTCGCTCTCGTGCGCGGCGAGATCGCCGGCGAGCCCACGGGCGGTCACCGCATCCGCGCGCACCTCACCGAGGACACCGAGCAGCGCGTTCCACTGGCTGATCGCCGCGTCGAGATCACCGTCGACATCCACCGGACCCGCGCCCGAAGACGTACCACGCTCCGGCGCGGCGACGCCGTCTCGGCCGCCGTCATTCGGGCCCGTCGGATCGTTCGTCACGACAGCCAGCAGGTCTACGCCCGCGATGTCGGCGGCCGCGGGGTCGTTCAGCCGGCCGACCAATTCAGCGGCGGCGCTTCGGGTGGCGCCTTCCGCGCGACGCACACCGCGCACAGCGGAGCGGGCTTCGTCGATGGCTTGCACGACCGGCGCGGCGCGGCGGGCCGTGGCGAGTTCGTGTTCGAGTTCGGCACGGCGAGACGCGGAGCCGGTGTAGTCGGCCAGTTCGCTGCGCGCTGCCGCCATCCGCGTGTGCAGCTCGACGACACGGCGTTGCTCCTCGGCTTCGGTGCGGGCTTCGGCCGACTCCTTCTGGCGCAGTTCGGCATTCGCGGTGGCCTCGGCGAGGGCGGCGCGGGCGGTCGCCAGCAGCTCCTGGGACCAGGTCACCGAGTCGAGGACGCCGACCGATTCCGCGCCGCCGTAGCCGCCTGCCATGCCGACCTTGGTGATCAGGCGGTCTATGCCCTGCTTGCGGGAGTCCAGGTCGGCGGCGGCGGCGCGGCGGCGATCGGACAGCCACTGCTCGGCGGTACCGAAACGTTGGGTGTCGAAGAGCTTTTCGAGCAGTTTCTCGCGGTCCTCGTTCTCGGCTCGCAGGAACTTGGCGAAATCGCCCTGCGGGAGCAGCACCACCTGGAAGAACTGGTCGGCGCTCATGCCGAGCAAGCGCAGGACCTCGTCACCGATGTCGGTCAGGCGCGAGAGGTTCTCGCCGCTGCCGTCGAGCCAGGTGAGAGTGGCTTGGGGTTGCAGGAGCCTGGTTCCGGTGCCGTTCTTCTTCGGGCGCTCGAATTCGGGCGACCGGGTCAGGCGCACGAGGCGACCGCCGAGGGTGGCCTCCAGCACGACGCTCGGCGGTGTCTGCGGATCGGCGTGGTCGGAGTGCAGGCGCTTGCTCTCGCCGCGCGCACCGGGCACCTTGCCGTAGAGGGCGAAGGCGATGGCGTCGAGGATGGTCGTCTTGCCCGCACCGGTGTGCCCGTGGAGCAGGAACAGCCCGTCGGCGCCGAGCGCGTCGAAATCGACGACGGTGGTCTCGGCGAACGGGCCGAACGCGGTGAGTTCGAGTCGGTGCAGTCTCACGCGACGCCACCGGCGAGCGTCACCGTCACGGCCCCTGCGCGGCGGTTCACGCGGTCAGCTCCGAGGCAACCGGCTCCTGGCCGGATTCGACAAGGACCGAGTCGTTTTCGCGCACCGCGGCGGCGAGCGCACGCTCCACCCACGCCATCTCCGCCTTGCTCGGGGTGCCACGCACGTCGGTCAGGAAGCTCGCCGCGACCTCCGTGTCGCGACGACCGTGTACCCGCTCGCGGTAGTGCAGCTCCGGATTGCCCTGCGGGCGTTCCCATTCCACGTGCACCGCGTGGGGGAACCGCTCGCGCAGCTTGCGCATCGGGTCCACCGGACGGGTGGTGTCGGTGAGTGTGGCCGACACGTAATGCTTTTCGGCCGCGGCGTATTCGACATCGGTGAGCAGGGCTTCGATGGTGCCGGTGAGCCTGCTGAGCCCGCGGACCAGCGGCAGATCGTGGCGATGCACCGCGGCGAGCCCCCGCGCATCGAGGTCGACGATCCAGACCGCCTTGCGATGGGAACTCTCACCGAACGAATACGGCAGCGGAGATCCGCTGTAGCGCACCGACTCAGCGAGGGTCTGCGGCGAATGCAGATGGCCGAGAGCCACATAGTCGATGCCGTCGAAAGCCGACATCGACACCGTTTCCACGCCACCCACCGAGATGGACCGCTCCGAGCCCGTCGCCTCCCCGCCGACCACGAACGCGTGCGCCAGCACGACCGTGCGGGTGGCGCCCCTGGCCGCGATGTCGGCACGGATCCGCGCCATCGCGGCATCGAGGATCTCCGCGTGCGAATGCGCCTGCGGCACGCCCAGTTCGGTGCGGGTGATCTCCGGTTCCAGATACGGGATGCCGTAGAACGCCACCTCACCGTCGCCGTCGGGGACCACGATCGGCCGGTCCGCGTCGGCGACCCTCGTGCACAGGTGCAGGCCACCGGCCGCGGCGAAGCTGGCGCCCGCACCGAGCCGGGCCGGCGAATCGTGATTGCCCGAGGTGGCGACGATCGTCGCGCCCGCCGCCCGGATCGCCTCGAATCCGCGATTGCAGACCCCGATGGCGTCGGCGTTGGGGATCGAGCGGTCGTAGATGTCGCCGGGCACCACCACCACGTCGACGGATTCGGTCGCGACCAGGTCCGCGACGGCCGTCAGCACCCGCGCCTGATCGGCCAGCAGGTCGACACCGTGAAAGGTGCGCCCGATGTGCCAGTCGGAGGTGTGCAGGATCCGCATGTCGCGAACCGTAGGGCACGCCCCCGACAGAATTCAATCGACGCACCACACGCGTGTAATTCACCGGCGTGGCGAACAGCGCGGTACATACACCGCCGCCGCCGGGGAAACCGCGAACTCGTCGGTGGCACGGCCGCCGCCATGCCCGATTTGCCGGGGAATTGCGAACTTGTCGGTGCCCTCGGGCAGTATCGCCTCCCATGACCGCTTCGATGCTCGTCGCGCTCGTCTTGGTATTCGCCGCAGGCTTCGGTCTCGGCTGGTTGGGCCATGCCGCCCGTGGTGGGCAACGCGCCGCCACCGCGGAGGCCCGGCTCGCCGCGGCCGGGGACAATCAACGGTTGCTGCAGCAGTCGCTGCACTCGGCCAATGAGGATGCCGCGCGCAGACATTCGGCCGCGATCGGCGCGATGGTCGATCCGCTCCGCGACGCGGTCGGAGCGTTGGAACAGCAGATCCGGCAGGTCGAGCACCATCGGATCGACGCGTATTCGGGGTTGCGCGAACAGGTCGCCGGTATGCAACGCACCTCCCATCGGCTCTCCGATCAGACCGGCCAGTTGGTGGCCGCGCTGCGCGCCCCACAGGTGCGTGGGCGGTGGGGCGAGATCCAGCTGGAACGAGTCGTCGAACTCGCCGGGATGACCCGGCACTGTGATTTCGACACGCAGGTGAGTCGGCCCGGTGGCGACGATCGCGGCGTGGTCCGTCCCGACATGGTGGTGCGCCTGGCCGGTGGCCGACACATCGTCGTCGACGCGAAGGTCCCGTTCTCGGCCTATCTGGACGCGGCGACCACCGACGATCCCAGCGCACGCGCCCAATTACTGGCCCGCCACGCCAAGCACCTGCGCGCCCACGTCGACCAACTGGCCGACAAGGCGTACTGGGCGGCCTTCGATCCGGCACCGGAATTCGTCGTGCTGTTCGTACCGGGCGATCCGTTCCTCGACGCCGCGCTCACCACCGACGCCGACCTGCTGGAGTACGCGTTCGGCCGGAACGTGATTCTGGCAACCCCCACTACCTTGATCGCGCTACTCCGCACGGTGGCGTTCAGTTGGCGACAGGAAGCGCTCTCGCGGGATATGGCAACGGTGCAGCAACTGGGCAAGGAGCTCTACACCCGGGTGGGCAAGGTCGCCGAACATCTGGACAATCTGGGCGTGAATCTCGGTAAGGCCGTAGCCGCTTTCAACGCGACGGTGGGCTCGGTGGAGTCGCGGGTGATGGTCACCGCGCGCCGGATGCACGATCTCGGCATCGCCGATCAGGAGCTCCCGGCAATCCGCCTCACCGAGACCCGACCACGCGTCGTCGCGTTCGCCGACGCCGAGGATCGCGTCTGAGATCCCCGTGCCGTAGCGCCCACAGGGCCGATGTGCAGTTAGTGTCATAGTGTGGCTGCTTCCCAACGTGCGCGACCCCGGGTGCCCGCGCCGCAACGTTCGATCGTGCCCTCGGTACCCGGCATCCCCGCCTGGGCCGCGATTCTGCTCGCCTCGGGTGCGACGGGTCTCGGGTTCCTGATCGACGCACTCGGCGGAGAGACCTACCCGACCGGCACATTCTCGACCCTGTACGTACTCGGCTGCGTGCTCGCCGTCTGTGCCGTGCGCTTGCGCGGTCTGTTCGCCACGATGGTGATGCCGCCACTGTTGTTGTTCGTCGCGGTGCCGGTGGCCTGCCAGCTGCTGGGTGGGCGTGCCACCACCTCCATCAAAGACCTCCTGATGAACCTGATCATCCCGCTGGTGGAGCGTTTCCCCACGATGGCGCTGGCGACCGTGCTGGTGCTGGCGATCGGCGGTGCCAGAATCGCGCTCGCCAAGCGGATGCCCAACACGGCTCGTCCCACGCCGGAACGCAAGACCGAGCGCAAGCCGGCCAAGCGCCGTCGCCCCGAACCCACCCCCGACCTCGCCACCGCCGCCCGCAAGCGGCCGCGCCGTGGCACCGCGGTGATGGACGAGCCCGACACCGAGGTCGATATGGCGAGCCCGGCTCGCCGACCGGCCCGGCCGAGCGACCCGAAACGCGCGCCCGCCGCCAGGCCTCGTGAACCCCGCGCCGCCCGCACCCCCGCCGCGCCCCGCGAGTCCGACCCGCGCGCCCGGGCCGCCGCACCCCGCGACCCTGAACCGGCTCGCGTACCGCGCCGCCGCGGCGAGGCACCCCCGCACCCGCAGCCGAACGTGCGCTACCGCGACCGTGCCGACTCCGCCCGTACCGAACGCCGCCGCCCGGACGCCCCGTGACCTCAGGCCTGCTTGGCTTGATCCTTGCGCGCGGCGCGAAGTTCGCGGGGTAGCGAGAAGACCAGCGTCTCGTTGGCCGTGGTCACCGGCTGCACCTCGCCGAAGCCGTGCTCGGCCAGCAGATCGAGTACTCCGGTCACCAGGATCTCCGGCACCGAGGCGCCGGAGGTGATGCCGATGGTCTGCACGCCGTCGAGCCAGGCCGGATCGACCTCGCGGGCGTAGTCGACCAGATACGACGCCTTCGCACCCGCGCCGAGGGCCACCTCGACCAGTCGCACCGAGTTCGACGAGTTGCGCGAACCGACCACGATCACCAGATCGCATTCGGGCGCCATCGCCTTCACCGCGGTCTGGCGGTTGGAGGTGGCGTAGCAGATGTCGTCGCTGGGCGGATCCTGCAGTGTCGGAAAACGCTGGCGCAGCCGCTCGACGGTCTCCATGGTCTCGTCGACCGAGAGCGTGGTCTGCGACAGCCAGATCACCTTCGACGGGTCGCGCACCGTCACCTTGTCCACCGAGTCGGGGCCGTCGACCAGTTGCACGTGTTGGGGCGCCTCGCCGGCGGTGCCTTCGACTTCCTCATGGCCTTCGTGGCCGATCAGCAGGATGTCGTAGTCGTCGCGGGCGAAACGCTTGGCTTCCTGGTGCACCTTGGTGACCAGCGGACAGGTGGCGTCGATGGTGCGCAGGTTCCGTTCGGCGGCGGTCTCGTGCACGATCGGCGCGACGCCGTGCGCGGAGAACACGACCAGCGCGCCCTCGGGCACCTCATCGGTCTCGTCGACGAAGATCACGCCCCGCTCACGTAGCGTTTCCACCACGTGCCGGTTGTGCACGATCTCCTTGCGGACATAGATCGGGGCGCCGTGCTTCTCGAGAGCCTTCTCCACGGTCTCGACGGCACGGTCGACGCCTGCGCAGTAGCCGCGCGGCTCGGCCAGCAGCACGCGCTTGCCACCGGCAGTGGGCGCGCCGGCGGAGCGCGTGATACCGACGTTCAAGGGGATTGCCGAGGTCATATCCCACAGCTTACGTGCGTGCGACGGGCCCGATCAGGTCGGATCAAGGGGCGAAAGTCACATAACAGGGGCCTGGACCTTTGCATCACACCCGGTTTGCGGCAGGCTGGGGGCATGTTTCGACCTCCGTTCCTGGCCAGGGTGGCCGCCGGCGCCGCCGTATACGCCTTAGAAGAGACCCGGCGACTCCCCGTCGCCGCGGTCAATCTACCGATCACCGCGCTCAGTCGCGTGCTGCAGACCACCATGCATGTGCAGCAGTTCGTCACCAGCCTCGCGCTCAAGGGCGATGGCGTGTTCGAGCGGCTGGGTTCGGCTCCTGCCGAGCAGCCCGAGTGGGCCACCTTCGACGAGGACATCGAGCCCCCGGCGACCGTCAACGGCCACACCAGCCGCTTCGATCTGTTCGAGGACGCCGACCCCGCGCAGACCAACGGCAAGGTCGTGCCCGCGTCGCTGCTGCTGCTCGAGACCGAGGAAGAGGTCATCGAGCCGGCCGAGGAGCCCGCCGCGGAGGAGGTCGTCGCCCCCGAGGTCGCGATCCGCTACGACTACCCCGCGATGACGCTGGCCCAGCTGCGTGCCCGGCTGCGGATGCTCTCCGTCGAGGAGCTGGCCCAGCTGCTGGACTTCGAACAGCAGACCCGCGCCCGCGCCCCCTTCGTCACGATGCTCACCAACCGCATCGCCACCGTCCAAGCGCAATAAGAAACTCTCGCCGAGGCGGCCGTGACCCCTCGAGGGGTGCGGCCGCCTTCTCGTGTGGCAGCGCATCGCGTAGAACTGACCTATGACTCAGGACGGCGTCGCGCAAGCAGGCGCTCCGGCGAATTCGGCGGAGCAGCCGTATCCGGTGCGTTCGGTCGCGGTGAAGGTCGCCCAGTGGATCGAGCGGCTCGGCAGCATCTGGGTGGAGGGGCAGCTCACCCAGATCAATTCGCGTCCCGGCACCCGCACCGCGTTTCTGGTACTTCGCGATGCCTCGGTCGACATGTCGCTGTCGCTGACCTGCGATCCCGACCTGCTGCGCAGGCTGCCGGTGCCGTTGACCGAGGGCAGCCGGGTGGTCGTCTACGGCAAACTGCACTTCTTCACCGGCCGCGGCACGGTCTCGTTGCGGGTCACCGAGATTCGCGCGGTCGGTATCGGTGAGCTGTTGGCGCGGATCGAACGATTGAAAGCCCTGTTGACGGCCGAGGGGCTCTTCGATGCCCGGCTCAAGCGGGGGTTGCCGTTCCTGCCCGCGACCGTGGGGTTGATCACCGGACGGGCGAGCGCGGCCGAACGCGACGTCTTGTCGGTGGCCCAGAATCGTTGGCCCGCAGTGCGTTTCGTGATCCGCAATACCGCGGTGCAAGGTCCTACCGCGGTGCCGCAGATGCTCGAAGCCCTGGCCGAACTGGATCGCGACCCCGAAGTCGAAGTGATCGTGCTCGCCCGTGGCGGTGGCAGCGTCGAGGATCTGCTGGCCTTTTCCGACGAGGCCCTGTGTCGGGCCGTCGCCGCCGCCCGCACCCCGATCGTCAGCGCCATCGGCCACGAACCCGACAACCCCCTGCTCGACCTGGTGGCCGACGTGCGCGCGGCCACCCCCACCGACGCCGCCAAACGCATCGTCCCCGACGCCGCCGCCGAACTGGCCGGGGTCCGCGAGATGCGCGCCCGCTCGGCGGCGGCGCTGCGCGGCTGGGTCCAGCGCGAAACGCACACCCTCACCCAATTGCGCTCGCGCCCAGTCCTGGCCGACCCCCTGCGCGAACTGACCCACCGCCACGACGAGCTGGAACGCCTACGCACCGCCGCGCGACGCAATGTCGAACAACTTCTGCGCGGCGAGTCGACGACCACCCTGCACCTGCGCGAGAAACTCACCGCGGTGGGTCCGGCCGCCACCCTGGCCCGTGGCTACGCTGTCGTGCAGCGCGTCGCCGGTCCCGAGCGACACGTCGTGCGTTCGATCGACGACTCCCCCGCGGGCAGCCAGCTGCGCATCAGGGTCGCCGACGGCGCCGTCACCGCCGCGGCGCTGGGCACCCAGCGACTGACGCCAGAGACCACCGACGAGAAGAGGAAGTGACCGTGGCCGACGCCGGTTCCGAGAACACCGACACCCTGGCCGAGATCGCGACCTTCGGCTACGAACGCGCCCGCGACGAGCTCATCAACGTGGTGAAGATGCTCGAACAGGGCGGCCTCGACCTGGACGACTCGCTGGTGCTGTGGGAGCGCGGCGAAGCCTTGGCCACCCGCTGCGAACAACATCTCGCCGGCGCCCGGCGTCGCGTGGAGGACGCCCTGTCGCGCGCGGATCTGGACGCTACCGACTGAGCAGTCGTCCGACTTCGCCGTTGCTCACTTCGACAGCGGTTGAGCGGATGTGATCGCCTGGGCCAAAGTGGTGAAGGCAGCCTCGTTGCCCGCGCCGGTGATCAGGACGCGCACCCCGCCCAGGTCCGTGATCCACCCCGTTTCCTCGGTCGGCTCGGTGTAGACGACCCACTTCTGCCCGGCCACGTCTTGCATTCCGGTCGGGTAGCGCGAGCCGAGAACATGCCGCGACAACGCCTCCTCGGAGGCGTCGGTCTGCGAATACCGCATGTAGGTGCCCTGCGGGGTGATGTAGCCGACCGTGCTCACCACGCCGCCGCCGGCGGTGGCGATGGTGTCGCGGCTACCCGAGTTCGATACCCAGTCGTGCGGCAACGCCGGATTGCGGATCGGGAACGACAGCGATTTCGCGTCGGAGGTCAGCGCGGCGTCGGCGTCGAAATGCGGGATCTGGCCCTGCGTGGGGCCGTTCGTCGCCACCGTGCACTGGCTCGCCACCCCCGCCAGTACCACCGCGGCCAGCACCAACGGGATCAACGACCAGAACAGATCGCGGTAGTCGTTGAAAATGCGGTGCTTGGTCTGTGCCACGGCTACCAGTATCCACTCGAGTGCCGACCAGGCCACCGAGGGGTCATCGCGGAGGTCGTGCACGAGCGTGCCGTTTCGAAATGCGACAATGCCCCCGTATCACCAACGCCAAGGAGGCACTCCGCAATGACGGCATCACCGCCCGCCCCCAGCCGCCGCGAGGCACCCGATCGCAACCTCGCACTGGAGCTGGTCCGCGTCACCGAGGCAGGCGCGATGGCGAGTGGCCGTTGGGTCGGCCGTGGCGACAAGGAAGGTGGCGACGGCGCGGCCGTCGACGCCATGCGTCAACTCGTGAGCTCGGTGTCGATGAAGGGCATCGTCGTCATCGGCGAAGGCGAGAAGGACGAAGCGCCGATGCTCTACAACGGTGAGCTCGTCGGCGACGGCACCGGCCCCGAGGTCGACTTCGCGGTCGACCCGGTCGACGGCACCACCCTGATGTCGAAGGGCTCCCCCGGCGCCATCTCCGTGCTCGCGGTCGCCGAGCGCGGCGCCATGTTCGACCCGTCCGCGGTGTTCTACATGCACAAGATCGCCGTCGGCCCCGACGCCGCGGGCTCGATCGACATCACCGCCCCGATCGGCGAGAACATCCGCCGCGTGGCCAAGGCCAAACACCTGTCGGTGTCCGATCTGACCGTCTGCATCCTGGACCGTCCCCGTCACGAGGACACCATCCAGCAGGCGCGCGACGCGGGCGCCCGCATCCGCCTCATCTCCGACGGTGACGTCGCGGGCGCCATCGCCGCCGCGCGTCCCGAGTCCGGCGTCGACATCCTGGTCGGCATCGGCGGCACCCCCGAGGGCATCATCGCCGCCGCCGCGCTGCGCTGCCTCGGCGGCGAGCTGCAGGGCATGCTCGCCCCGAAGGACGACGAGGAGCGCCAGAAGGCGATCGACGCGGGCCACGATCTGGACCGCGTGCTCTCGACCACCGACCTGGTCTCCGGCGACAACGTCTTCTTCTGCGCCACCGGCGTCACCGACGGCGACCTGCTGCGCGGCGTGCGCTACTACGCGGGCGGCGCGTCGACCCAGTCGATCGTGATGCGTTCCAAGTCGGGCACCGTTCGCATGATCGATGCCTACCACCGCCTGACGAAGCTGCGCGAGTACTCCTCGGTCGACTTCGACGGCGACGACAGCGCGACACCGCCCCTGCCGTGATCCGGGGCTGGGCGCCGCGTGGTCGTACCACGGCGGCGCCCAGCACCGCACCGGTCGTCGGCACCGGTGGTGTCGCGAGTATTCCTGTCGCGGATGTGGGATTTCGCGCTGGAGTGTGGCCACCATTCGCGGTGTTCTGGTCCTAGGGTCGAACTATGGCTGACGACGACGGGCAGTACCGGATCGAACACGACACCATGGGGGAGGTTCGCGTCCCGGTCGACGCCCTGTGGCGGGCGCAGACGCAACGGGCCGTCGAGAACTTCCCGATCAGCGGACGGGGGCTGGAGCGAGCCCAGATCCGCGCGCTCGGGCTGTTGAAGGCCGCTTGCGCGCAGGTGAACAAGGACCTGGGCCTGCTCGATCCGACCAAGGCCGACGCGATCATCGCCGCGGCGGGCGAGATCGCGAACGGCGAGCACGACGACCAGTTCCCGATCGATGTGTTCCAGACCGGTTCGGGTACCAGTTCGAACATGAACGCCAACGAGGTGATCGCCTCGATCGCCGCGCGCAACGGTGTGACCGTGCACCCCAACGACGACGTGAACATGTCGCAGTCCTCCAACGACACCTTCCCGACCGCGACGCACCTGGCCGCCACCGAGGCTGTGATCACCGAACTCGTTCCCGCGCTGGAACATCTGCGCCTGGCCCTGCTGGACAAGTCGCAGCAGTGGCGCACCGTGGTGAAATCGGGACGCACTCACCTCATGGACGCGGTACCGGTGACACTCGGCCAGGAGTTCGGCGGCTACACCCGCCAGATCGCCGCGGGCATCGAGCGCGCGATGGCCACCCTGCCGCGCCTGGGCGAGCTGCCGATCGGCGGCACCGCGGTCGGCACCGGCCTCAACGCCCCCACCGGATTCGGCACGAAAGTCGTCGCGGAACTGCGGCGCACCACCGGAATCGACGCCCTCCGCGAAGCCGAGGATCACTTCGAAGCCCAGGCCGCGCGCGACGGACTGGTCGAGGCCTCCGGCGCGCTGCGCACCATCGCGGTGAGCCTGACCAAGATCGCCAACGATATCCGCTGGATGGGTTCGGGCCCGCTGACCGGACTCGGCGAATTGCAGCTGCCGGACCTGCAGCCGGGGAGTTCGATCATGCCCGGCAAGGTGAATCCCGTTCTGCCCGAGGCGGTTACGCAGGTGGCGGTGCAGGTGGTCGGCAACGACGCGGCGATCGCGTTCGGCGGGGCCAGCGGGGCGTTCGAGCTCAATGTCTACATTCCGGTGATGGCCCGCAACCTGCTGGAGTCGATTCGCCTGCTGGCCAACGTCTCTCGACTGTTCGCCGACAGGTGCGTGAGCGGACTGGTCGCCAACGAGGAACATCTGCGCACCCTCGCCGAATCGTCGCCGTCGATCGTCACCCCGCTCAACTCCGCCATCGGCTACGAGGAAGCGGCCGCGGTCGCCAAACAGGCGCTGCGCGAGAAGAAGACGATCCGCCAGACCGTCATCGACCGTGGGCTCGTGCCGGACAAGCTCTCGATGGAAGAGCTCGATCGCAAGCTCGACGTGCTCGCGATGGCCGACGTCGACCGCTGAGACCCGGCCCGGCCGGGCACGCCAGATGCCGAACGGCCGCCACCCCGCAGAGGTGGCGGCCGTTCGCGGCCGACGATCAGGCCAGGTGCGCGAGTTCCGCGCGAGCCTTGTCGCCCGCTTCGCTGAAATCGTTGCGGGAGAAGATGTTCCAGCGACGCAGCAGCGGCTTGAACACCAGTTCGGCCTCGTTCGCGCGGTCGTAGATGCCCGCCTCGGCCAGGGCCTCGTCACTGGATCCGCCACCGGGCAGATCCACGTGCGGCACCCGGAAGTCGGCGACCCGATCGGCGATCGCGCGCACCCCCTGGTCGGGGACCAGGTCGAGGGCGGCGGCGACGAGCGCGGCGAAGAACTCGGCCTGCAACTCGTCGTCGGCGGCCAGCTTCTCGGCCATCGCGGTGACGATCGGGTTCTCACCCAGCGCGGCGGTGTTGCGATGCCGAATCGCGGCAGCGGCCTCCTCGAACGCGCAGGTGGCCAGCACGTCGATCAGGTGCATGGGGGGGCGATTGAACCCGTCGGTCATGTGCTGCATGCGGGCCCGCTCGAGCGCGACCGGATCCACCGCACGCGTGAGCATGAGGTAGTTGCGGATCATGATCTCGTGGCGGTTCTCCTCCGCCGTCCACCGGCCGACCCAGCGCCACCAGGGGCCGGTGCGCAGGTGCTTGCCGAGCTCACGGTGGTAGGACGGCAGATTGTCGGCGACCAGGACGCTCACGGTCAGCGCGAGCCTGGCGGTGTCGCTGAGCTCGGACTGTTCCGGGGTCCAGTCGGTGCCGCCGAGGAAGGCGAAATTGCGCCCGTCCGACCACGGAACCTGCTCGTGCGGCTGCCAGCCGTCGGCCACCTCGATATGGCGACGCAGGTTCGTTTCCACCTCGTCCGCGAGCGAATCCAGCAGCTCGCGGTCGGTCAAAGTTTTCTGCACCCCGACAACCTAGTCCCAAATGAGCGCGGGCGCGAAGCGTTGCTCGGTCTCGTGCGCAAGCGCGGGGACCTACGGGGGTGAACCCGGGTCCCCGCGCTGGTGCGAAACGCGACTGCTACTTCGGCGTCACCGTGGTCTCGCCGTCGACCCAGGTGATGGTGCCACCGGTGAAGTCGCTCTGCTTGCCTCCGGGGATGTCCTTCTCGTCGCTGGTCGGGTAGCCCAGCGTGCCGTTGGCGCCGCCGTTCTCCTCCCACGCCTCGCGAATATCGCCCCACACGATGTGGGCGCCGGAATCCTTGCTCCAGTAGATGGTGCCACCGGTGAAGTCCTGGTACTCGCCGCCGTCGGGGCCGGATTCCTGGGCTTCCTCCGGTGCGCCGAGCGGGCTGCCCGCGGCGCCGACCGCCATGTACTTCTTGTACACCTCGCCGGAGATGGTGATGTCACCGTTCGGGGTGGAGACGGTGGTCGACTCTCCGGCCGCCTCGCCTGTCGCCGAGCCCGACGTGGTCTCGGACCCGGAGGTCGTTTCCGAACCGGGCGTGGTGGTCATCCCGCCCATCCCCGGCTCAGTGGTGGCGCTGTCCCCCGGGGCTCCGACGGCGGAGGTCACCGAGGCAACGGTGTCCTTGGCCTTGTCCGTGTCGTCGTCGCTGCAGCCGGCGGCGAGCAGCAGACCAGCCGCGGCCAGGACCGCGGCGCTTCCGGCAGCAGTACGTCGAGCGAAGTGGTTCATATCCATCCTCTCGCGAGTGGCTCCCCCGAGGGGCACGCCCTCGGATTGGAGCCTGGCCGACATCCGCAACGGCCCGGCGGAACAGTGTTCGCCGAGCCGTTGCTGGATTGGTGTCGGAGCGGATATTACCCACTGTTTGCGGTAATCAAACGGATTCGCACCGCGACGCGGCCCGATTGCCGAGGATTACGCGTTCGGCCCGTATTCCTCGAGCATCTCGGTCACCAGCGCCGCGATCGGCGAGCGCTCGCTGCGAGTGAGCGTGATGTGCGCGAAAAGTGGGTGGCCCTTGAGCTTTTCGATCACCGCCGCCACACCGTCGTGCCTGCCGACCCGCAGATTGTCGCGCTGGGCGACATCGTGGGTGAGCACCACCCGCGACCCCGTGCCGAGGCGGCTCAGCACCGTCAGCAGCACATTGCGCTCGAGCGACTGCGCCTCGTCGACGATCACGAACGAATCGTGCAGCGAACGACCCCGGATGTGGGTCAACGGCAGCACTTCGAGCATGTCGCGACTGAGCACCTCCTCCAGCACCTCGCGGCTGGCCAGCCCGTCGAGCGTGTCGAAGACGGCCTGTGCCCACGGGCCCATCTTCTCGCTCTCCGAGCCCGGCAGATAGCCCAGTTCCTGCCCACCCACCGCGTACAGCGGCCGGAACACCACCACCTTGCGCTGGGTCCGACGCTCGAGCACCGCCTCGAGCCCGGCGGTCAACGCCAGCGCCGACTTACCGGTGCCCGCGCGCCCGCCCATCGACACGATGCCGATGCTCTCGTCGAGCAGCAGATCGAGTGCGATGCGCTGTTCGGCCGAACGCCCGTGCAGGCCGAAAGCCTCGCGCTCCCTGACCAGCTGTATCCGCTTGTCGGCGGTGACCCGGCCCAGCGCGCTGGAACTGCTGCCCAGCAATCGAACACCGGTGTGGCACGGCAACTCTCGCGCATCGTCGAGGTCGATCACCGCATCGGCGTAGAGCTGATCTATCTGCGAGCCCGCGACGTCGAGTTCCACCATCCCGCTCCAGCCGGAGGTCACCACGTCCTGCGCGTGGTACTCGTCGGCCGACAATCCGACCGCGCTCGCCTTGACGCGCAGCGGGATGTCCTTGGACACCAGCACCACGTCCTCGCCCTCGGCCGAGAAGTTCAGCGCGCAGGCCAGGATGCGGGAATCGTTGGTGTCGGAGCGGAACCCGGCGGGCAGCACCGACGAATCGGTGTGGTTGAGCTCCACCTGCAGGGTGCCGCCGTCGGTGCCGATGGGCAGCGCCTGGTCGAGCCTGCCGTGCTGGACCCGCAGGTCGTCGAGCATGCGCAGCGCTTCGCGGGCGAACCAGCCGAGCTCGTGGTGGTGCCGTTTCGCCTCCAACTCACTGATCACGACCAGGGGTAGGACCACACTGTGTTCCCCGAACCGGGTGACGGCCCAGGGATCCGACAGGAGTACGGAGGTGTCGACGACAAAAGTCTTGCGACCGGAACGTGAGGGGCGAGCCCCTTTCTTCGAGGCCGAGGCCGAGGCCGTGTGCTTCGCGGAAGCGGAAACGGAGCGTGCAGCAGTCACGGTGGGCTCCTTATGTGTTCGCACGGCACCCGCGCGAACGATCTCGCTGGACCGGTCCGTCCTTGTGGGCGTTCGACGCTGAGTCAACCGCCCCGAGGGCCAGGTGCCGGCCCTCTCGCACTGAGTAGCTCAGTCACGGTCAGGACCTCCCGTACGAATCACACCGACGCGACTCGCATCACCGACGCTACCGCCGAATGAGTGGCCGCGCTGCTGGACCGGCGCACGTGTCCGTGAATTTGTCGTTAACCGGCACTGTCGCGGGCGGATCCGGCACGTGTGCCACGCCGAGGGCTAGAGTCGATGACATGTCCGATGATCAGGATCTGGAGAAGCTGTCGTCGAAGGAACTGCACGATCGCGCGGTGAAGACCGCCGTGCGACACGGCGACGTGAAGTTCCTGTGGGAACTGCTCAAGTCGATTCCGGCCGCTCAGGCCGAGGCGGGCGAGCTCGGCGAGAGCTCGGCCGACATCAAGTACGTACTGCCGATGATCGACGACTACTTCCACGCGGGCGACGGAAAGCTCGCCGACGTGCTACGTCCGACCTACCTGAACTATCTGCGCAAGCACGAGTAGCTCAGCGGCCGGTGATCGCCTTCACCACGCCGACGACGGTGCCGCGCAGGACGTTGCCCTTGCTGAAGTGGTCGTCCCACAACACGATCCGGCCGTCGCGCAGTTCGAAGGTGCCACTCACCCAGAAGCCGATCCGCACCGGGCCGACGTGCAGGTAGTCGGTGCGGTCGGTGAGCACGATGTCGCCGTCGGCGGCGATGTGGTGCATGTCCGCGGAGAACCCGAGCTTCGGACGATCAAGGCCGCGCAACAGCCCCGCGACCCGCTTCTTGCCGCGCACACTCGGCAGCGAGGCGTTCTTCCAGACGATCTCGGGATGAAGCAGTTCCAGCGCCTCGTCGATCGCGCTGAGTTCGAGCGCACGGAAGAACTCGCGGACGACAGTGACAGCGGTCTCCGGCATGTCCGGCTCGTCGGTCATGGTGTGAGCCTAGGGTGCCGATCGCGCCGGGGCCAGGGGTCTGCTCAGGTTCGCTGATCGATAGGGTCCACACCACGTCAGCGATCCTCGATTGGGCGCGGCCGAGGAATTACCTGTCCGATCCACTGACCGACCTCGTCCTGTCGGTCTACCGATCACACACGCGCGGGTATGACCGCCCTCCGCTGAACCTTCGACCGGCAGCCTTGACTTGGAGTGCACTCCAAGTCCTAAGGTCGCCGTATGAGCATTCGCCTCGGTTATCAGATGCCCAATTTCAGCAACTCGTCGTCGGTGCGTGAACTGTTTCCGGCGGTGATCGCGCAGGCCAGGGAGGCCGAAGCGGCGGGATTCGACGCGGCCTTCGTGATGGATCACTTCTATCAGTTGCCGTTGATCGGCGGGCCAGAGGAGCCGATGCTCGAGGCCTATTCGGCGCTGTCGGGACTGGCCACCGCGACCGAGACCATCCAGTTGTCGGCCCTGGTCACCGGCAACACCTACCGGAATCCGGCGCTGCTCGCCAAGACCGTCACCACCCTTGATGTGGTGAGCGGCGGTCGGGCGGTGCTCGGGATCGGGGCGGGGTGGTTCGAGTTGGAGCACCAGCAGTACGGGTTCGAATTCGGCACGTTCACCGAGCGATTCGAGCGGCTCGACGAAGCGCTGCAGATCATCACGCCGATGCTGCGCGGACAGCGATCCAGCTTCGACGGCAAGTGGTATCACACCGAGCACGCGATGAACGAGCCGCGCATCCGCGACGACCTGCCGATTCTGCTCGGCGGTGGGGGCGAGAAGAAGACCTTCGGCATGGCCGCGCGCTTCGCCGACCACCTCAACATCATCTGCAACGCGTCCGAACTGCCCCGCAAGCTCGACGCACTGCACCAGCGTTGCGACGAAGCGGGCCGCGACCCCGCCACCCTCGAGACCAGCTTCCTCGCCATGGCCATCGTCGACGACGACGGCGATCGCGCCCGCAAGATCCAGGCCGACTCGCTGTCGCGCCTCGGCCTCGACCTGTCCACCATGACCGAAGCCGAACGCCGCGCCAGCGTCGCCGACCGCCAGTTCGCCGGCACCCCGGACGAAGTCGCCGAACAGATCCGCACCCGCGTCCTCGACCACGGCATCGACGGCCTCATCGTCAACCTGATCGCCAACGGCCACGAACCCGGCGTCATCGACCAGGTCGGGCGCACCTTGCGCCCCCTGGTGAGCTGAGCGCACGACCGGACGAGCTTCGGCCCGGGCCGATCACTCGACCAGCCGGCGCGACCCTCGAAAACGGCAGCGCGACAGCGACTCACCACGACGCGAAGTGATCTTCTCCTCGTTGACGGATCTGTTGGCGGCGGCGGAAGAAGACTTCTTCGGGGGTGACTGTGGTGAGGGCGTCGGTGATGCGGCTCAGGCGGGTGTCGTAGCGGTTTTCGTGGATGTGGCGTTCGATGCTCGATTGCAATTCATGGGGAAGGCGTGACCAGATCGCGGCGACTCGCGATTGGGCGGCGGGTTCGGATTCGGCGAGGAGTTGGAGCAGGGCGGGCCAGTAGGTGGCGTCGGTCGCGTGGGCGGGGAGGGCGGCGACCGAGGTTTCGTCCAGTTCGGCCAGGGTTGCGGCGATGTGGCGGCGGGCCGGTTCGCTCAGGCGGGCCGAGAGTGCGAACAGGCCGCGCCACGGGTCGGCCTCGTCCTTGCCGTCCAGCGAGCGGACCAGGGCCCCGAGCACATCGGTGTCGGCGAGCTGCGGATTCGTCGACAGTGCCCACAGGGCAACAGGATTGAGCCGACCGATGACGGTGAGCAGGGCGGGCGAGGCGTTTCGGTTCACCGCGGTGAGCAGGAACCGACCGACCTCGTGGGTGGTGCCGCGACCGAAGAAGATGTCGCCGAGGGTGCCCGCGATATCGGGGGCGACCTTGCAGAACAGGGCGAGCATCGCGTGATGCAGGGCAGGCGGACCCGCCAGGACGGTGTGGAGCATGCCCGGAATCCGTCCGCGCGGACCCGCGAGCAATTGCCGGACGATCCGGCTCAGCGTGTGCGCCGGGTAGGCGTAGGCGGCGGTGAAGATCAGGCCCGCGTCGTCGAGGACGCTCTGCTCCAAGGCCGCGATCAGCGGTTCGTCCACCACCGAGAGGAACCGCGCCGCCGTCACGTAGTCGCGACGCCGCAGCAACTCGTTGATGATGAGGGTGATCGGCTCCGGCCTGCCGTATCGCATCAGCTGCTCGAAGACGTTCGGGTCGAGGAACGGTGCGCCGTCGGCCGCGTACACGGCATCGACGGTGCACAGCGCCTGCGCGCACTTCTGGGGGTGCTTGACGCCGACCGCGCCGAGGAACCTGGCCGCGAGCACCGGCGGCACCACCCGCTCGAACAGCGCGACGCCGAGACCGATGGGAAAGATCGGCACGACCGGGCTGATCCGCCGGAACATGTCCGCGTGTTCGGCGTGCAACGCGCGCAGGATCTGCTGCTGCATCGCCGAAAGGTGCACCGCACCGAGCCGAGCCAGCGGCGCGAGGTGCTGCGGCGGCACCTGCAGCGTGCGCGCGAGCACCACGAGTTGGGTCTGGGCTTCCAGTTCGGTCTCGATCATCGGTTCATCTACCGAAAATGATCTTGCGCGTCACCTTGCGCAGCGGAGTCGGCATCGCGGTGAGCGCGGCATCGATGGCTCGACGCAGTGCCCGCACCTCGTTGGCCCGCGCGGCCCGGAACAGGTCGATCAGCTCCTTGGCTTCGGCCTCGGAGAGCAACTCGAACGCATGCACCTCCCCGCCGACCTCACGAGCAAGCTCACCTCGATATCCCATGCAGACTGACCATGCCGTACTTCATTCACCCCGTGCGCGATTCACCAGAACTTTGTGCATTCCGACAACCACACTCCGCACACCCTGTCGGCTCGACGCAACGCCCAGCGTCGATATTCCGCCCGGCGGGACTCCAGGACGGATGAAAAACGATGGCCCCGCCGGTTCGGAAACCGGCGGGGCCATCGGGTACGGGGTGTCGGCTCAGCCGAGCAGGCGCCAGTCTTCGAGGCCCTGATACAGCGGGACGCTCTGGGCCAGGCGGGAGACTCGGCCACGCAGGGTGTCGACGTCGGAGGTGCCCGCCAGGGCGGCGGCGATGATGTCGGCCACCTCGGTGAACTCGGTGTCGCCGAAACCACGGGTGGCCAGGGCCGCCGTGCCGATGCGCAGGCCCGAGGTGACCATCGGGGGACGCGGGTCGAAGGGGACCGCGTTGCGGTTGACGGTGATGCCGACCTCGTGGAGCACGTCCTCGGCCTGCTGGCCGTCGAGTTCGGAATTGCGCAGGTCGACCAGGACCAGGTGCACGTCGGTGCCACCGGTGAGGACGGACACGCCCTTGTCCTGCACGTCGGCGCCGGTGAGGCGCTCGGCGAGGATGCGGGCACCCGACAGGGTGCGGACCTGACGGTCGGCGAACTCCTCGGTGGCGGCGATCTTGAACGCGGCGGCCTTGGCGGCGATCACGTGCATGAGCGGGCCGCCCTGCTGGCCGGGGAACACCGCGGAGTTGAGCTTCTTGGCGAACTCCTGCTTGGCCAGGATCAGGCCGGAGCGGGGGCCGCCGAGCGTCTTGTGCACGGTGGAGGACACGACGTCGGCGTACGGCACGGGCGAGGGGTGCAGACCGGCTGCGACCAGACCGGCGAAGTGCGCCATGTCGACCCACAGGTAGGCACCGACCTCGTCGGCGATCTCGCGGAAGCGAGCGAAGTCCTGGTGACGCGGGTAGGCCGACCACCCGGCGACGATCACCTTCGGCTTGGCCTTCAGTGCGATGTCACGCACTTCGTCCATGTCGATGCGGTGGTCTTCCTTGCTCACGCCGTAGGAGTGCACGTCGTAGAGCTTGCCCGAGAAGTTCAGGCGCATGCCGTGGGTGAGGTGACCACCGTGCGCGAGGTCGAGGCCGAGCAGGGTCTCGCCCGGGTTCATCAGCGCCATCAGCACCGCGGCGTTGGCCTGCGCGCCCGAATGGGGCTGCACGTTGGCGAACTCGGCGCCGAACAGCTCCTTGGCCCGGTCGCGGGCCAGGGTCTCCACCACGTCGACGGCCTCGCAACCACCGTAGTAGCGGCGGCCCGGGTATCCCTCGGCGTACTTGTTCGTGAGTACGGAGCCCTGCGCCTGCAGGACCGCGCGCGGCACGAAGTTCTCCGAGGCGATCATCTCGAGGGTGTCGCGTTCGCGGGCGAGCTCGCCCGCCATCGCGGCGGCCAACTCGGGATCGAGCTCACCGAGAGACTGGGTATTCACCGAAGCGGTCGTCTGCGTCACGCCGACGAGTCTATTGCCGACCGTGTGCGCGCCGAGCACGGGGATACCGCAACACCGTCGGAGCCGCTACCCGGGAGACGCTGCTCACAGCCACGGGCTCGAGCGTCTGACCAGGTTCGATCACCGCTCCACCCGGGCGGTGCGATCATCCGGCAGTCGCGCTCATCCGCCGGATCGCCCCCGGTGTCAGCGGCTCGTCGAGCAGGCGGCCGAACCGCTCGACCCGATCCTGGGCGTCGGCCGCACCGTCGAGCCACCCACCGAGCAGTCGGTAGCCCTCGACATAGGTACTGATGTAGGCCCGCCACAGCGGCGAGGACAGAAACCGCAGCGACTGCCGCGCCCGTTCCGGCGTCGCCAGAATCCACCGCTGCAGGAACTGGGCCACCTCGTCTTCGCCGCGATGCTGGTCGTGCAGCAGTAGTGCGGCGTCCTGGCGCACGTTCAGCAATTTCGCCGACGCGGTCGAGAACCGCTCGGCTCGTTCGCCGTCGAAACGAAGTCCCAGGTCGGCGTAGATCTCCTGGGCCCACACACCCCAGCCGGGTCCGACGATCGACTGCAGGGCCAGGTCGGCCAGGCCCTCGGCCATCAGGCACTGCGGGGTGTTCACCAGGAACAGCGTCTGCTCGTCCTCGCCCGCCGCGACCAGTCCGGCTTCCTTGCGGCAGTGCTCGGTGTGGTGGCCGGGGTAGGCCTCGTGCGCGATCAGCGCGGGCAGGTTGCCCATGTGCTGTTTGAGGTCGGAGTTGATCGCGACCGTCGAGGCGAAATTGCCCAGGTAGTAGTTGAAGCCGGACCACGGCTTGTCGCCGACGACCTCGTAGGTGACGTGCTCGTGGTCGGGCAGCGGGTATCGGTCGCGCACCCGCTCGCGCAGCGCGCTGGAGAACGCTTCGACGCAGACAGCGAGCTTTTCCGGGGGGATCTCGTCACCGCGACGGTAGGCCGCGGCGCGTTCGGCCAGCGGGCCCTCGCCGCCGAGCACCTCGTCCATCTGCCGGTGCGCTTCGCGGTAGTCGTCGGGGTCGCCGGGTGCGATGTCGACGTCGAAGTAGGCGCGGACCTCGTCGACGAACCCGATCCGCTCGCCGGCGAACTTGCGGGCCGAGCATTCCATGGCCACCAGGTGGGCATCGAGGAATTCGGTGCGCTGGGCCGAGAGCCCGGCGTCGGGCAGGGCGGCACGCAGGTCCACGGCGCGCCGGGCCAGGTCGGCAGGCGCGGGGACGGCGGCGTTCTCGACGTCGCGACGCAGCTGCGGGTCGCCGGTGTAGGCGTCGACGAACCCCTCTTCGAGACGGTCGAAAGCCAGACCGAGGCTCAGGTATTCAGTGACGAGTGGATGCACGCTCCGACATTAGCGGCTGGCGCCGCAGGTTTTCGGCTCCCGATTGCCTCGATTCGGCCCTCCTCCGTCCAGCCGCTGCGCTTCTTCGGTCCGTGGGGCCAGAATCGAGGCGGGCCGAAAACCACCCACCTACCTCGCAGTTGGTTCTAGTTACCGACCGGTAGCCAAACCCCCTGTTGCGCGCGGTCGGCGCGCACGGAGCACAATCTCGCTATGCGGTCAGAGTTATCCCGGATCTCACCAGACGGGCAGCCAAGCTGTGCGGATGCGGCTGGACGGAGGGTCGGGTAGGTGGCACGGATGAGTGAACCGAGCCCCTATGTGGAGTTCGATCGAAGCCAGTGGCGCACCCTGCGCAAGTCGACTCCGCTGGTACTGACCGAAGACGAACTGACCGGCCTGCGCGGTCTCGGCGAGCAGATCGACCTCGAGGAAGTCGCCGAGGTCTACCTGCCGCTGGCCAGGTTGATCCACCTGCAGGTCGCGGCGCGGCAGCGGTTGTTCGCCGCCACCGCCACCTTCCTCGGGGAGAAGCACCCCGACAAGCAGGTGCCGTTCGTGATCGGGGTGGCGGGCAGTGTCGCGGTCGGCAAGTCGACCACCGCGCGCGTGCTGCAGGCACTCCTGGCGCGCTGGGATCACCACCCGCGGGTCGACCTGGTGACCACCGACGGATTCCTCTATCCCACAGCCGAACTCACCCGACGCGGCATCATGCACCGCAAGGGTTTCCCGGAGAGCTACGACCGGCGCAAGCTGTTGCGATTCGTCACCGAGGTGAAGTCCGGCGCGGAAGAGGTGTGCGCGCCGGTGTATTCGCACAAGTCCTACGACATCGTGCCCGACGAGAAGCACTGCGTGCATCAGCCCGACATCCTGATCGTCGAGGGCCTGAACGTCTTGCAGACCGGTCCTCGGCTGATGGTGTCGGACCTGTTCGACTTCTCCATCTATGTCGACGCGCGCATCGAGGACATCGAAAACTGGTATGTGCAGCGCTTTCTCGCCTTGCGCAAAACCGGCTTCGCCGACCCCGAGGCGCACTTCCACCACTACGCGGCGTTCAGCGACGAGCAGGCCACCGCGGCCGCGCGCGATATCTGGCACTCCACCAACCGGCCCAATCTGGTGGAGAACATCCTGCCGACACGTCCGCGCGCGACCCTGGTGCTGCGCAAGGACTCCGACCACACGATCAACAGGTTGCGGCTGCGCAAGCTCTGATCGGCCCGGTCGACACCGGGTTCGGCTCAGCCGGTCGTGGTCGTCGGCGCACCCAGCGATACGACCTGCTTCGCCAATTCCTCACTGGCACCGCCCTTGTGCACGATCAAGACGCCATGGGGAGTGCCGCGCGCGTCGGTGGGCTCACCGGCGACCACTTCGATCACCGACTCCTGCGCCCCCGGGAGCATGTCGACGACCGGATGTTCCCCGACCGGCGCCCATCCCTGTGCCGCCGATTGCAGCCGGTCGACCGCGCTCGGCGCGCCCACGGCATCGGCCCACTTGCGGGTGGCGATCGTGATCGAGCCGTCGGCGCTCCAGCGCGGGCTGTAGGCCGCCGAGCACTCACCCGGCAGGGTCGGCAGCGCCCGGACACCGTTGGTGGCGGCGTCGATGGTCGCCACATTGCCGCTGCCGCAGGTCGCGCTGCGCGCCGTCGCCCCGGCCAGCACGAAGGTGTGCCCATCGGGTCCGGCGGCGGCCGAGAGTCCGGAGTCGATGCCGGGCACGCGACCCAGCGGCAGGATGGCGTCGGCGCCGATGGCGTAGAGGTGGCTCTTCTCCCACCACAAGCCGCGCGATTCGACCCGTGCCAGCAGCAGGAATTCGTCGGTGGCCGCCACCAGCTTGGCGCCGTCCCACCCACCACCGGTCAGTGGGCTCGGCGAATCCGGCAGGACGATCTCCCGCTCGGGTGCGGCGGGCTCGGAACCGGCCAGGTCCATGCTCATGATCTGGCCCGGCTCCTCCCACCAGCCGACCACCGACCCGCGCAACGCCACCGCGTCGGTGCACTCGCACGGGATCCGCGTCACCGACCGGTCCCGCACACCCAACGCGACCAGGGTCTTACTGCTCGTCTCCACCGCGAACGCGTAGTTCCCGTCCCTGGTGAACGTGACCGCGGCCGATGAATAGCCGAAACTGCCCGGCGCCCGGACGGTTTCGCCGCCGCGCACCACCGCGAGTTCGGCGTCGGTGCGATAGGCGAACACCGAGCCCGGCGCGGCCTGCTCCTCGGCGGGCGTCAGTCGTGGCAGCGCGGGCTGGTCGACCCCACCGCAGCCCGCGACGACCGCCACAGCAGCGCACACCGCACCGAGCACCGCGGTCCGCGCACGCCATCCGCTCGCCTTCCTCGCAACTCCCACAGCTCACCCCTGCAATGTGTCGTCGGGCCCGGTCTCGCGCAGCAGCCTAGCCGGGGTGCGCTGCGGATCGGGGCTTACTCCGCTACAACTGCCAGGCCGCGTCGAGCCTGGTCGCCACGTCGATATTGCGGACGGCGGCGATCTCGGGCTTGCGGATCTCCTGGGCGACGTACCGGGCGACGAACCGGCGGATCTCGTGATCGACACTGGCCAGTACCCGCAGCAACTCGCCGCGCTTGGTACTGCTGGCGACGTTGACCCGCACATCGCCGGGACGCGGCTCGGCGATATCGATGACCACCCGCAACGGGTCCGCGGTCCGCGCGGTGAGATGCAGATGCACGGTGCCGTCGACCCGGAAACGCGACCGGTCGACCGCCAGATCCAGGACCAGGTCCACGTGCAGCGGGATGGTCAGTTCGAAGGAGATGAAGGCATCGACGAACCGCAGAATCCGTGGCTGCCCCAGCTCGACCTGCGCGGTGACCTTCGCCAGACGGCCGGGCCCCACCCCGATCGGCCCGAAATCGAAAGCGGCCCCGGTGAGTTGGCCGAACGCGTCGGCGATGCGCTGCTCGGAGACGGCGTATTCCAGGAAACGCCTGCCGAATTCCTCATAGCTGATGTAAGAAGGCTGTTCGGGTTCCACTGACCGCAGAGTACGCGAGGCGCTGCGACATCACACGCCGAAACGGCGGTGCCGCGCGGCGTATTCCCGTAGTGCGCGCAGGAAGTCGACGCGCCGGAACTCCGGCCAGTACGCCTCGGTGAACCAGATCTCCGAATAGGCGCTCTGCCACAACAGGAATCCCGAAAGCCGCTGCTCACCAGAGGTTCTGATCACCAGGTCCGGATCGGGCTGGCCGGAGGTGTAGAGGTGCTGGCCGATCGCGTCGACCGTAATCGACTGCACCAGATCCTCGCCCGACTCCCCCGAGGCGATCTCCTGGCGCACCAGCGAACGCACCGCGTCGGTGATCTCCTGGCGTCCGCCGTAACCCACCGCGACGTTCACGTGCACGCCGTCGCGACCGCTCGTGCGCTCGGCGGCCACTCGCAGCCGCTTGGCGATCAGCTCGGGGAAACCCGCGAGCGACCCGACGATCCGCACGCTCCAGTTCTGCTCCGGGGCCGACAGCTCCTCGACGACATCGGTGATGACCTCGAACAGGGTCTCCAGCTCTTCGGGCTCACGGCGCAGGTTCTCGGTGGAGAGCAGATAGACGGTGACCATCTCGATGCCCTGGTCGGAACACCAGCCGACGAGCTCGGCGATCTTCAGCGCGCCGACGCGGTGGCCGTGGCTGACATCGGTGAATCCGTTCTCGCGCGCCCAGCGACGGTTGCCGTCGCACATGACGGCGACGTGTCGAGGGTGCTGCTTGTCTGCCAGCTGCTGCGACAGCCTGGCTTCGTAGATGCGGTACGGCAATCCACGCACCCGACCGAGAAACGACTCCACAGCCGCACCATACGCCTGGCCCGCCTTCCCGAGTATTTCGCCGGTCGCGGGTGGGGGTGCGTTCCACGCCGGACCCCCGGTCGCGAACGGGGTCGCGATCTCGGGTCGGCCACGGCGTTGTCCCTGCACCCCCGTGCTCCGCGAGTTCGATTCCGGTGTGGCGCAGTGTGTGGTCGCGAGCACGTTTGTGTAGTTGAGGTGGGGGTTTGCCGTACGGTGGTGGTAACTTACGGTACCGTAGGTTTGGTCCTGGGAGGTTTCGTGGAAGCGGTTCCGACTGAGGTCGGTGGGACAGGTGTGCTCGAGAAGCCGCGGTTCCGGGGGTGGATTCACACCTGGGCCGTGGGGGTCGCCGCGGTAGCGGTGACGGTGCTCGTGGTGTTCGGATTTCTCACGTCGTCGACCGCGGGCTGGTCGACGCTGCTCTACGGGGTCTCGGTGTGCGCGCTGTTCGGCGTGAGCGCGGTGTATCACCGGATCACCTGGGCGAGCGTGCGTACCCGGGTGCGGATGAAGCGAGCCGATCACTCGATGATCTTTCTGTTCATCGCCGGCAGCTACACGCCGTTCGCGCTGCTCGGGTTGCCCGGCCGGACCGGGCAGATCCTGCTGGTCGTGGTGTGGGCGGGGGCCATCGCCGGGGTCGCGTTGAAGTTGTTGTGGCCCACCGCGCCCGTGTGGGTGGGGGTGCCGCTCTACCTGTTGCTGGGGTGGGCGATCGTGCCGGTTGTCGGTGAACTGCTGCACAACGTGGGGGTGGCGCCGCTGGTGCTGCTGGCCGTGGGCGGGGTGATCTACAGCGTGGGCGCCGTTCTCTACGCGACCAAGTGGCCCAACCCCTGGCCCGACTTCGGACATCACGAGTTCTTCCACGCGGCGACGGTGGTCGCGGCACTGTGTCACTACGTCGCCATCTGGCTGGTCGTGCTCGGCTGAACGGCGCGTGCGCGCGGCGTGGACCCGCACGCCTTCTATGCTCGGTAGTTGTGTCACCCGTCAGCGCAGCTCGTGATGCCCGGGCGTCCTCGGGCGCCGGGCTGGGGCGTGCGCGATGAACCGGCTGGTCCGGTGGGCGTTGCAGTCCTATTGGGGGCTGGCGCTGGTGGTGATCTCCGCCAATCTGGTCGGGGTCACGGCCATCTTCCTGGTCAGCTGGGCAGGCGGGGTGTTCACCCGGATCGGCACCGACTGGAGTGACGCGGCGGCGCTGATCCTGATCTATCCGGTGGTCGCCTTCATCGCAGGCATCGGGATCGCGCTCTACGACCGGCGCCGGTACATGCGCTGGCTCGACGACAGCCGCAAACCGACGCCCGAGGAAGCCCGGGTCCTGATCCGGCTGCCCGCCGCCATCACGTTGCGCGCGATGGTGCTGTGGACACCGGGCGTCGTGTTGACCGTGTGGCTGGTCGACCGGTTCACCGACTATCACAACGTACCCGTCCTGCTGGCCGGATTCGCCCTCGGCGGGCTCGAGGCGGCGGGCGCGACCTATCTGATCCTGGACCGGCTGATCCGACCGGCCGTGCCCATTGTCGCCGCGGTGCTCGGGCCGACCGTGCATCCCAGCTCGACCGTGCTGGTCCGAGTACTCGTCACCTGGGCGGTATCCAGCGCGCTGCCGGGGCTGATCATCATCGTCGTGCTGAGCGACTCCACCACCTCCGCGTCGGACCGGGTGCGCGCCGCCTGGCTGTTCTCGATCCTCGCGCTCGGCGTCGGTGCGTTCGCGACCGCGCTGCTCGCACGCTCGGTGGCCACGCCGATGCGCACGATGTACCGGGCGCTGGACCGGATCACCCGCGGCGAGCTCGATGTGCGGGTGCCGGTCGGCAGCGCGAGTGAGATCGGGCGACTCGAGCACTCGGTCAACGAACTCGCCGCCACCCTGCGCGACCAGATGCACACCGAGGACGTCTTCGGCAGGCACGTCGGTTCCACCGTGGCCGAACGCGCGCTCTCGGGCGGCACCGACCTCACCGGCGACGTGCGCATCGTCTCGGCACTGTTCGTCGACGTCACCGGCTCGGTACAACTGTCCGCCGAAATGGCGCCGGAAGACTTCGTGCACAAGCTCAACCGGCTGCTCGCCACCGTCGTCGCGGCCACCGAGGACAACGGTGGCCTGGTGAACAAATTCGCGGGCGACGCAGCCCTGTGCATCTTCGGCGCCCCCTCCGCGCTGAAGGACAACGCCACCCCCGCCCTCCGCGCCGCCCGCCGCATCCGCGACGAGGTGGTCGCCACCGGCGAACTCGACGTCGGCATCGGCGTGGCCCGCGGCCAGGTGTTCGCCGGCGACGTGGGCGCCGACACCCGCCTCGAGTTCACGGTCATCGGCGACGCGGTCAACGAGGCCGCCCGGCTCACGGCCGTCGCGAAGCAAGCACCGCGACGGGTGCTGGTGAGCGATTCGATTTGGCAGGCCGCGACACCGGCCGAGCGGTCGAAGTGGAAGCGCTACAAGGACCTGCGCCTGCGCGGTATCCCCGGCCGGACCCGGACCTGGACGGACCTCCCACCCGGTAAGTGAGCCGCCGCACGCATCGACACGGCGTGCCTCCTCGGAACGCAGCGCGATCGAACGCCGCGCGGTGTCGGCACAAGAGCCGCCACGAACGCGCAGGCATCGACGGCTACCGGCTTCCGACCCGACGTTCACGCCGCGTCGGTCGGCCGAAGCAGGCGTGCCGCACGGTTTCGCTCACCGCCGCAGCGATGCCGCCAGGTCGGCCGGATCGGTGACCGGGAGGTCGCAGACCGAGCCTCGGCAGAGGTAGGCCGCGGGGGCACCATCGACGAGGGGGCGATCGGTTAGGAGCGGGGCCGTGTTCGGTGGCGCCACGAGAACGATCGAACCACCGGGCGCATCGGCGCGGGCAGCGGCGAGGAGTTCCATTGCCGCGGAGGACTTCTCGGTGGCCGCGATGGCCACCTGGTAGGGGCCGCGCACCGAGGCTTCGGCGACCGAGAGCCAGTTGCCCCCGGTGCGAGGCGCGCGGGCCAACAGGATCGCGCCACGGGTGAGGGTGTGATCGGCGAGTTCGCGGTAGCGGATGGCGCGGTCGGGCTCGGCGACCGCCGAGGCGGTCAACAGGGCCTCGGCCAGAGCGGAGGCACCGGAGGGAGTGGCGCCGTCGACGGGGTCGCGTGGGCGCGCGACCAGGGTTTCGGCATCGTCGGCGGTGTCGAACCAACTGCCGGAGTTCTCCGGGTCGGCGAAATGCTCGATCGTGTTGTCCAACAACAGTTGCGCGGCCGCGAGCCAGTCCGGTTCGCCGGTGGCCTGGTAGAGGGCGAGCAGGCCGGTGACGAACCAGGCGTAGTCCTCGAGGACGCCGGGCGGGGCGCCCGCGACACCGTCGAGGGAGGCGCGGCGCAGTCTGCCGTCGACGAGATGGACGTCGAGCAGGTAGCGGGCACAGCGCACCGCGGCGGCGATCCACGACGGTTCCTCCAGCGCCGCACCGGATTCCGCGAGTGCGGTGATGGCCATCCCGTTCCAGACGGTGACCACCTTGTCATCGCGAGCGGGCTGTGGGCGCCGACCGCGGGCCGCGAACAGCTGGGCGCGCAGACGATCGAAGCGCGACGCCTGTTCGGCGTCGACGGGATCGCTGTGGCGGGTGAGCACCGAGGTGCCCTGCTCGAAATTTCCCGCGGTGGTGACACCGAAAGCGTCCGCGGCCCACATGCCGTCGAGCGAGCCGAGTTCACCGATCAGCTCGGCGGGGGTCCACACATAGGTGGCGCCCTCGACGCCGGGACCGCCCGGTTCGAGGTGGGTGTCGGCATCGAGAGCCGACGCGAAACCGCCGTGCGCGGTGCCGAGATCACCCAGCAGGAATTCGACCGTCTCACGAGTCACCCTGTGCGGCAACGACTCCAGTGGGGTCTCGGGTGCGCGGCGCGCGAGATGGGCGTAGGCGCGCAGCAGCAGGGCGTTGTCGTAGAGCATCTTCTCGAAGTGCGGCACGAGCCAGCCCGCATCGACCGAGTAGCGCGCGAAACCACCACGCAGCTGGTCATAGATCCCACCGCGCGCCATCGCCTCGGCGGTGCGCTCGACCAGGTCGTACACCGACTGGTCGCCGGTTCGCTCCCAGTGCCGCAGCAGTCCTTCCAGCAGCGCCGACGGCGGGAACTTCGGCGCCCCACCGAATCCGCCGTGCGTCGAGTCCTCGTCGGCGGCGATCGCCCGCACCGCGGTGTCGAGAAGCTCGGGGACAACAGTGAATTCGGCGTCGGGAAGGCCCGATGCCTGCGCCCGCAGGGCGTCGGTCACCTGGCGCGCGGCCTTGTCCACGTCATCGCGCCGGTTGCCCCACGTATCGGTCACCGCGCTGAGCAGTTGGGTGAACGACGGCATCCCGCCGCGCGGCTGCTTGGGGTAGTAGGTGCCGCAGTAGAACGGCGCACCGTCGGGCGTCAGGAAGCACGTCATCGGCCAGCCGCCCTGCCCGGTCATCGCCACGGTGGCATTCATGTACACCGCGTCCAGGTCGGGACGCTCCTCCCGATCCACCTTCACACAGACGAAATCGGCGTTCATCTGCTCGGCTGTCGCGAGGTCCTCGAACGACTCGTGGGCCATCACATGGCACCAGTGGCAGCTCGCGTACCCGATCGAGAGCAGGATCGGCACATTTCGCTCGGCCGCCTCGGCCAGGGCGTCGGCATCCCACTCCCGCCAGTGGACGGGGTTGTCGGCGTGTTGACGCAGATAGGGCGAGGTCGCACCGGCCAATCGGTTCACGAGTTCCACCCTGCCATACGCGCCGAACCTCAGCCGCGCCCCGTGTGTTGAACACACCCTTCGTTCGTCGCGCTCGATCGAGCAATTTCCGCGCATATAGGGGGTGCATTGTCCGCGCAAGCGGAACCGGCGAATCCCGGCATTCGCGGCGCTGTCAATGTGGCTGTCGTAGCGAAGGAATGACCGGAATCGCCGGTAACCAGTTCGCAATTATCCGTAGGCAATGGCAACTGAGCAATACATCTCGGGACAGTACCGCGCACGGATTGGTCGACATCATCACCGAAGATATGCGCGACGGAACAGTCCATTCTCGCGACGGTCGAACGATCGTGAATTTCTCGTCCTGTTTCCCGCCTGCGAATCCGGCTCAGCCCGCTGATGTGGTCGCAGCGCACCCGGCGACACGTCGATACCCTGGGACGGGTGAGCATCGATACCCGTTCGAAGATCCGCGGTTGCGCGCGGATGCCGACCGCGTGGGCGCGGCCGGGCCACATCGGGTACGTCGGGCCGGATCTGCGGCCCGACATGCACTCGCCGCCGGTCGCGATGCTCACCGTGGGCCTGGACGGACCGCTGATCGTGCACACCGCCCGCGGTCTGATTCGCACGGGCAGCTCCTTCGCGCCTGCCCGCACCGCCCACCGCGTCGTTGCCACGCAGGGGTGGATTCTGGTGTTGTTCATCGACCCGTCGAGTGCGCCCGCGACCATGATCGCAGACGAGATGACGGCTGCGGCAGGCACTTTCGGCCTCGCTCACCGACGCGAGCGCGAGCTCGTCGAGCTGTGCGCCGAACCCGTCGTCGACCCGGATCTCCTCTACCACCGCGCGATCGCGGGCCCGAACCTCGGCACCGACGCGCGCATCGCCAGGCTCGCCGCGGCGATCCGCGACCAGCCCGCCAACGCGCTGCGCGCCGACCAGATCGCCGCGAACCTCGGCCTGTCCACCGGCCATTTCCTGCACCTGTTCACCCAGCACTGCGGCACCACCTTCCGTGGCTATCAACGCTGGAACCGCATGGTCACCGCGATCACCAACGCCGTCAACGGCCACGACCTCACCCGCTCCGCCATCGACGCGGGCTTCGCCACCCCCTCCCATTTCAGCGAATCCTTCCGCGCCATGATCGGCCTCCCCGCCACCACGATGCTCGGAGCCGGCATCCACTTCGACCTCGGCACCCGGGCCGCCCAGCACCGGTGAACAGATCCATCGACCGGCGGGCGTGGGTCGCGCTCGGTCGTCGAGGCGACCAGGGTTCCGTATCGCGTCGCAGTCGCCTCGTCGAACGGATCGCGGTGATCTCCAGTGTTTCGGGCAAGTCCAGCGAGTCGAGCACACCGAGATAGAGAAGGGTTCGCGCAGGCTGATCGCCTCAGGAACCGAATGCAGCCCCGCGTGCTACACCGGGCTACGACTCGCGGTCAGCGGGGATCGCGAGCGGAGCCCCGCCGACCGCTCGGATCGGTGCCGGTGGCGTCCTGCTCGGGCTGACGAAAGGGCTGTTCAGCGAGCGGAGGTGGGGCATGATGGGATGAAATCCTCGTTTCGATCGAATAGGAAGTCTCGTCGATGGTCCAGCTCACGCTTTCCGCGCAGCGGGCTGCGCTGGAGCGGGAGTGGGCGATGTGGGTGCCGGGCGGGGTGGGGGTTTCGGGAGCGGGAGTGCGCACCGAGGTGGCGCAGTCCTGGTCGCGCTCGTTGCGGACCGTGGACCCGGGGCGCGATCACGCGCCGGTCAGTGAGACCGATATCGGGCCCCGGTGGGCGGATTCGCCGTTGCGGCGGCCGGTGATCGAGCTGAAAGAGCAGTTGCACAGTGTCGCCGACGACGCGGGCTACGTCGCGGCGGTCACCGACGCTTCGGGGACGATCCTGTGGACCTATGGCGGGCTCGTCATGCGCAGGCGGGCCGAGCAGGTGAACTTCGCGCCGGGTGGCCGGTGGGACGAGGCGCACATGGGGACCAACGCACTGTCGTTGGCGTTGCGCACCGACCAACCGCACACCGTGTTCTCGGCCGAGCATCTCGTCGCGGCCCTGCACGGCTGGGTCTGTTATTGCGCGCCGATCCGCGCCGCCGACGGGACCCTGCTCGGCGTGCTGGACCTGTCGACCACCTGGAAGCGGTCGCATCCGCTGGCCATGGCCACGGTGCGCACCATGACCAGCGCCATCGAGTCCAAACTGCACGCCGCCGCGCCCGCGCCCGCCGGGATGCGGCTGACCTGTCTCGGAACCGGCCGGTTGATGCGCGACGGTCAGCAGATCCGCTTGCGGCCACGCCACCTCGAGATCCTGACCCTGCTCGCCCTCGACGACGACGGCTACAACCACGAGCGCCTGCACTACGCCGTCTACGGTGATCGCGCGGTCGGTGCCAGCACGCTGAAATCGGAGATGTCGTACCTGCGCCGCGCCACCGGCGCCGACATCACCAGTCGCGTCTACCGCCTCACCACTCCCCTGTCGTGCGACGCCGTCGACGTGTTGCGCGCCATCGAGCGAGGCGATCTCGACACCGCCGTTCGCCTGTATCACGGTCCACTGCTTCCTGATTCGGACACACCGGGCATCAGCGAATGGCGCGACTACCTCGAAGTCGCGATGCGCAACGCGGTGTTGTCCAGCGTCGACGCCGACCACGCCCTGGCCTACGGCGAAGCGGCTCCCGACGACATCGCCGTCCACGAACACGCCCTCGCCCTGCTTCCCACCTGGGACGCTCGCCGTGCGGTCGTCGCGGCCCGGCTGCACAACGCACTGCGCGCGTAACGCGGCCGACCGCAGACGATCCAGCCTGATCGGTCAGGCCTCAACTTTTCATCAACCCTCGGGGTGGATAGTGATCGGTGTCACGATTCATCGGAATCAGCGAGGAGCTACCGCACATGATCTACGCCAAGCCGGGTACCGAAGGCAGCATCGTCAGCTACGCGCCGCGATACGACAATTTCATCGACGGCAAGTGGGTTCCGCCCGTGGAAGGCCGCTACTTCGAGAACACCTCCCCGGTGGACGGGCAGCCGTTCTGCGAGATCGCCCGGTCGAGCGCGGCCGATGTGGAGCTGGCCCTCGACGCCGCCCACCGCGCCGCCCCCGCCTGGGGCGAGACCTCGCCCGCCGAGCGCGCCAACATCTTGAACAAGGTCGCCGACCGGATCGAGGCCAATCTCGAAGCCCTCGCCGTCGCCGAAACCTGGGACAACGGCAAGCCGGTCCGCGAAACCCTGGCCGCCGACCTGCCGCTGGCGGTCGACCATTTCCGCTACTTCGCCGGTGTGCTGCGCGCGCAGGAAGGCGGCATCAGCGAGGTCGACAAAGACACCATCGCCTACCACTTCCACGAGCCGCTCGGCGTTGTCGCCCAGATCATTCCGTGGAACTTCCCGATCCTGATGGCCACCTGGAAGCTGGCGCCGGCGCTCGCCGCGGGCAACGCGGTGGTGCTCAAGCCCGCCGAACAGACACCGGCCTCGATCATGAAGGTCGTCGAGCTCGTCGCGGATCTGTTGCCGCCGGGAGTTCTCAACGTGGTCAACGGTTTCGGTGTCGAGGCGGGCAAGCCGCTGGCCTCGAGCCCGCGCGTGGCCAAGGTCGCGTTCACCGGTGAGACCACCACCGGTCGGCTGATCATGCAGTACGCGAGCGAGAACATCATCCCGGTCACCCTCGAACTGGGCGGCAAGAGCCCCAACATCTTCCTGCCCGATGTGATGGCCGCCGACGACGACTACCTGGACAAGGCGGTCGAGGGGTTCGTGATGTTCGCGCTCAACCAGGGCGAGGTGTGCACCTGTCCCTCGCGCGCGCTGATCGCCTCGTCGATCTACGACGAGTTCATGGCCCGCTGCGTCGAGCGCACCGAGGCCATCGTCAGCGGCAACCCGCTCGACGAGGCCACCATGATCGGCGCGCAGGCCAGCAACGATCAGTTCGAGAAGATCCTGTCCTACATCGACATCGGCAAGAAGGAAGGCGCCGAGGTACTCACCGGCGGTGCGAAGCGTCAGATCGACGGCCTCGACGGCGGCTTCTACATCGAGCCGACGATCTTCAAGGGCACCAACGACATGCGCGTGTTCCAGGAGGAGATCTTCGGACCCGTCGTCGCCGTCACCACTTTCGACTCCACCGAGGAAGCGCTGACGCTGGCCAACGACACCCTCTACGGTCTCGGCGCCGGTGTGTGGACCCGCGACATGAACACCGCCTACCGCCTCGGCCGCGGCATCAAGGCGGGCCGGGTGTGGACCAACTGCTACCACGCCTACCCCGCGCACGCGGCCTTCGGCGGCTACAAGAAGTCCGGCATCGGGCGCGAGAACCACAAGATGATGCTCGATCACTACCAGCAGACCAAGAACCTGCTGGTGAGCTACTCGGCCACCAAGCTCGGCTTCTTCTGATGCCGCAGCGCGTCGACCTCACCGAGCGGGCGGCCGCGCTGCTGCGGGAACTGACCGGGCAACACGGCCCGGTCATGTTCCATCAGTCCGGTGGCTGCTGCGACGGCAGCTCACCGATGTGCTACCCACGCGGCGAATTCCGGGTGGGCGCCTCGGACGTGCTGCTCGGCTACCTGTCCGGCGACACTCCGTTCTGGATGAGCGCCGACCAGTACGAGTACTGGAAGCACACCCATCTCACCGTCGACGTGGTGCCGGGCCGCGGCGGTGGGTTCTCCCTGGAGGCTCCCGAGGGTGTGCGGTTCCTGATTCGCTCACGACTGCTCACCGACGCGGAATCGGCGGCGCTGGAAGCGACCCCGCCACCCACCGGAGACACTGTCCAGCAGTGATGTGAAACACGCGTGAACACTACTGTTCTCGCAGGTCAGCGGCGCTCGATACGCGCCGCTGACCTCGGCGTACCACCGCCGTAACAGTCGTCAACCATTCTTCAACCCTGGCCGATCACTGTTGCCGCCGATCGCGCTTTTTCGATGAGGAGCTACCACCATGAGTACCGACGCAATTCCCGCCACCGGCGGGGCGCCCGCCGACGACTATCTCGCCAAACGGACCCTGCGCTCAGGCTCGGCCGGGTGGGTGCTGCTGGCCGGTCTCGGCGTGAGCTATGTGATCTCCGGCGACTACTCCGGCTGGAACTTCGGGCTGGCCGAAGGCGGCTTCGGTGGTCTGCTGATCGCCGCGATCGTGATCGCCGCGATGTATCTGGCCATGGTGCTCGGCATGGCCGAGCTGTCCTCGGCACTGCCCGCGGCGGGTGGCGGCTATACCTTCGCTCGGCGCGCGCTCGGCCCATGGGGCGGCTTCGCCACCGGCACCGCGGTGCTCATCGAGTACGCGATCGCGCCCGCCGCCATCGCCACCTTCATCGGCGCCTACGTGGAGTCGCTGAACCTGTTCGGGATCACCGACGGCTGGTGGGTGTACCTGGCGGTGTACGCGCTGTTCATCAGCGTGCACCTGGCCGGTGCGGGTGAGGCGCTCAAGGCGATGTTCGTGATCACCGCGATCGCGCTGGTCGGACTCGTCGTGTTCGCGGTCGCCGCGCTCGGCAAGTTCGACGTCGCCAACCTCACCAACATCGCACCCGACCCCGAGGCTACCGGCGCCTCGTCGTTCCTGCCGTTCGGCTACCTCGGCATCTGGGCGGCCATCCCGTTCGCCATCTGGTTCTTCCTCGCCGTCGAAGGCGTGCCGCTGGCCGCCGAGGAGGCCAGCGAGCCGGAGAAGAACGTGCCCAAGGGCATCATCGTGGCGATGCTGCTGCTGATCGTCACCGGCGCGGTGGTGCTGTTGCTGGTCACCGGCGCACTGGGCGCCCAGGACGCGTCCGCCTCGGGCAACCCGCTGGTCCAGGCGCTCGGCGACAGCCCAGCCGCCAAGGCGGTCAACTACATCGGCCTGGCCGGCCTGGTGGCCAGCTTCTTCTCCATCGTCTACGCCTACTCGCGCCAGACCTTCGCGCTCTCCCGCGCCGGCTATCTGCCCACCAGCCTGTCGGTGACCAACTCGCGCAAGGCGCCCGTGCTGGCACTGATCGTGCCCGGTCTCATCGGTTTCGCCCTCTCGCTGACCGGCGAGGGCGCGATGCTGCTGAACATGGCTGTGTTCGGCGCCGCGGTGAGCTACGTGCTGATGATGGTGAGCCACATCGTGTTGCGGGTTCGCGAGCCGAACATGCCCCGGCCCTACCGCACGCCCGGCGGCATCGTCACCACCGCGTTCGCCCTGGTGATCGCGGCGGCCTCGGTGGCGGCGACCTTCCTGGTCGATCCGAAGGCAGCCCTGTTCACCCTCGGCGTGTTCTGCGCCTTCATGGCCTACTTCGGCCTCTACAGTCGCAAGCACCTGGTCGCCAGCTCGCCCGACGAGGAGTTCGCTGCCCTGGCGAAGGCTGAACAGGAGCTCGAATGACGGTGTACCGCAGCAACAACGGCGTCAGTACATACACCTTCGACGGCCTGATCGAGCTGCTCGCCAAGGCCACTCCGCTGCGCAGCGGCGATGAGCTCGCCGGCTGCGCGGCCCACACCGACGCCGAGCGCGCCGCCGCCCAGTGGGCGCTCGCCGAAGTCCCGCTGACGACATTCCTCACCGACGTCGTGGTGCCGTACGAGACCGACGAGGTGACCCGGCTGATCATCGACAGCCACGACCGGATCGCCTTCGCCACGATCGCGCACCTGACCGTCGGCGGGTTGCGCGACTGGCTGCTCGCGGTCGCCGCGACCGAGGACGCCGCGGCGACGCTGGCCGCGGTGTCGCCGGGGCTCACCCCGGAGATGGTGGCCGCGGTCAGCAAGATCATGCGCAACCAGGACCTGATCGCGGTCGCCAAGGCCACCGTGGTGACCGCGGGCTTCCGCACCACCATCGGCCTGCCCGGTCGACTCAGCACCCGGCTGCAACCGAACCATCCCACCGACGATCCACGCGGCATCGCCGCCGCCACTCTCGACGGGTTGCTGCTCGGCTGTGGCGACGCGGTGATCGGCATCAACCCGGCCACCGATTCCCCGCGGGCCACCTCGGACCTGTTGTCGCTGCTCGACGACGTTCGCCAACGCTTCGACATTCCGACCCAGTCGTGCGTGCTCTCCCACGTCACCACCACCATCGGACTGATCGAGGCGGGGGCGCCGGTGGACCTGGTGTTCCAGTCGGTGGCGGGCACCGAAGGCGCCAATGCCGGTTTCGGCGTGAACATCTCGCTGTTGCGCGAGGGCAACGAGGCGGGCCGTTCGCTCGGGCGCGGCACCGTCGGCGACAACGTGATGTATCTCGAAACCGGGCAGGGTTCGGCGCTGAGCGCGAACGCGCACCTGGGCGTCGACGACCGACCGGTGGACCAGCAGACCTTGGAGACGCGCGCCTACGCCGTCGCCCGGGATCTGCGACCGCTGCTGGTGAACACCGTGGTCGGCTTCATCGGTCCGGAGTACCTCTACGACGGCAAGCAGATCATCCGGGCCGGGCTCGAGGATCACTTCTGCGGCAAACTGCTCGGCCTGCCGATGGGCGTGGACGTCTGCTATACCAACCACGCCGAGGCCGACCAGGACGACATGGACACGCTGCTCACGCTGCTCGGCGCGGCGGGCTGCGCGTTCGTCATCGCGGTGCCGGGCGCCGACGACGTGATGCTCGGCTACCAGAGTCTGAGTTTCCACGATGCCCTCTACGCGCGAAAGGTGCTGGGCCTGCGCCCCGCACCGGAATTCGAGGCCTGGCTGTCGGGCCTCGGCATGATCGACGCGAACGGCCGGGTGCGACAAGTGGCGCCGCTGTCGTCTCCGCTGCGCGCACTGGCGGGTACCCGATGAGCACGCCCCCGCCCGAGTCGCCGCTCTCGCCACACCGCACCGCCGAGCGAGCTGGTACGCCGGAACCGATCGGGGCGAACATCGGCGGCGAAGCACCGACACCGGCGCCGCCCAGCGCTACCGAACCCGATGCCGCCCAGGACTTCTGGCGCGAACTGCGGGGCTCCACGCAGGCCAGGATCGGGCTCGGGCGCGCCGGCGACGCCCTGCCCACCACCGATGTCCTCGCGCTGCGGGCCGCCCACGCCGCCGCCCGCGACGCCGTCCATCTCCCGCTCGACACCGCGGCGTTGACTGAACAGCTCGACGTTGTCGGTCTCGGCACCGCGACCACCGTCGCCAGCCGAGCGAGCACCCGCGCCGAATACCTGCGCCGTCCCGATCTGGGCCGGTTGCCCGCCGACCTGTCCGGAGTCGAAAAGGGCTCGGCCGACATCGGTTTCGTTCTCGCCGACGGCCTGTCCCCTCGGGCGTTGGCCGAGCACGGCCCCGGCCTGCTCGCCGCACTCGCCGAGACCCTTCGCGAGCGCTACACCCTCGCCCCGCCGGTGATCGCCACCCAGGCCAGGGTCGCTCTCGGTGATCACATCGCCGAGGCCATGGGCGTGCGCACGGTGCTGGTGATCATCGGCGAGCGCCCCGGCCTGTCGGTCGCCGACAGCCTCGGCATCTACCTCACCCATCTCCCCCGGCCCGGTCGCGCCGACGCCGACCGCAACTGCATCTCCAACATTCATCCACCCGACGGCCTCACCTACGTCGATGCCGCCCGCGTGGTCGCCGGACTGGTCGCCGGAGCGCTCGCGCTCGGCCGCTCCGGCGTCGACCTCAAAGACACCTCACGCGCCGAAAGTCTCAGCGCCACAGACACCTCGACCATCGCCGCGGCGACGGAGAACAGGGACCACTGACATGACGAAGATCTCCGCCCTCGCGGCGGTGGCGATGACGGCTGCCCTGATGAGCTCGGCCGCTTGCGGCACCGACGATTCCACCATCGCCTCGCAGCAGTGCTCGACCCTCGACGCGGGCCAGATCTGGTACGGCGACAACAAGGAGCGCATCGCACGGTTCATCAGCGAGACCGGGCGTTGCGGCGCGGCCGGTTCCGGCGCTGCGCCGCTGGCACTGTTCGACTGGGACAACACCGTCGTGAAGAACGATGTCGGGGTAGCCACCTTCTACTGGATGCTGGCCAACGACAAGGTCTTACAGCCCGTCGACCGCGACTGGACCACCGTCGGAGTCCACCTCACCCCCGAGGCCGCCGCCGCGCTCGCCGCCGCCTGCGGCGATGCCGCACCGAACACCGCACTGCTCACCTCCACGAACACCGCCTGCGCCGACGAATTGGTCTCGGTCGCCGACAACGGCGAGACGAAAGCCGGTCGGGTCGCCTTCGACGAGTACGACCACCGGCGCACCGCACCCGGCTACGCGTTCGTGGTCCAGCTGATGCGCGGCTACACCGAAGCTCAGGTCACCGACTTCGCCCGCAGCGCCCGTCGACAGAACCTCGCCGCCGCCGAGGGCAGCAAGCAGACCATCGGCACGACCGAGGTCGACGGCTATGTGCGGTACTACAGTCAGATCAAGGACCTGGCAAAGGTCTTGCAGGACAACGGGTTCGATGTGCGTATCGTCTCCGCGTCGGCGGAGCCGGTGGTCCGGGTCTGGGCCGAGGAGCTGGCCGTTCCCGGTGACAAGGTGATGGGTGTGCCGCTGCTGGCCGACAACGGTGTCTACACCGGACACCTCCCCGGCTGCGGTGACACCGGCGTCGACGAGGTGATCACCTACATCGACGGCAAGCGGTGCCGGATCAACGAGGAGGTCTTCGGGATCACGGGCGCCGCCGCCTTCCAGCAAGCGCAGGCCGACAAGCGCGCGACCTTCGCCGCCGGTGACTCCGACACCGACGTGGTGTTCGTCGGCGACGCGACCGGCCTGCGACTCGTGATCAACCGCAACAAGACCGAACTGATGTGCAACGCCTACGGCGCCGACGACGGAAAGTGGGTGGTGAACCCGATGTTCATCGCCCCGAAGTCGCGCAAGTCCGAGCCGTACCCGTGCGCGTCCACCGGCTTCACCACCTCCGACGGAACCGGCGAGCCGCTGCATCGACCCGACGGCACCGTGGTCCCCGATCAGCAGGACCGCGTCTACTAGCGATCACATCCGAGTCTGTCGTTCACCTGACAGCTTCGTTCGCGTCACCCCGCCTGCCTAACGTCGCCCACCTATCGCGCGCAACGCGGATATCCACCACTGCCCATAACAGTGTTATACGCACAGGAAGTTCGGTATGGACCGTCGAAAGTTTCTGACCTCCGCAGCCACCGTCGGTGGGGCTGCCGCCGCGTTCTCCCTGCTACCCCCGAGCCTCATGCGCGCACTGGCCGCGCCCGCGCCCACCGGCGGCCTGGAGGTCGTGGAGCACGTGGTGATCTTCATGCAGGAGAACCGCTCCTTCGATCACTACTTCGGCTCGGCGAAGGGCGTGCGCGGGTTCGCCGACCCGAACGCCGTGCAGCTGCGGGCCAACGGGAAATCCGTGTTCCACCAACCCGACGGATCCGGCGGTTACGTGCTGCCCTACAAGACCGACAGCCACAAACTCGCAGGCACTCCGCACTATTGGAACGACGGCCATCAAGCCTGGAACAAGGGCAAATGGGACAACTGGGTCCCGGCCAAGGGCGCCCACACCATGTGCCACTACAACCGCAACGACATTCCGTTCTACTACCAGCTCGCCGATGCCTTCACCGTCTGCGATGCCTACCACAGCTCGGTGATCGGCTCCACCGCACCGAACCGCAGCTACCACATCAGCGGAATGATCGGCAACGAACCGGACGGTTCCCGGGCCATCGGCAACGCCGCATACTCCGAGGACAGCCACACCGGCTACACCTGGAGGACCTACCCCGAACGACTGCAATCGGCCGGAGTTTCCTGGCAGGTCTTCCAGGAGTGGGACAACTTCCAGAACAACAACGTCGAGTTCTTCACCACCTTCAAAGCCGTGGCGCGCAAGGTCGTGGCACCGCTCGGCTACCAGAGCATGAATTCCTTCTACGGCAAGGTGCGCGCCGCCGCGAGCGCGGAACGCACCACCCTGCTCAACGCTATGAGAGCGGAGGCGAACAAACTCTCCCCCGCTGATCGCGCCCTGTTCGACCGCGGCCTGAACCGGGTGGACACCGGGCAGGTCGCCGCCAGTTTCCGGACCGCGGTCACGACAGGCAAGCTACCCACGGTGTCGTGGATCCTGGCTCCGACCAACCAGTGCGAGCACCCGGCCTCCGACGGACCCAGCACCGGTTCGGAACTGGTCTGGCAGGTACTCGATGCCCTCGCGGCCAACGAATCCGTCTGGAACAAAACAGTATTCCTGCTCAACTACGACGAGAACGACGGCTACTTCGACCACGTTCCGCCGCCGATCCCACCGGCTTCGGAAACCAGCGAGTACGTCAACGGCGTGCCGATCGGACTCGGCGCACGGGTTCCGATGACCGTCGTCTCGCCGTGGAGTCGCGGCGGCAACGTGTGTTCACAACTGTTCGACCACACCTCGGTCCTGCAGTTCCTGGAACGGGTCACCGGCGTCGAGGAAACCAACATCAGCAACTGGCGGCGATCGGTGTGTGGCGACCTCACCGCCACGCTCGACACGACGACCTCCAACCCCTATCCCTCGTTCGCCCGGCCCACGCCGACCGCGGGCAGCGGACCCACCAAACCCACACCCCCGCAACCACAGTTGCTGCCGCCTCAGGAGTCGGGCACCAAACCCGCACGGCCGCTGCCCTACCAGGCCGACGCCGACGCCACCCAGCACAAGGACATCGGCAAGGTCCGATTCACGATGCGCAACGGGGGCACGAAGACAACGCACTACGCCGTGTTCGTCAATGCCGAACGCACCGACGGGCCATGGCATTTCGACGTCGCGCCCGGCCGAACGGTCACCGACGACTTCGACGTGATCACCTACGGCGCCGGACGATACGACCTCACCTGCTACGGCCCCAACGGTTTCGCCCGCCGAGCCGCCGGCACGCTCACCGGGCCCGCCGCCACTGTCGACGTCACCTCGCAGGTGGCTACGGACGAGGACGGTGTCATCTGGCTGACCCTCACCAACAAGGGAACCAGCGCCGTCACCTTCACCGTCAAGCCCAACCGCTACCGCACGGATGGCCCGTGGACGTACAAGGTGGAACCGGGCGCCCAGACCCGCGACATCTTCCACGCCGCCTGGTACGGCAAACGCTGGTACGACCTGACGGCGACGGTGAGCAGCGACCCCAGCTTCGTGCGAGTGTTCCGGGGCTACATCGAAAACGGGAAGACCGGCATCACTGGTTAGCGACATTGCCCACGTTCGGTTCGAGGTGAGCCGGAGCCGTTCGCTCAATAGAGTGATTCCCATGATCCGCACCGCCGCCCTCGCCCATGTCCGCGACCGCAGGCTGATCCAGACACGTCCCGAAGGCAAGGATGTCTTCTACATGGCGGGCGGCAAGATCGACCCCGGCGAGACCCCTTTACAGGCGCTCCATCGCGAGATCGAGGAAGAACTCGGCGTCGGCCTCGACGCCGTCGCCGAGTTCGGCGTCTTCGAAGCGGAGGCGTTCGGGCACCGGAGGAACACCGGCCTACACATGACCTGTTTCCGCGCCGAACTCACCGGAGAACCACACGCCACCGGCGAAATCGCCGAATTCCGGTACTTCACCGTCAGTGAATACGCCGCGATGGAACACGTCGCGCCCGGCTCGATGATGGTGTTCCGGCGCCTGCACGAGCTCGACCTCATCGACTGGTAGTCCGCTACTGCGTCGATTCGATGTCGGCAGAAACGAACCGACGCGGCCCGACGATCCCATACCTGTGAAGAGCACCCCGAAGACCATGCCCGCCCAGATGACCGTGTCCGAACGCCGCGCGGCTCTGCGCCGGCTCGTCGTGGTGTTCGGTCTCATGAACACCTTGATCGAACTGAGCGCGAACGGCGCGCCGCGATCGCTGGCCGAGCACGCCACGACCGCGCGTGATCTTGTGGGCGAGCTCGTCACCGATCTCGCCCAAGCAGGCTAACCGCTCGGCTTCGGCGGGTCGGCGGCTTCTTCGTCGACGGTGATCACGCCGGGCTCGGTGCCGTCGTCGGCCTTCTGATCCGGTTCCGGATGCTCGGGCTCGAACGTTTCGGGCAGGCCCTTGAGATGCTTGTTCATCGAGCGGACCAGCAGCACCGTGCCTGCCAGCAGGATCAAGATGACCAGCAGGCCGAGCGGGGACGCCTTGCCGAACTCGGGTCCGGTGGGTTGCTGTGCGAGGTAGACCAACATCACCGGTCGGTGTCCTCGATGCCGGCGAACAGGTCGGTCTCCGGGATAGCGGTGGACACTCTCGTCTTGGCCAATTCGAACTCCTCAGTCGGCCAGAGCCGCTGCTGCATCTCCAACGGAATCGCGAAGAACGCGCCGTTGGGATCGATCTGGGTGGCGTGAGCGCGCAGGGCGTCATCGCGCTGGGGGAAGTATTTCGAGCATTCGATCTGGGTGGTGACCCGGCCCATGATGTCGCCGCGCGCCTGCATGTGCTGCCGCATTCGGTCCAGCCATTCCTGGAGCGGAAACGGTTCGCCGACGCGCTCGTACTCCGCGGCGAAGGTCTCCAGGCGTTTCATGCTGAAACCGTGGTCGTAGTACAGCTTGAGCGGCGTCCACGGCTCGCCCGCGTCGGGGAACTTCGTCGGATCGCCCGCCGTCTCGTAGGCGGCCATCGACACCTCGTGGCAGCGGATGTGGTCCGGGTGCGGGTAGCCACCGTTCTCGTCGTAGGTGGTGATCACCTGCGGCTTGAACTCGCGGATCACGCGCACCAGCGCCTCGGTGGACTCCTCCAGGGGCACCAGCGCGAAGCAGCCCTCGGGCAGCGGCGGCAGCGGGTCGCCCTCGGGCAGGCCCGAGTCGACGAAGCCCAGCCAGTGCTGACGCACACCGAGCGCGTGGGCGGCCGCGGCCATCTCCTCGCGCCGGACCTCGTTGATCCGGTCCAGCACCCCGGGGGTGTCCATGGCCGGGTTCAGGATGCTGCCGCGCTCGCCGCCGGTCAATGTCACGACGAGCACCTCGACGCCCTCGGCGGCATACCTGGCGGTCGTCGCGGCGCCCTTGCTCGATTCGTCGTCGGGGTGGGCGTGCACTGCCATGAGGCGAAGGCCACTCACTTCTCGTTCACCGTCGCTCTCGCTCGCGGGTGTCAGATGTCGTTACCTATAGTTCCATCCGACCCCCTGTTTGTTCCGACCACCCCCGGGAGCGCGAAACCGATGACCGAGCCCGCACCGGACTCCGCCGCGACCTCGGCCGCCGCAGCAGCGCGACACGCCGATCGATACGGCACGAAACGACCTGCGCGTCGCCTTTGGCTGATGGTTGTGCTCGGTGTCGGCGTCGTTGTCGCGGGCTTGGCGGTGGCCTATCTCGGCTTCCAGCAGTACGGCCCGAATGCGGTCGAGACCGAACAGCTGGGCTACGTGGTCGTCGACGACGCCACCCTGGAAATGCGGATCAAGGTGACCCGCGACGACCCGCAGCAGGCCGTGGTCTGCTTCGTGCGGGCAATGGATCGAGACCTCGTCGAGGTGGGACGGCGCGAAGTACTCGTCCCCGGCTCGGATTCGACCAGCGTGCTGGTGAGCACTACGGTCAAGTCATCGGCACGCGCTTCGGCGGGCGACATTTATGGTTGCAGCGACCAGATTCCTGGGTACCTGCGCCCCAGCGCCGGGTAGGCAAGCGCACCGGCGCCGGGTGGGCAAGCGCACCAGCGCCGGGTAGGCAAGCGCACCAGCGCCGGGTGGGCAAGCATCGAATTGCCCGCCTGACTAGCCTGACCTGCATTTTTGTGAGACATGCTAAAATGGTCTGATACACGGTTCCGGGGTTCGGAGCCGTGTTTGCTGCATTGGCGGCCAGCGGTGTTTGTGGGTATCGGGTTCACCCCAGGATCGCTCCAGCCGTCGGGCTGGTGCATGTCCTCCTTCGGGAGGAGTCGCGCCGGTTTCAGGGAATCCCGGTGCGCCGGGAACAACTACTAGGGAGTGATCGAGATGACCGAGAATGTGACCTGGCTTACCCAGGAGTCGCACGACAGGCTCAAGGGCGAGTTGGACTCGCTCATCGCCAATCGTCCGGTCATTGCCGCCGAGATCAACGAGCGCCGCGAAGAGGGCGACCTCAAGGAGAACGGTGGCTACCACGCCGCGCGTGAAGAGCAGGGTCAGCAGGAGGCGCGGATCCGCCAGCTGCAGGAACTGCTGAACAACGCCAAGGTCGGCGTCGCCCCCACCAAATCCGGTGTGGCCCTGCCGGGTTCGGTCGTCACGGTCTACTACGACGGCGACGACGGCGATACCGAGACCTTCCTGATCGCGACCCGCGAGGAAGGACTCGGCGCCACCGGCCTCGAGGCCTACTCGCCGAACTCGCCGCTGGGCGGCGCGCTGATCGACGCCAAGGTGGGCGAGACCCGCGAGTACACACTCCCCAACGGCAACACCATGAAGGTGACGCTGGTCAGCGCGGAGCCGTACCACAGCTGAACCCGTAGTTCGAGAACCCGAACGCAAGCGGCCGCATCCGGAATCCGGATGCGGCCGCTTCGTCATCTGTGGGTGTTCCCGCTCAGCTCGGGCCCGCTCAGCTCAACGCCTGCTCGACGTCTGCCAGGAGATCACTGATGTCCTCGATGCCGACCGAGAGCCGGACCAGGTCGGCGGGCACTTCCAGGGCCGAACCCTCGGTGCTCGCGTGGGTCATCGCGCCGGGGTGTTCGATCAGCGATTCCACCCCGCCCAGCGATTCGGCCAGCGTGAAGATCTCGGTCCGCGAGCAGAACTTCAGCGCCGCTTCCCGGCCGCCGGCCAAGCGCACCGAGATCATGCCACCGCTGCGACGCATCTGCTTCTGCGCGATCTCGTAGCCGGGGTGCGTGGGCAAACCGGGGTAGATGACCTGCGAGATGGCCGGATGGTTGGTCAGGAACGCCGCGATCACCTCGGCGTTGTCACAGTGCTTCTCCATCCGCACGGCCAAGGTCTTGATGCCACGCATCGTGAGGAAGGCGTCGAACGGACCGGGGACCGCGCCCGCGCCGTTCTGCAGGAAGGCGAAGTCCTTGTCGAGGTCGGCGCTGTCGGTGATCAGCGCACCGCCGACGACATCGGAGTGACCGCCGATGTACTTGGTGGTCGAGTGCAGGACCACGTCGGCGCCGAGCAGCAGAGGCTGCTGCAGGTACGGGGTGGCGAAGGTGTTGTCCACGACCAGCTTCGCATCGGCCTCGTGGGCGATGTCGGCGAGCGCGGGGATGTCACCGATGCTCAGCAGCGGGTTGGTCGGTGTCTCGATCCACACCAGCTTGGTGTTGGGCCGGATGGCCGCGCGCACCGCGTCGAGGTCGGCGATGTGGGCGGGCGAGTGCTCGATGCCCCACTGGCTGAAAACCTTGTCGATGAGCCGGAAGGTGCCGCCGTAGGCATCGTCGGGGATGACGATGTGGTCGCCGGGGCGCAGCATGGCGCGCAGCGCGCAATCGGTGGCGGCCATGCCCGAGGCGAAGGCGCGCCCGTAGCTGCCCGATTCGAGCGCCGCGAGATTGGCTTCGAGTGCGGTGCGCGTGGGGTTGCCGGTGCGCGCGTACTCGTAACCCCCGCGCATCCCGCCGACACCGTCCTGGGCGAAGGTCGAGCTCGCGTAGATGGGCACGTTGACCGCACCGGTCTGAGGATCGGGTTCGTATCCGGCGTGCACGGCCCTGGTGGAGAATCCCAGCTCACTCATTGCCCCAGACTAGTTGGCCGGTTCGGGTTGCGTTCGCAGGGGTTCTCGACATGGTCGAACTGTCGGTTTCGGGTCTGGTACTGCGGTTAAGCTCACGCCATGGTCACCGTCGAAGAGTTGTTCGCCATCGATCCGTTGCTGTCGCAGGAGGAGCGCGAAATCCGCGACACGGTGGCGCGATTCGGGGAACGCAGGCTGCGACCGCACCTCGCGGACTGGTTCGAGGAAGGCACGTTCCCGGTCCGCGAGATCGCACCGGAGCTGGGCAAGCTCGGATTGCTCGGCATGCACCTCGAGGGTTACGGCTGCGCGGGCGCATCGGCGACCGCGTACGGCCTGGCCTGCCAGGAATTGGAAGCCATCGACTCCGGGGTGCGCAGCATGGTGTCGGTGCAGGGCTCCCTGGCCATGGCGGCCGTTCATTTCTTCGGGTCCGAGCAGCAGAAGCAGCAGTACCTACCCGCGATGGCGGCCGGTGAGGTGATCGGGTGCTTCGGGCTCACCGAACCCGACTTCGGGTCCAACCCCGGCGGGATGCGCACCCGCGCGCGCCGCGACGGTGACGACTGGATCCTGAACGGGTCCAAGATGTGGATCACCAACGGATCGGTGGCCGACATCGCCGTCGTCTGGGCCTACGCGGAGGAGCCCGGCGCGGACAAGCCACGGGTGCGTGGCTTCCTGGTGCCCTCGGGCACACCGGGTTTCACGACCCGCGAGATCCATCGCAAGCTGTCGCTGCGGGCATCGATCACCGCCGCACTGGACTTCGACGACGTCCGCCTGCCCGCCGATGCCGTGCTGCCCGAATCGCGCGGGCTCGGTTCACCGCTGGCCTGTTTGAGCGAGGCGCGCTTCGGCATCATCTTCGGTGCGCTCGGCGCCGCGCGCGACTGCCTCAGCGCGGCGATCGACTACGCCCGTACCCGTGAGGTGTTCGACAAGCCGCTCGCGGGTTACCAGCTCACCCAGGCCAAGCTGGCCGATATGGCGCTCGAACTCGGCAAGGGCCAGTTGCTCGCACTGCACCTGGGGCGGTTGAAGGACCGGCACGAGATCACCGGCGAACAGATCAGCGCGGGCAAGCTGAACAGCACCCGCGAGGCCATCAAGATCGCCCGCGAATGCCGGACCATTCTGGGCGCCAACGGGATCACCCTCGATTATCCGGTGTTGCGCCACGCCAACAACCTGGAGTCGGTGTTGACCTACGAGGGCACCGCCGAGGTGCACCAGCTGGTCATCGGCAAGGCGCTCACCGACGCCAACGCGTTCCGGTAGGTCAGTCGCCCGTAGACAGGCTCGGCTTCGGCGCGGGCCTGATCATGCCGCTCGCGAAGGCCGCGGCCAGCATCGCGACCACCACCGTGAGCACGGTCAACGCGATGGGTACGGTGACGGCTGTGGGAATGCCGAGCACGGTCAGGCCTGCCACGGTGCCGCAACCCCAGATGATCGCGGCGGCCAGGCGACCGAGCAACGGTGCGTACGGCGAGCGGCACCAGGCACCGACGATCCTCGTCCGAGCCGAATATCTTGCGCCGGCGGCGATTACCGCACTCAGACCGAACAGGTGAACGGCCGGGTCGGTGACCTGCACTGCGGGTCCTTTCGCTCGCCGAGCTGGTTTGCCGAAAGTTTTCTCGTCAATGGTTATACCCATTCGGAGGCGATCGGAAGCCCGGTTCGGCGCAACTTCGCCGTATCGATCGAATCTCGTCGGATGCGCCTCGCGGTCCCGATCGGGGCAAGCAGTGTCGCTGATCTTGAAACCGATCCGATTTCAACAACGATCGACAGATTGCTACCATATTGTAATGTTTGCGCCCGGCCCCGCGTTGCTCGAACTTTCGGCGCAACGACAATTGCATCAGTTGAACGTCGAGTTCGGCGCCCCCGCGGCGGCCGTCGCCGCGGCGGTGCCCGCGCTGTCCGCCCTGCTGGACCAGCACGCCGCCGCGGTGCGCGACATTCTCGCCGTCGGCGTCGACGACTCGGCGCGGGTACCCCTCACCATTCTGCTCGCCGGTTATGCGCGCGGGCTCGTCGACCATTTCGCGGAGCGAGCCGACGGATTCTGCGCCGGCGCGCCCGGCAACTGGCACGAGGCCGACTGGTTACAGCTACGGCTGGCCGCGGTGTGCGCGTACGCCGCGGACTGACACACCCACACAACGACAACGGCGCCCCGCCACCCGAAGGTGACGCGGCGCCGGCGCCGGTTGATTATCGAGCGGTTTCGCCACCCCAGCCCGGCCGGCCTTCCGGGTAGCTCGCTCCCGGCGTGGCCCACGCCTGCTGCCCCTGCCCGGCCGCGCTCGTCGGAGCCACCTGCTCGCCCTGTCGCGCGGCATCCTCGCGGCCACGCTGGTAGGCCTGGGCATGCCCCTTCATCGCCGGCATCTCCGATTCCAGGTTGCCGAGCCAGTTGTTCCAGCGCTGCTCCATGGGCCGGACCAGGCCGCCTCCCACACCGACCACCAGGATGCCGCCGATGGTGGCGAGCACGGCGATCAGGATCGGGGTGGTCACCGAGGTAGCGACGCCGATCTGGTTCAGCGCGGCGATGATGCCGATGCCCCAGATGAACACCGCGGCGATCCGGCCGAGCATGGTCCCGTAGGACAGCCCGCCGAGCACATTGGAGACCAGGTCGCTCACCGCGTGGGCGATGGCCGCCGCGATCACCACGATCACGATCGCGACCACGGCCTTGGGCAGCCAGGCCACGATGCTGGTGAGCAGCGCGCTGACCGGGTTCGGCCCGAACACCGCGAAACCGATCTGCAGCGCGATCAGCAAAATCGCGTAGTAGGCGATCTTGGCGATAATGTCGGAAGCGTCGTATTTACTGCGGGACAGCATTTTCCGCAGTTCGCCGCGTTCGACGAGCTTGTCGAAACCGACGCGCTCCAGCACCGCGTTCACGATCTTGGCGACCACCTTCGCGATGATCCAGCCGACGAGAAGGATGACGATGAACGCCACCGCTTTGGGGACGAACTGCGCGACCGAACTCCACGCATCGGTCAAGCCCTGCTGGAAATCTATCGCAATGACGGAAGTATCCACGGCCTGTCCTTTCGGTCTTTCCGATCAGTGCGGCTGAATTGCCGAAGCACCTGTACGGGTATTTACCCAGGCGATACTCATCGAATCCGGGAATTAGCGACAAATTTGCTTCCGGCCGGTCAGCGGCATGGTGACCGGTTCGTCACCGCGGCAGTATTGCGCTCACCACCCGCTCGAGCCACAGTAAGTAAGTGGTTACTTACAGCGAGGGTGAGGTGTCGGCCACGTCGCGGGAGCGCATTCTGACCGAGGCGTTGCGCCTGTTCGGGGAACAGGGCTTCGCCAAGACCTCGATCGCGCAGATCGAGCGGGCCGCCGGACTGTCCGGCGGATCCGGTGCGCTCTACCGCCACTTCAAGTCCAAGGAAGAGTTGCTGGTGCGGGCGGTGGACGCCCGGCTGGCGGATCGCGGCGACTGGGAACAGTTCCTGGCACCCACCTTCTCCGTGGTGACGGTGATCGAGGCGATCGCGCCGACCGCAGGCACCGTCGACCGACTCGTCGCGCTGTGCCGAATCGGCCTGACGCGATTGGACCACGACCGCGATGTGACACGAATCCTGTTGCGCGACAACTCGATTCCCAGTCCACTATTGGAAGTGTTTCGGCACCAGGAATACGCGGTGGTGATGTCGATGGTCACTCGAGGCCTGGTCGAGCTCGCCGATGACCGAGCAGGTGAGCAGGACTGGGATGCCACCGCCGCGGTGCTGGTCGGCGCGCTCGCCCACTTCTGGATGATGCGCGACATCTTCGACGGCGACCACCCGGCCGACGTCGACACCGATCGCTACCTGCGGGCCACCGCGGAGATGATCGCCGCCCGGCTCGACTGGGCGGATCCCAAGGGAGAGGACCGAGGATGAACACACCCATCACCGTGGTCGGGGGCGGACTGGCAGGGCTCACCGCCGCGATCGCCGCCGCCGAAACCGGCGTACCGGTGCGGCTGTTCGAGGCACACCAGACGCTCGGCGGACGGGGCCGTGCGACACCGCCGCCGCACATCGCACATGACGGCGCCCACGTGTTCTACGCCGACGGCCCGCACTACACCTGGTTGAAGAAGCGAGGCTTCGTCGCCGGCCTGGGCCGGCCGGGCCTCGCCGACGCCACGAAGCTCGGCTTCCGCACCGGCGGCGAGATTCGGCGCGTGCCGCCGATCGGGATGCTGCGCGCACAGTCACGCAAGTGGTTGCCTGCCCCGGTCGACGTCGACTTCCACAGTTGGGCCACCGAACGCTGGGACGAGCGCACCGCCACCCAGATCGCCCATGCGATCAGCGTGGTCACCTACGACGCGAACACCGGCAGGCTCTCCGCCGCGTTCGTCTGGGATCTGTTCCAGCGCGTACTCGGCCCCGTCGTCCCCGCGGTGCGCTGGGTGCGCGGCGGCTGGCAGCAGACGATGGACCGGATGGCCGCCCGTGCGACCGAACTCGGGGTTCGCGTCGAGACCGGCTCGCGGATCACCGAATTGCCCACCGGCGGGCCGGTTGTCGTCGCCACCGACCTCGACTCGGCCCGCCGCCTGCTTGGCGACGACACCCTGCACGGAATCAGTGGCTTCGCCGCCCTCCTCGACCTCGGCGTCACGAAGGACCGGCGCGACCGCAGTCTGGTCTTCGATCTCGACGAGGGCGGCTTCCACGAGAGCTACACCATGCAGGACGACACCATCGCCCCCGCGGGCGAATCCCTGTACCAACTCCAGATGCCGGTGCGCGACAACGAATCCCGCGACGCGGCCCACCAGCGACTGGAACACTTCGCCGACTCCACCATCCCGGACTGGCGCTCGCGCACCACGTTCCGGCGCACCGCCACCGCGAAGGGTCGCACCGGAGCACTCGATCTGCCCGGCACCACCTGGCGCGACCGGCATGCCATCGATCGCGGCGACGGCGTCTACCTGGTCGGCGACATGGTCGCCGCGCCCGGCATGCGCGGTGAGATCTCCATCAACAGTGCGATTTCCGCGGCCTCGTCGGCGGTACGGGCGGTGTCCGGTAACCACTCGCGTATCGAGTCCGTCTAGAGCACTCGATCCGATCGGCACCGCTGCGGCGCGGTGCCGATCGGATCCACGCCCTGCCGGTCGAAATTCGCTTGCCCGCCGTTGCGCCGATTCCTAGAGTTGATCGCATGTCGTGCCAATTCTTCATTCGCCTCCGCCACAACCGGGCTCTGGCCCGCTAGCGGACGCGGATAACTTCATCGGCGTCCACCGGCGCGCCCAGGGCCCTTCGAGACACAGTCGACTCGAAGACCCGAAGGGGCAACTGCCGTGGCGCAGGACTACGTACACCGAAACTACTCACACACCCAGCGCAAGGTCACCGGTAGCAGTGGCGGTCGAACCGCCCGTGACCGAGCGAGAAGAACACTGTCCCAGAACTTTCTGGTGGATCGTGCCGCCGTCGACTCGATGGTGGCGGTGGCCGATCCGGCGGGAACCGTCCTCGAACCCGGTGCGGGCGAGGGCATTCTCACGCAGGCCCTGGCTCGCCGGGGCGCACAGGTCACCGCGTACGAGATCGATCCGCTGCTCGCGGCCAAACTCTCGGCGCGCACGCGTTCCGAGGACGGAATCCGTGTCGTCCGTGCCGATTTCACCAAGGCCCGAGCACCCAGGGAGCCGTTCGCCGTGGTGGGGAACATCCCGTTCTCGGTGACCGCCGACATCGTCGACTGGTGCCTGACCGCACCCGCGCTGACGTCGGCGACACTGCTCACCCAACGTGAATACGCCCGCAAACGCACCGGCGACTACGGCCGCTGGAGCCTGCTGACCGTGTCAGCCTGGCCATGGTTCGCCTGGGAACTGCGCGGACAGGTACCCCGCACCAGCTTCCGTCCGATTCCCTCGGTCGACTCGGCGATCCTGCGGATCACCCGTAGACCGGAACCTCTTGTCGCGCACCGTGATTCCTACACCGATCTGGTGCGAACCGGTTTCTCCGGCATCGGCGGCACGGTACGCGCGTCCCTGCGCACCCGCTATCAGGGCGTCGACGACGCGCTGACCGCGGCCGGCATCGATCACACCGCTGTCGTCGCCTATGTGCACCCGGACCAGTGGGTGGAGTTGCACTCGATGCTCACCCACTGACCGGGAGTCGGTGCTGCCTTCCCCGCGGCAGCACCGACCTCGGGCAACCGACCGGCACTGTGCCGGGTCCGACTCCGACAGAACTGATCGCAGCAGTGCGCTTGCGGGATCAGGGAATGACGACCGGCCCGGTGAGCGGGGACGGGTCGTCGGCCCAGCGGTGGCCGATCTCGCGAGGGGTGATGCCATCGTCGGTCCATGCGGTCAGCAGCTGTGCGACCTTGTCGTGCATGGTCGTGCGGAGCCGGTCGAAGGAGGTGTCCGGGGTGTCGTCGACTTCGCCGAGCAACAACCACCACGCCCAGGCCACCGCACCCGCGTTGGCGACGAAGTCGGGCAGCACCGGAACGCCTCGGGCGGCGAGCATCGCTTCGGCTTCGGGGGTGGTGGCGGCGTTCGCGGCTTCGACGATGACGTGGGCCCGGATGTCGAACGAGTTGTCCGGCGTGATCGCATACGAGATCGCCGCCGGCACAAGGATATCGACGTCGGCGGAGATGACGGCGCTGCGCGGCATCTGCTCGATGCCCTCGGGCAGACGGGACCGGTCGATCTCGCCGTAGCCGTCGCGCAGATCCAGCAGCGCCGGAATGTCGAGCCCCTCGGCGCGATACAGCGTGCCCGCGGCGTCGGCCACGGTGGTGACCTTCATCCCGGCCTCGTGCAGGTAGTAGGCCGCTGCCCCGCCCATCGTGCCCACGCCCTGGATCGCGACCGTCGTGTCGGCGGGCGACTGCCCCCACTGCACCGCCGCGGCGAGGCAGGCGTGCGCGACACCGAAACCACCGATCACATCACCGAGCAGGAAGCCGCCGTCGACCGCGGCGTCGAGTCCGTTGCGCACCCGCACCAGCGTCGCCGCCGGGTCGACGGAGCGCCGGATCGCGGCGTGGTAACTCTGGCCGAGGTCGAGCTTTTCGAAGACCTCGTCGATCAGGTGCTGCGGGACCCCCAGGTCCTCGGCGGTCACCCAGTGCGCGTCGAGCCACGGGCGCATCGCCTCGCAGAACCGCTCGAGCACCTCCACCGCACGCGGATCCTTCGGATCGAAGTCGATCCCGCCCTTGGCGCCGCCGATCGGAAGGTCGAACGTGGCGGTCTTGTTGGCCATGCCGCGCGCCAGATCCTCGACCTCACGCATGGTGCAACCGGCTCGCATCCGGGTGCCGCCGGTGGCGAGACCGCCGCGCACGGAGTGGACGACGAGATAGCCGACCGCGTCGGTGAGCGAATCCGTCCACTGCAGACGCATATACGGTTCGCAACGACGGGTCGCGGGACCGACAGCCGGGGCCGTGGGGACGGCCGGAACGGTCTGTGGAGTCACCTGCGGCGTGCTCCCACCAGGGTTCAGCATCGTCATGGTGCCCACCTCCTCATTCATGGTTGTGATTGCCCGTGGTGGACCCCGTCGTCCCGGTAAGCACCAGCGTGCGTCACCCCTGGCCGTGCGTCTATTTACGGTTCGTTCACGGCACCCTTCATGGTTTCTGCACATTGCTTAGGCTCGAAGACATGGACCTGTCATTGGCCCGCCTGCGGATGTTGCGCGAATTGCACCGGCGCGGCACGATCACGGCCGCCGCGGCCGCGCTGCACTACACCGCGTCGGCGGTTTCTCAACAGCTCGCACAACTCGAACGCGACGTCGGCACCCGACTGTTCGAGCGACGCGGGCGCCGGGTGCAGCTCACCGATCTGGGGATCGTGCTCGCCGAGCACGCCGAGCAGATCCTGGCCGCGGTCGAGCGCGCGACCCAGGCGCTCGAGGAAGCGGGCGGATCGGTGACCGCGAAGATCACCGCCGGGGTGTGGGCATCGGTGGCCTCCGGCCTGCTCCCCGACGCGCTCGCCGCCCTCGCCGACTCACACCCGGGAATCTCGGTGCGCACCACCGAACTCGCGCCGGAATCGATGGCCGCCGCGGTCCGTGACGGCACGCTCGACCTGTCGTTCGTGCTCGACTACTCGAACTATCCGACGACCTGGGACCGTGGCCTGGAGCGCGAGGTCATCGCGGTCGAACGGATCCACGCCGCCGTCCCCGCCGGTGCGGTGCCCGCGGCGAGCGTGACCCTCGCCGAGTTGTCCGAGCATCCGTGGATCATCGCGCCCGCCCGATCGCATTTCGGGCACGCGGCGCGGCTGGCATTCCAGTCCGCCGGGCTCCGGCCGCGCATCGACCACGAGTTGGAGGAGCAGGTGACCGCGATGGCGATGGTCGCGGCCGGACTCGGCGTCACACTCGTATCGGATCTGGGTTTGGCGTTGCGCCCGCCCGGGGTGGACATCGTCGCGCTCGGTGACGGCCTCACCCGGACGGTATCGCTGGCCTACCGCACCAACTCGGCGGGCCGAGCCGCGCTGCTACTGGTGGTGGACGCGATCCGGACCGCCGCGGCGCAGAAGGGACTCGGCGCCGAGATCCGTACCGCGCCCGTCACCCATCTGGCCTCAGATGGCGCCGGTGCTCAGGAAACCGAGTAGGTCGTGGCGGGTGATCACGCCGACAGGCTTACCGTCTTCGACGACCATCAGGGCATCGGAATCCGACAGGGCCTTGGTGGCGGTGGAGAGGGGCTCTCCGGCGCCGATCAGCGGGAACGACGGGCTCATGTGCTGGGCGACGGAGTCGGTGAGGTTGGCGCGGCCTTCGAAGACGGCCGAGAGCAGGTCGCGCTCGGTGACGCTGCCCGCGACCTCGCCGGCCATGACCGGCGGCTCGGCGCCGACGACGGGCATCTGGGAGACGCCGTATTCGCGCAGGATCTCGATGGCGTCGCGCAGGGTCTCCGACGGGTGGGTGTGCACCAGGTCGGGCAGGGCGCCTGACTTGCCGCGCAGCACGTCGCCGACCAGCGGTTCGGGGCCCGATTCCAGGGGCGTCTGGAGGAAACCGTAGGAGCTCATCCACTTGTCGTTGAAGATCTTCGACAGGTAACCGCGACCACCGTCGGGCAGCAGCACCACCACGACGGCGTCGGGATCGCGGCGGGCGACCTCGATCGCGGCGACCACGGCCATACCGCAGGAACCGCCGACCAGCAGTCCTTCCTCGCGGGCGAGGCGCCGGGTCATCTCGAAGGAATCCGCGTCGGAGACCGCGATGATCTCGTCGGGGATCGACGCGTCGTAGGCCGAGGGCCAGAAGTCCTCGCCGACACCTTCGACCAGGTACGGGCGACCGGTGCCGCCGGAGTACACCGAACCCTCCGGATCGGCGCCGATGATCTCGACCGTGCCGCCGGAGACCTCTTTGAGGTAGCGCCCGGTGCCGGAGATGGTCCCGCCGGTGCCGACGCCCGCCACGAAGTGGGTGACCTTGCCCTCGGTGTCGGCCCAGATCTCGGGGCCGGTGGTCTCGTAGTGGCTGTCGGGGCCGCCCGGGTTGGAGTACTGGTTGGGCTTCCAGGCGCCCTCGATCTCGCGGACCAGGCGATCGGAGACGTTGTAGTAGCTGTCGGGGTGCTCCGGCGGCACGGCGGTCGGGCAGACCACGACCTCGGCGCCGTAGGCACGCAACACGTTGCGCTTGTCCTCGCTGACCTTGTCCGGGCAGACGAACACGCACTTGTACCCGCGCTGCTGGGCGACCAGCGCCAGGCCGACACCGGTATTGCCCGAGGTCGGCTCGACGATCGTGCCACCCGGCTTCAGCAGTCCGTCCTGCTCGGCGGCGTCGATCATCTTGACCGCGATCCGGTCCTTGGAGCTGCCGCCCGGGTTCAGGTATTCGACCTTCGCGGCCACCAGGCCCGCATTGGGGCCGACCACCGAGTTCAGCCGTACAAGGGGGGTGTTGCCGATGAGGTCAACCACATGATCCGCGATGCGCATACTGGCCCGCCTCTCCGAGTATTGTGCCGGTCGTAGGTACGCCGGACTTGGTAATCGGGCCTACGTCTCCCATGGGCGGTCCCGGGCGTACCCGGCGAGTTGCCCATGTACCTACGAAATCGATCATTCCGTCACGAGACTAGCCGAGCGCTTGTCCTCTCGACCGGGCGGACCAGCGTCGTAGAATGCTCGAATGTGAGCGCACCTCGAATCAGCTGGCGGACCGCGGCCGTGACCGGAGCGACGACGGTGCTCGCCGGGTCGAGCGCCGGAACGGTCTCCTGGGCCACCTATCGACTGCTGATGACGCAGGCTGGGGCGGCGCGCGCGGTGATCGGCCGCGACACCTCGAAGCCGCCCGAGGCCGACGGTGTGTACGCGCCGGGGGCGATTCTTCCCGAGCCGTGGCGCAAATCGACACCCGTCGACCTGCACCTGATGATCTTCGGCGACTCCACCGCGGCCGGGCTCGGCTGTCTCGGTGCCGCCGATGTGCCGGGGGTGCGGTTGGCCCGCGGGCTGGCCGAGGCTACCGGCCTGCGAATCCGGTTGAGCACCAAGGCGATCTCGGGCGCCACGTCGAAGGGCCTGGCCGGGCAGGTCGACGCGATGTTCGTCGCGGGGCCACCACCGGATGCCGCGGTGATCCTGGTCGGCGCCAACGACATCACCAAGAAGCACTCCATTCGCGCCTCGGCGCGCAGGCTCGCGTCGGCGGTGTCGCGACTGCGTGAGGCCCACGCGCTGGTGGTGGTCGGCACCTGCCCGAATCTGGGCACCGTCACCGCTATCCAGCAGCCCCTGCGCACGATCGTCGCGAACTGGAGTGTGCGCCTGGCCAAGGCGCAGACGGTCGCGACCACGATCGCGGGCGGCATCGCGGTGCCGATGGGTTCGCCGCTGGTCGCCTCGGAGTTCCGTGCCGCCCCCGAAACACTGTTCGCCACCGATGGATTCCACCCGTCCGCGGCGGGCTATGAATTGGCCGCTGCGCAGCTGCTTCCCGTGCTGATCGCGCAGGTGCGCGACCGCCCTGCCCTTCCCGTCGCGCAGCTGGAGACGTAGATTCGAGAACGACCGGCATGTAAACAGCCGTTCACGTCGAACAACGCGAAAAGGAGTCCTCATGCCCGAGGCCGTCATCGTCAGCACCGCCCGTTCCCCCATCGGCCGTGCCGTCAAGGGGTCACTGGCGGGAATGCGCCCGGACGACCTGACCGTGCAGATGGTCCAGGCCGCGCTGGCCAAGGTGCCTTCGCTCGACCCGACGCAGATCGACGACATCATCCTCGGCACCGGCTCCCCCGCCGGTGAGGGCGGCTTCGGCATGGGCCGTATCCTCGCCATCCAGCTCGGCCTCGACGTCGTCCCCGGCACGACCGTGCAGCGCTACTGTGCGTCGTCGGTGCAGACCACGCGGATGGCCTTCCACGCGATCAAGGCAGGCGAGGGTGACGTGTTCATCTCCGCCGGTGTGGAGACCGTCTCGCGCTACGCCCGTGGTTCGGCCGACAGCTCGCCCGACACCAAGAACCCCGTGTTCGCCGAGGCCGAGGCCCGCACCGCCAAGACCGCCGAGGGCGGCGCCGGCGCGTGGCACGACCCGCGCCAGGACGGCCTGCTCCCCGACGCCTACATCGCGATGGGCCAGACCGCCGAGAACGTCGCGTCGCTGACCGGCATCTCGCGCGAGGACCAGGACCGCTGGGGCGTGCGCTCGCAGAACCGGGCAGAAGAGGCCATCAAGAGCGGCTTCTTCGAGCGCGAGATCTCCCCGGTCACGCTGCCCGACGGCACCGTGGTGAGCAAGGACGACGGCCCACGCGCCGGCGTCACCTACGAGGCGGTCAGCCAGCTCAAGCCGGTGTTCCGCCCCGACGGCACCGTCACCGCGGGTAACTGCTGCGCGCTCAACGACGGCGCCGCGGCACTGGTCATCATGAGCGACACCAAGGCCAAGGAGCTGGGCCTGACCCCGCTGGCCCGCATCGTCTCCACCGGCGTCTCCGGCCTGTCGCCCGAGATCATGGGCCTGGGCCCGGTCGAGGCCGTCAAGCGCGCGCTGGCGATCGCGGGTAAGTCGATCTCCGACATCGACCTGTTCGAGATCAACGAGGCCTTCGCCGTACAGGTGCTCGGCTCGGCGCGTGAGCTCAAGATCGACGAGGACAAGCTCAACGTCTCCGGCGGCGCGATCGCGCTCGGCCACCCGTTCGGCATGACCGGTGCCCGCATCACCACTACCCTGCTGAACAACCTGCAGACCTACGACAAGCAGTTCGGCGTGGAAACCATGTGCGTCGGCGGCGGCCAGGGCATGGCGCTGGTCATCGAGCGCCTCAGCTAGTCCGCCTCCCCGCGACTTCTGGCCGGACTCGGGTGCCGCGCGACATCCGAGGCGGCCAGACTCCGCAGTCGGCCGAGTCAGCCGGTCCCCGGTGAGTTACCAATGTCCTCGCCCGAAGGATCAGCGCTGGTCCCGGTGCGGACAGTACCGCGTGATCTGCGGCTGATTGCCATCTAATTGTCAAAAATTCGGCTGACGTGCAGATTTCACGGTACCAACGACAACGGTTGTTTGTCCCATCCGATCAACTGCGCCAACTGAGGGGGTGGGCGCGAAGACAGCGGTCGGGTAAGGCAGCCGGTCGGGTGAGGTGTGTTGGATTCCATACTTGGGTTTGGACGCAGTCAAGGGGTGACACACCGCGCGGTGTGTCACCCCTTCGACATGCGTCGGTACCGCCAGAGCGGCGGCGTGCCACCTTGGTCAGCGCGCAGCCGAGCTTGTCACTGACCTGGAGCTGGTCGAGGCTGTACTGTGTCCGTGCCGTGGCGGGGCGCCCGATCGTGCCAGATTTTCGGATGTCAGCGGTGCTGGTCTGCAGCCAGGACCGTCACGACCTACACGGCAAACCCGATCAGCCTGTAGTCGCGATGCCACCTGGGCCCGTCACGAGCGGGAGGATCACGTTGCCGTACTGGTTGGGGCGGTAGGGACCCCGAAGCTGGTCGGCGATCGACCAGATGAAACTGCCGAGACTGCTCACAAGGCTCCTTACGAGGCTCAATCGACGATAAGTGTTGGCCGCTCAGCGCGAGCCCGTGCGTCCGTCGGAACAAGCGGCGCGTAATCCGCAGTAGCCAACGCTTTCTAAAAGGACATCATCGCGCATCCCGACATCCCGTATGTCACGAGGGCGGGCCGCGACGACTGGCTCAGCGAATCCGTCGCGGGGCCGCCTTGCAATGAACATCCCTGGGGCACAAGCCGATCGCACTGGGATGTGTCCAGCAGTGAGCCTGGGAACGCTTGGGGGCGAGGAGGTGTGGACCGTCGCTCCAAAATCGACCCATCGCCTCGAACCTGATGACAACGCTGTCATCTTGAGCCGCGCCCCCGAAACGCCACACAAGCCATGCTTGGCACGGTCTTTGCCACCGGTCGAACGTCCGCCTATGCCGCATGTACCCACGTTCTCGGTGAAGCATTCCCGATCAACTGACCGATACGGTCAGCCACAACGGTGACCCCGGATCTCCGCGCCTACGCCTCAGCTGATAATCGAACGTATGTGCGAATCGATTAGGCTCTATCTGCGCGCTGGGCGCTGGACGGAACCAGCTCCCCGCTTTTGCCCGGAGGGGCACCGTCTCGGGCCAGGCCGATCACTCGTCAGCGTGATGCCCTGTATCCGGATTGGCGGGCATCACAGGACGCACACCTGCCTCGCCTGCAGCACGACCATCTATAGCCCGCCGATGCACTCCGGCCCGCGGCAGCTCTCGAGTGCGTCGAAATCGCTGCCCCAGGTTGCCAGGCTCGCCGACTCCGACAGGACGCCACCAGCGCGCACTTCGGCAGCGAGATCGCGCCCTAGAATGGCGCCGGCGGCGTGGCGCCCGCTGAGCATGGCACCTTCGGTGCCTGGTCCCCACCTCGTGCTGGTTCCGGCGAGGAACAGCCCGGGGACAAGGCCGCGGCTGCCGGGGCGCAGCGGGCCGATCTGGGTGGTACGGGTTTCGAGGCCGAACGGGGCCCCGCCGGTGTTGCCGACGAACCGTTGCTGGCTTGCGGGTGAGGCGAGCTCGGCCAAGCGCACATTGTTGGAGGAGCCGGGATATGCCTGCTCCATCCGTTCGAGCATCCCATCGATGATGATCTTCTTGACTTCCAGGTAACGCTTGTCCTGGCGATAATCGCCGTCGGCGACAGCATGCCCGTCGAAGCCCCACAGCGCCGGCGAAAACGGGGCGATGGTTTGCACTTCGACAGTGGAATGTCCGGCGGGGGCGGCGGGGGCGTGGGACGGGTCACGACGGGAGGACGACATGACATACATCGGCTGGCGCCGAGCGAACTCCCGCGCCCACGACCGTCCATCAGCGAAGCCTTTGCCATCGACCAACTGCGAACTCATCCGGTTCAACGACCGTAGTGATGTCGCATCCTCCCAGGTGGGGATGGAGAAGTAGTTGGAATTCGGCACATTCGACAAGTCCTGTTCGATGCCGAAGAATCCATTGATCAGCGGGCGTGACATCTTCCAGGCGCGGATCCGTGCCCGCTGGACCGCAGGTAGGTGCTCGAGTCCGACCAGGTCGGTGTAGGTGCGGATGATGTCGGTCGCTGAAACGACCACAGGCGCGAGGATCGTCTCTCCACTCTCGAGGAGAACCCCGGTGACCTTCCCGCCCCCGAGGAGGATCTTCTGGACACCCGCGTTCGTGCGGATGCTGCCGCCGTGGCTACGGATGACCTCAGCGAACCCGGCAGCGAGGACTTGCCCGCCTCCTTTGGGGTAGTAGGCGCCGCCGCCGACGTAGTTCTGGAAGTAGCCGGCCTGCATGATGGTCGCGTTTCCGAGTGGGGTCGTGGCGAGTGCACCGTTTTGCACGGACAACGCCAGAATCGTGCGTGGTCGCAGGTTGCAGGCAACCAAGAGAGCCATGTATGGCAGGCCGGCAAACGCAGCTGCTTTCGGGCCGACTTTGGCGAGGTACCGGGCTACTTCGAGCGGTGTGCCGGGGACTTGGTCTCGGTCCACATTTTCGCCCAGCGAGCGCAGCACCGACATCAGCCGAAGGATTCCTCGGCGCTCATCGGGAAAGGTCTCGAGCAGGTTCCGCTGGTAGCTGTCCCAGCCAAAGGGTGTGCGTAGCGCGAAGTCGGGCCCGATGATGGTGTCGAAGCTTTCGCTCTCGAGCGGAAGCCATTCTATGCGGTCGTCGAGGCCCAGGCCACGCAGCAACGTGGGAACTTGTCCATCGGGCCCGCAGTCGCCGACAAAGTGGACGCCGCAGTCGAATTCCCATTTTCCTTGCCGACGAAACACATGTGAGGTGCCACCGAGAACGGAATAACGTTCGAGTAGCAGCACTCGTTGTCCGGTTGCGGCGAGATGTGCTGCGGCGCTGCTGCCGCCGAGCCCGGACCCGATGATTATCGCGTCGTATCGGGGGCTGCCGCTGGTTATGTTCGTGCTCATTGTCGATTCCAATCGTTGTTGTCGATCTCCGGGCGAGTCGCGGCGAGCCGTAGGCGGTACGCCGCCCCGGGTCGGTCGGGCAGCCTCCGATCCATGGCTTGTCGCCCACTTTCCAGGCGATTAGCACGGTTTCGTTCGCGGGTTTCCACGGCAGGAAGATGGCGACCGCAACGGCAACGAACAGCGACGCCGAGACCGTCACGTAGGACGCAAGCTGGAATCCCTCCGAGGGCGCGAACCTGCGACGTGATCTTGATGCGGCCGAGCGGGCACCCAACGGCCGAGCGGTAACGACAATCACTTACCCTAATGCGCTACTGACCGCCCGGAGGGTGTCGAAGTTTTCTGGCCAGGGGCGAAGTGCTGATCGCTTGCTGAGTACGGCCCCGTTTCGTACTTCGGCACCGAGGTCGCGGCCGACGACAGCGCTAGCGGCGTGTCGACCACTGAGCATCGCCCCTTCCGTTGCTGGTCCCCACGGCGTGCTCGTTCCCGCGAGATACAGCCCCTCGATTGGCGTTCTCGTACCCGGACGTAGTGCACCTGTTTGTGACGCGAGGGGCGCTAGCCCGAACGGTGCACCACTGGAGTTTCCGACATACCGCTCCTGGGCCGCTGGCGTACCCAGCTCCACGAACTTGATGGCAGACGACGCTCCCGGGTAAGCCACCTCGATGCGTTGCGCCATACCTTCGGTCAAGATTTCCTTGATGTCGTTGTACGTCGCGTCCTTGCGGTAGCCGTGGCTGGCGACGTCGTAACCCTGCACCGACCACATTGCGGGATTGTGCGGGACGATCGCCTGCACCTCCAGGGTGCCGTGGCCGATCGGCGCACAGGCGGCGTGTCCAGGATCGCGGCGAGTCGAGGACTGGACAAATGTGGGAGTGCGTGTCGCGAATTGCGTCGCCCACTCGCGGCCGTTCTTGGCTCCGTATCCTCGGCCGTGGTAGAGCCGTTGTTCGGTCAGCCCCAGCGTCGCCAGGTTCTTGCAGTCGTCCCAGCTCGGAATGACGAAGATGTTTCCGTTCGGCGCAGACCGAAGGTCCAACTCCACGCCGAAGTAGGCGTTGATGAAAGGGTGGCCCATCCGCAATGCCTTGACACGAGCGCGGTATAGGAGAGGGATGTGCTCGTCATCGACAAGATCGGTAAATGTGCGGATCACATCTCCAGCAGAGACGACAGCCGGCGCGGTCACGATCTCGCCTCCGGTCAGGAGCACACCTCGAACCGCGCCGTTCTCGACAAGAATCTTCTCCACCGCGGTGTTGCGTCGGATCACCCCACCGTGGGCGGTAGTCACCTCCGCGAACGCGGCAGACAGGGCCTGACCGCCGCCTCGCGGAAAGTACGCACCGCCACCGATGTACAGGTTGAGCAAGACGGCATACCACGTCGACGTGGTCTTAGCGGGCGTCGAGCCCAGCAGGCCACAGTAGATTCCCAACGTGAGCATCGTCCGCGGGCTGAGCCGACACGCGAGGAAGAGCGCGACCACCGGAAGGTAGGCGAATGCAGCGGCAGCGCCAACGCCGCGCAGCCACTGATTCTGGCTCGACATGCTCGCCGGCGTCAGGTCCCGGTTCCAATCACGACTCAGCGCGCGAAGAACACCAACGAGCTGTCGCAGCCCTTTCGCATCGTGCGGAAACGCGGCAACGAGGTTCGCTTCGAACGCATCCCACCCGACCGGCACTTTGAGCTCGAGATCCGGCCCGCGGAAAGTATCGAACGCGTCCGCATCCAAGGGAAGCCACGAGATCCGATCGTCGAGCCCGAGCCCACGCATCAGGGTCGGGATATGCCCGTCTGGACCGCAATCGCCGAGATAGTGCACTCCACAGTCGAATTCCCACTTGCCCTGGCGTCGAAAGACATGCGAGCTTCCCCCCAGCACCGAGTATTTTTCCAACAAGAGGACGCGCTTGCCCACCGCGGCAAGGTGGGCGGCAGCTGATGACCCACCCAGCCCGGAGCCGATTACGATCGCGTCGAAGTCACTCATGGTCAAGCCTTTCACGGAGAATTGTCTGTCAAGACGACGGCATCGAGCACGCAGGGGCGAGCTCGAGTAGAGTGGCTGCCGACCCGGCCGAGCACAGGGGCTCAGCGCGGGCCGACAACCACAGAGGTGCTGGCGGCGGCGGCTCAATTCCGCGACAGCACCGGCCTTTCGCCGAACGCCGGGATCAGGCCGCCGGGCGCCGGTGGGGTTCGGATCGGTAGCGGGTGGTGGGCCCGTCGATGCCAAGTAGTTTCCATACCCGTCGGGAGATGGGGTTGATCAACCCCATCTCAGCGGCGAGGGCACGGACATCTCTGAAGAAGTCCGCGAAGGCGTGTTTCGAGTCCGGCAGGCCGTAGAAAGCCTCCGTGCGCACCGAGTCCGGGATACCAGCGTCGGCGAAGAACGCCCGCGGTGGGGTGACGATAGCGCGGCCGAGCGCGAACATGATGACCGGCAAAGCCACCGACAAGCCCAGCTTGTGAACCGGATTAGCTTGCGGCACTCGCTGTTTGAGGAACTCGTGCGCGAACGAGATGTGGCGCGCTTCCTCGGCCACATGGATGGCCATCACCGAACGCATGATCGGATGCACCTCCTCACCGGAGCGCAGGATCGCCTTCTGGATGTGATCGATGGGTTCCTCACCAGCCAGCACACCCATGAAGAACAGGTTCGGAAACAACGCTCCGGCAGGCCCGACCACGTATCCGAGCAGCGTTTTCAACCACGGTGTCATCCCGGGCACATCGATACCGATCCGGTTGACCATCTCCTGGAACATCAGGTTGTGGTTGCACTCCTCGATGATTTCGTGAGTGCAGTACCGAAACTCCGGCGAGCCGTTGGGCAGCCGGTAGGTGTGCTGAACCATGCCGCTGATCAACAACAGCTCGAACTGCAAGCCGACCTTCGCGATATTGGCCTGCCGATACTTGCCGATCGCGATCTGACGCTCGCGCGACAATGCCCGATACCAGGGGTGCGGTCCCAGCATCTCGCCGGACTCGGTGAGGATCCAGCGCTCAGGCGCGGCATCGGCGTCGAAATCCGGATCTTCCCAGTCGATATCGAGATACGGGTCGAAGCGCCGGTGCACCGAACCCTCCGACAACAGCGACAACGTGTCTGCGTACGTCCCGGCCTCGTCGACGAGATCGTCACCGACCCGGATTTTGTTCAGTTCGATCGCCATTGATCTCTCCTCGCAAGTTTTCATGTAACTGCTCGTAACATTATCGTCAGATTAGTAGAACGAATGGTCTGTGGCAAGTGGAGAGCATCTCAGCATCCAGGGCTTTTCAGAGCAGCGGCTCCAGAGTGAGCACCGATTGGTCTACTTTCTGGCTCGCCGCTAGGCTGGTGGTCTGCTTCGAGGTGGGAGAGACTCATGGCTGCGGACGCACGTGGGCGTTTGATCGAGAGCACGATCGAGCTGATCCGACGTCGAGGAGTGGCTGGCACCGGGGTGGCCGATCTACTCGAGCACAGCGGCACCGCCCGACAGTCGATCTACAAGCACTTTCCCGGCGGAAAGACCGAGTTGATCGAGGAGTCCGTCCGGACCGCAGGGGCCTGGATCGAGCAGATGATCGAGCAGATGGCCGGGACGCTTTCCGCGCCGGAGATGCTGCACGCGTTCGTCGAGTACTGGAAATGGGTGCTGGTGAGCAGCGACTACCAGTCCGGATGTCCGATCGCCGCGGCGGCATACGGCGGCAGCGAAGCGCCTGGCGCCCGAGAACTGTCCCGTCAGGCATTCCGCGGCTGGGAAAAACACCTTGCCGAAAAGGCCATCACGCAGGGCGTGCCTGCGCGGACGGCCGAGAGCCTCGCAACCACGACAATCGCGGCAATCGAAGGCGCGGTGATGATGTCTATCGCAGATCGCAACATCGCGCCGCTCAACCGCACCTACGATCAACTCCGCGAGCTGCTGCAGATCCATCTCGCGGCACCCTGATCACCGGCCATCAAGAGTTGGGAATCGAGCCCTCGCCCTATTGACGATCCATCCGTCGCCGCCCGAGCGCTGAGCTCCCGATACAACGGCGCCGACTCCGGTCGGCTACGCCGTCAGGCCAGCGCGAAATCCGCTTCGACCACCAGCTGGCCAGCGTGAACACCCAAGTCACCCGTACCGGCGGTCCGTGGGCGTCAGATCGAATAGGAATCCGCGATAACCAGGCGTTTTCCAGTTGCCCATGTTCTGCGTGTCCTGCCGAGGGCACCAGAACTTCTCAGTCGGGCATCGCCGAGTAGGTCACTACGAGGGGCGCGTGATCGGAGAGGCGCTCGGCGGATGACGGTTCCTTGTCGACGACGACAGACGTCGCGAGGCGGGCGAGGCCAGGTGTCGCGAGTTGGTGGTCCACTCGCCAACCCACATCCTTGGCGAACGATTGCCCCGCCCAACTCCACCAGGTGAGCGGACCCGGGCGCTCGCCGTGCACCTGTCGCACCACGTCGACGAGCCGGCGCCTGCCGAGAACCGCACTGAACCACTCGCGGTCGGTGGGCAAAAAGCCGTCCATCGTGCGGGCGGCACGCCAGTTGGTTACATCGTGCCGGGTGTGCGCGATGTTCAGATCCCCGGTGAGGACGAACTCGCGTCCCGCACTCCGCGCAGCGAGCCGGTTCCGGTGCACTTCGCGGGCGAACGCAGCGAGGAACCTCTGCTTGCGTTCGTACTTGACCCCACCGTCGGGCTGTTCGCGCATCGATCCCGGGCGCTGGAGATGCGCGGGCAGACCACCCTTGGGGAGATACAGAGAGGCCACCGTCACCGGGCGGTCGGCCAGGTCGACCTCGATATAACGTCCCTGTGCGGTGAATTCACCGAGTCCGCGGGCCCTGGGTGGGTGGGTAACCCACGTCCGCACGGCAGCGGCGGGAACCTTGGTCAGTACGGCCACACCGTTGCGACCGGCCACGGAACCGACGTCTACTGCCGCCGAATAGCCCGGGAAGGTTCCTACATCGGCTGCGGAACAACGCAACTCCTGCAGCGCGACCACATCCGCCGACCGGGCCCGCAACCACTGTTCGAATCCACGACGACGTGACGCGCGGATTCCGTTGACGTTGAATGTGGCGACAGTGAAAGAGTCAGCGACCGACGAACCCATGGCAACACTGTGCCGTAGACCCCTTGTCACCCGCCCGGGCAGCTCCGGTACACGACCTGAAACCAGGATGTCGCAGGTTCGAATCCTGCCCAGGGCGCGAACCTGCGACAGGTGGCCATGCACCGACGCCCATGCGATCGTCTCGGCGCTCCAACCAGCGCGAGGTGCGGTTGCTGCCCAGCTGTCGTGGGTTGTCATCAAACCTGCCATTTAATGACTGATGTCGACCAACGACGTTCACGGACGCCAACGCTACCAATCAATGTCGCCCACCCGAAGCCGCGAACGCGCAGTATTTCCGCAGGTCAGTGGTTCACGCTGTCAACCACACCCAACCCTGTTCGCTCTTGACAACGACACCAACCGTAAGCTGCCCGATGTGAGTACATGGAGTTACCCATGTACTCGCTGGACATAGTCGAGCGGCTCCCCACAGTTCGTGGGGAGCCGCTCGATTTGTTTTGTGCTGCTATCTCAATCGCGCTGGAAGTAGCTCAGCAGGCGCAGGATCTCGACGTAGAGCCAGACCAGGGTGATGGTGAGGCCCAGCGCCACGCCCCATGCGGCCTTTTCGGGGGCCTGGGCGCGGATCAGTTGGTCGGCGGCGTCGAAGTCCAGCAGGAAGCTGAACGCGGCGATGGCGATGCAGACCAGGCTGAACACGATCGCCAGCGGGCCGCCGTCGCGCAGGCCGAAGCCGCCGTCGGTGAAGAAGCTCGCGATCAGGTTGCCGACCATCAGCACCAGCACGCCGACCATCGCACCGATGATCATGCGGGTGAAGCGCGGGGTGACGCGGATGGCGCCGGTCTTGTAGACGACGAGCATGCCGAAGAACACGCCGAACGTGCCGAGCACCGCCTGGCCGATCAGGGCGCTACCGCCCACACCACCGAAGGTGACGTCGGTGAACATCAACGACAGCGCGCCGAGGAACAGGCCCTCGAAGGCCGCATAGGCCAACACGATGGCCGGGTTGTCCATCTTGCGACCGAAGGTCGCGATCAGGACCAGCACCAGGCCGATGATGCCGCCACCGATGACGAACAGCGGCGCCAGCGACGGGTTGGCCGTCGACAGCGCATAGGAGGCGATCGCCGAGACGGTGAGCACCGCGAGGGTGATGCCCGTCTTGGTGACCACGTCGTCGATGGTCATCGCGCGGGTGGCAGGGGCCTGCTGGAATTGCTGGCCGTACTGCTGCCCGTATTCGCCGTACTGCTGGTTACCGAGCTGGCCCGCGCCGGCTACGCCCGAACCGAAGTTCGCGTAACCGCCGACACCCTCCTGGCGGGGAAGGTTCTTGAACACCGGATTCGATGAGGTACGCACCGTGCGCCTTTCTTGGAGTTACGAGTCGCTGTAGGAGCTCCAACTGCCCTGTTCAACGCGCCGCGATCGGACAAAGTTCCCAGCGATCCGGTCGATGACCACATCGCCCGCCCGTTCGGACAAATCGGACTCTACCGCTTTCGGGCCGCCCTATCGTTGTACGTCGCGCAGACCACGAACAGACCGCGTGACCGTGAACTTCTGGTTCCGGCCGATCACATCGGTACGGCCGACCATCCGCTCCACCACGCCGCGATAGTTCAGGTGCGAGTTGTACACCGTCCACAACTCACCGCCGGGCCGCAGTACCCGACCGGTCTCGACGAACATCTTGATCGCCGAGCCGGTGTGCACCGCCGCGCCGACATGGAACGGCGGGTTGCACAGCACCAGGTCGGCGCTGTTGTCAGCCGCCGAGGACATCGCGTCGTCGCGCACCACCATCACCCGGTCGCCGACCCCGTTCGCGTCGGCGGTGGCCCTGGCCGAGGCGACGGCGGCGGCGGACTGATCGGTGCCGACCACCCGGATGTGCGGGCGCGATTTCGCCAGGGCGACCGCGAGGATGCCGGTGCCGCAGCCGAGATCGACGGCGTCGCGTGCGTCGGGCTTCATCCGGTCCATGTGTTCGAGCAGGAAGCGGGTGCCGATGTCGAGGCGCGACCCCGAGAACGCCGCACCGAACGCGACGACATCGCCGTCGATTTCGATGACGTGCTCACGCACCGGGAACCGGGATTCCCCCACGGGCAGCGGCTCACCGACCACGAGCACGCGCGACTTCTGCCTGCCCCGACCCGCGCGGACCTGCGCGAACGACTCGGCGAGCACTGCGTTCATGGCCGGGGTGAGGTACTTGTCGCGCCCGCCGGCGAAGACCACGACGTCGTCGGCGGCATAGCGGGCGATGGCCTCGGCGATCTCGGCCACGCCCGACAGCATGCGCGGCAACCGCATCAGGACCACGCGCGCACCGGCGAGCAGGTCGGCGTCCAGCGCATGGGTGGTGTAGCGATCGGCGAGCCCGAGGTTCTTGGCATTGGCCGCCAGCGCGGATTCGCCGGTGATCAGGTCCTGATGCGCGCGAATGCCGGCGAGGCCGTGCCGCACGGCCGCGCCGAGAGTGAGCGCGCCATAGGCGTCGCCGATCACCGCAACCTCACCGCTACCCACGGCCGCGAGGGCGTCCGCGGCCGTGTCGAGGATCAGTCGGTCGGCGGCGTCGACGGCATACAGGTTCGGCGCTTCCACATCCGGATACCGGCGTAGTCGCTCGAATACGTCCTCAACACTGTCCACCCGACAAGTGTGCTAGATCGTTGCCCCACCGTCACATCCGGCCCCGGTAACGTCGGCCGGGATGGCTCACAACGGGTTGACGTGGGATGTATTTCACTGAGCAATAACGGGTTACATAGATTTGCGACGCCCTCGCAGATCATTGCGAGTTCGCGAATTTCACGAATTCCTTTATTCCCCAATACTTCGGCCGCACTCGCTGTTCCGCTCGCGCGGCGACCGCTCAGCGTAGGTTGCGCTATCTTCGAATTTGGCACGCGTTCACCGAAAATCCAGGCCGCGACCTGCGCGCATCAACAGCAACAGCTCTCATTTCGGAGCCGCCAGCAAACTTTCCGTAGCCCGAACACACCCAGCGTTGCTTCGCCCATCACACCGCCGTACCTGCGTAGCATCAGCCCCATGCGCAACGCCTTTGTGTTCGGGCTTATCGCCGCGGCCGCGGTTTCGGCGTCCGGCTGCGGCACCGACAACGCACCGGCCGCGACGCCTCCGACAACGACGACAGGCACCACCAGCACGTTCGCCGATGCCACCGGCGAGGTGCCCACCGACGCGGGCCCGAAGTCCGGCGCGGCCTCCGCGGGCGCGGCGCTGACCGTCAGCGACATCCGGATCGGCAGCCATCCCGGTTTCGACCGTGTGGTCTTCGCGCTCGGCGGCACCGGGACACCCGGCTGGCAGGTGGCCTACACCGATCAAGCGGTTCAGGACGCCAGCGGCAAGACCGTGGACGTGGCGGGCCGCGCGATTCTCGAAGTGCGCATCCTCGGCTCCGCGTATCCGTTCGACTCGACCGTCACCCCCTTCGCCGGGCCGGATCCGGTCACCGATCCAGCCGCTCCGACCATCACCGGGGTCTACAAGAGGCTGGTCTACGAGGGCGTCACCCAGTCGTTCATCGGCATCGACGCCGATCAGCCACCGTTCGCCGTCACGATGCTGACCGATCCGCCGCGGTTGGTCGTCGACATCGCCACCCGGTAACTCCTACCCCTCCCGGGTATGGCGATGGTGCTCGCTAGACTGGCCGCTGTGATGGACCAGCATCGGCCCGAGCGCGCACCCGGCATCGCCAGGGCGCTCGCTGTGCTGATGCTGCTGGCCGGAATCGTCGCCATGCACTCCGCGGTCTTCGGAACCGCGCACGCCTCAACAGGCGGCCACCCGCCGACCGCGCACGCACCGGTCGCCGCGCTGGCACCGCCCGAGCACACGGATCCGCCACCCTTCGCGGCGCCGACCGACGACCACGCCGCGACGCTGACAGGCCGGTCGCACCACTCCGCGACAGACACCCCGGCCCTCGCCGCAATACCTCCGGCCCACGCCGCGATACCTACCGACTCGACGCTGCCGATCGCCGCGCAGTCCGATCCACGCACCGGCTGCGGCGCGGGTGGCTGTGCGCAGCACACCGCCGTCCACGCCTGCGTTTTCGTGCTGGCCGCACTCGCCGTCGCCCTCACGCTGGTCATGCTCTATCGCCTCGGCGACACCGCCGAGGCCGCCCGGCGCACACCCAGAATCTGGCGTGGCAGACGTACGCGCCCGCCACCATGGACCGTCCTCACCCTTTCCCAACTGGCGATTCTGCGGATCTGACAGGCGCGGCACTTTCGTGCGTCGCCGGTTTCGACACCTCACCCGAATCCCCAGGAGGATCACCATGTCCATCAGCCGTACCCACCTCATCGTCGCCGCGGTCGCCACCGTCCTGCTCGCGGCGGGTTGCGGTGACGACAGCACCACCACCCACACCACCGAGCACTCCACCACCACCACGACCAGCGCTGCCGCGAGCGCCGACTTCAACGATGCCGACGTCGACTTCCTGCAGATGATGTACCCGCACCACGCGCAGGCTGTCGAGATGGCGAAGATGGTGCCGAGCCGCACCCAGAACCAGCAGCTCATCGCGCTGGCCGCCCAGGTGGAACGGGCGCAGGCGCCGGAAATGCAGCAGATCACCGACCTGCTCACCGGCTTCGGCAAGCCCGCGCCGAGCGCGACCGAAGGGCACGGCGGGCACGAGATGCCCGGGATGATGACCGACGCGCAGATGAGCAGTCTGCGCGCCGCGAACGGCGCCGACTTCGACAAGCAGTGGCTGGAGATGATGATCGCTCACCACGAGGGCGCCGTCGGGATGGCCGAGACCGAGCTCACCAATGGCATCGATCCGCAGTCGCGCCAACTGGCGACCGAGATCCTGGCCGATCAACAGGCTGAGATCGCCACCATGCGCGGCATGCTCGGGCAGAACTGATCGAGCGCGGCGCCGGGCACGACAGCCCGGCGCCGCGTATCGGTTCCTCATCGAAATCGCCACCGCGACCTGACGTCACCCGGAACTTGCCAGTACGGTCGATATGTTCGGCTCCGGCCCAACCGGTGCCTGCAATCTCGAGGCAGGAGAGAGAAATGCGAGTACTGGAACGGCTGGGACTCGGGACCGCGCTGGCGGCCACCGCGACCGGGGTGATCTTCATCGGCGCCTGCTCCAAGCAGGTGCCGGGCACGGCCGAGGTCAACCAGGGCGAGCTCGCCTCGTATACGTCCGAGGTCGCGGCCTCCTCGGCGGCGGCGTCGTCGTCGCGCGCGGCGAAGATCGAGGCCGCCAACGACACGGCGTGCGACGGCCTGCGCTCGGCCAACAAGACCTCGGTCACCTCGTTCAACGCCTACATCGCGGCGTCCAATGATCAGGCGCCCGATGCCGATGCCAAGGCCACCGACGCTGTCACCACCCTGCGCAACAGTGCCACGGACCTCGACCGCAGGATCACCGCCGATGTGATCCCGGATCTGTCCGTACCGTTGCGCGACTACATCGAGAAGACCAACACCCTCGCCGACACGCTCGAACGCAGGGCGCCCACCGACGAACTCAACGGTGTGATCGACACTTTCAACGCGTCCAAGGACAACGCCATCGGGGTGTGCACGCCCTACGGCAGCTGATCTCCCGGTAACAAGAACGTGATCGTTCACGATTCCCCTCCTGACACATCATCGGGAGGGTTACGTGCACGGCTATCTGAAATCCGTTGTGGCAGCAACGCTTACCGCGCTGACCCTGATTTCGGGGGCATGGCTGCCGAGTCCGGCCTACGCCGACCCGCCCACCGCGAAGCAGTGTGAGGTCACCACCGGCCGCACTCCGCAGTCCGCCACACCGGCCGAAGCCGCCCTCGACCCCGACGTGCTGGCCACCGCGATGGCGCGCGCCACCGACCTCACCCGCTTCAATATCCAGCTGTACCGCAACAACTGCCTGATCGCGACCGGCCCACGCAACGCCGAATCCGGTGGCGTGGCGTGGAATCTGTGGAGCGGGACCAAGAGCGTCGTCGCGCTCGTCGCCGGGGCGGCCGTCGACGAAGGCCTGCTCCGGATCGACGAGCCGATCGGGCGCTACCTGCCGCCAGGGCTCGGCGACGACGCCCACCGTGAGATCACCGTGCGCAATCTGCTCACCGAGTCATCCGGCATGGAGGTCGCCGTCGCCGCCGAGGGCGCGACGGGGCTGGCGCAGCTCGATCCCAATGTCGTCGCGCAAGCGCTCGCGATGCCGATCGAGCGCCCGCAGGGCACGATGTTCCGCTACAGCCAGCGCGCGGTAGACCTGCTGGTGTATGTCATCCAGCAAGCGGTGGGCGAGGATTTCCAGGCCTTCGCCCAGCGAAAGTTGTTCGACCCGTTGGGTATCGCGCGCAGCGACTACTACTGGGCCCGCGACCGTGCCGGAAACACCTATGGCCACGCGCATTTGATCCTGCCGCCCGACGACTTCGCGAAACTCGGCCTGCTCGTAGGTAATCGGGGCCGCTGGAACTCCCAGCAGGTGATCTCCGAGGACTACATGCGCGCGGCGGTTTCCCCGTCGGCGAGCATGCCCTGCTACGGCTTCCTGTTCGTGATCAACGGCGCACCGTGTCGCCTCGAGTTCCCCGGACTGCCCGACGACGCGGTGAAGATGTCGGGCATGCTGCGCAACGACAGCTTCATCGTGCCGAGCCTGGGCCTGGTACTGAACTGGACCGGTGTCGCGACGGTGGGCGCCTCGACCACCTACACCCACGACGTGATGCGCACGCTCGTCTCGGCGTTTCGCGACCAGCAGATCCCCGATCCGGGTCCGTATCGTGAGCGTCCCGATGTGAGCGTGACCGACCCGATGATCGCCCGGCCCGACGCCCTCTTCGGCACGCTCGGCGTCGGCCCCTACGCCTACCCGGGTTGCAACATCCTCGACTGCCTCGGCGAGACCCCGAAGGCCCCGTTCGCGGATTCGCCGCCGGGATGCCTCATCCTGGGTTGCATCGGCACCGACCCGCGCACCCCCGGCATTCGCTGATCCGAGCAGCGGATCCCTGGGCTCGCGGGCGCCGGTCGCGTATTCTCGGGTCAACCGGATAGGACCAGTAGGGACCGGTCGGCCTACCAGGACAAAGGAGCCACTGGCGATGCCCGCACCGCTGCGTGACAGCGCAGTGCCCAAACATGAGCAGCTTCGCGCGATTCTGCTGCAGAAGTGCACGCGCGAGCTGCAGCCGGGCGACCTGCTGACCAGCGAGCGCAATCTGATGCAGGACTACGGCGTCAGCCGGATCACCGTGCGCGAGGCGGTCGGCCAGCTGGTGAACGAAGGGTATCTGGTCCGGGTTCGAGGCAAGGGCACCTTCGTCGCGCACCGGCCCGTGCAATCGCGGCTACACCTGGCCTCTTTCACCGAGGAGATGCGCGCGCTCGGCCACCATCCGACCACCCTGGTGCTCGTCGCCGAGGAAGCGGAGGCGCCCGAGGCGACCGCCCGCTCGCTGCGACTGCCGCAGGGGGCGCTCGCCTACCATGTGCGCCGCCTGCGGCTGGCCGACGACGATCCGATCAGTGTCGACGACGCCTGGTTCAACCCCGAACTGGTCCCAGGCCTGATCTCGCACGACCTCACCGGTTCGATCTACCGGACCACGGCCGATCGCTACGGCAGGCCGATCGAGCGGGCCGTGCAGACGGTCGACGCCCAGGCGGCCGAGGCCGGGATCGCCGCGCTGCTCGGCGTCAGAAAGGGCGCTCCGGTACTGCATTTCGACCGCGTGTCGTTCAGCGCGGAGGTGCCGATCGAGCACACCAGGAGCTGGTACCGCGCCGACCGCTATCGGGTGCAGATGGAGGTCGGTCAGCGGCCGCAGTCGTAGCCGGACCACACCGATTCAGTGTGAAATCACAGTATTTCAGTTACCGTCTGGGGGCTATTACAGCGAAGCCCTCGGAGGTATCACCCATGTCCATCCGTCAATCCACCGCCACCAAGGCAGGCCTGCTGGCCGTGCTCGCCGCGGGAACCCTGCTCAGTACCGGCGGCACCGCCCACGCGATCGGCGGCGCCGATTGGGATCTACTCCCCTCGGGTTCGGTCCAGATCGGCCCGCCCACCGGAAGTTCGATGGGCTCGGTCGACGTCGGCAGCGGCACCGGCTCGTTCGACGCCGACCTCGGCTCCAGCGCCGCGCGCCCGCCCGCCACAGGCTCGGCCGCACTGCCGATCTCCGCCCGCTGACACCCACCTGGGCCGCCGCGTTCAACCACGGCGGCTCAGGTGCCGAGCACGGTCTAGCCTCGTGCGGCACAGCCTGTTTCGGATCGGGAAAACCGGGCATGCAGCCATTGTGGGTGCCCACCGGTATTCCACAGTCCCGACACCGAACAGGTGAGCTCTAATGATTCTTCTCGGCGCAGTCCTTCTTATAGCCGGACTCGTTTTCGGCATCCCGCTGCTCAACACAGTGGGCGTCATCCTCCTGGTGGTCGGCCTCGCGCTGGCATTGATCGGTGGCCTAGGGCGCCCGGTCGGCGGCCGGCGACACTACTACTGACCGGCGGACCGACACCACCGGAAAGGGGAAACACCATGAGGGGCAATACACCTCGCATTGTTTCACTCGTCGTGCTCGTGTGGTTACTGATCGGTATTCTGGCCGCGGGTCAGCGTGGCTATTTCACCGAACGTGACCAGAACTGCGCGACTCTCGGCACCATCGCGGTCACGATGATCGCGGGCCCACTGAACTACATGGGCGTCAACCCGAAGGTCGACAACTGCGAACTTCCCCAGCCGAGCTGATCTCAGCCGCCGTGGCCGAATATTCGGCCACGGCGGCTGGTCCGGTTTACGCGACCCAGTGCTTGCCACTGTCGGACAGCGTGGCCGGATCTGCGCTGTGAATTTCGCCCCCGTCAGTCCGTGCCGACGAAAATTCCGATACGGACCGGTCGGGATTATCGGCTGACTATTCCTTCTGCGAGCGCGCACGAATCACATTGCCCAGCCGATCCAGGGATTCCTGATTGCGTGCCGAGAACAGCAGATCTTGCGCCATTCCGGGGATCAACTGCGCGGGCCCTCGGGCGGCGCGTTCGATCATGCGGATCGTGGTGTGCCCTGGCCGCTCCTCGACGAGCGTGAGCGTGATCCACGCCGAGCCGACCGACCACAGCCGCGCCTCCAGCTCCAGCCGGTGCGGCGGGTCGACCGCCCGCACCTGCGTCGTATCGCTGATCAGCACCGGCCACAGCCCGAATCGGTAGTGGATGCGACTGCCGACGGCGGGCCAGTCGGGATCGACCTTGCCGATGTGCGAGGCGCCGACCACCCAGCTCGCGTAGAGCCAGCCGTCGGCCAGGGTCGCGAACGCCCTGTCCGGCCGCACGGGCACGGTCACCTCGGCTGTCAGCACGTCTGATTCCTCGTCCGTCGCGGGAGTCCGGTCACCACAGCATAATTCGTGTCGGCGTCTGCCGTCGGACGTGTCCACGCCCGCCCGGTGGGTGCGGCACGCCGAACCCACGATGATGCGGGAAAATTGCTGTCCACCGTTTCGACGTGGGATCGTTCCCTTATGTCCACGGAAGAAGCACGGCTCGGCAACCCGCCGAGCCCCGCCGACACGGCGGCCGACCGCACCCTGTTCGGTCACCCCATCGGTTTGACCAACCTGTTCGGCGTCGAGCTGTGGGAGCGTTTCTCCTTCTACGGCATGCTCACCATCCTGGGCTACTACCTCTACTACTCCACGACCGAGGGCGGCCTCGGGATCGCCCAGAGCACCGCGCTCGGCATCGTCGGCGCGTACGGCGGCCTGGTGTACCTGTCCACCGTGCTCGGCGGCTGGATTGCCGACCGGGTGCTGGGGATGGAGCGAACGGTCTTCTACGGCGGTGTCGTGGTCGTGGCCGGACATCTCTCGCTGGCGGTGTTGCCCGGGATGACGGGTGTGGGCGTCGGCCTGGTACTCATCGCACTGGGCAGTGGCGGGTTGAAGGCGAACGCGTCGTCGTTGCTCGGCACCCTCTACGCGCCGACCGACGCTCGCGTCGACGGCGGGTTCACGCTGTTCTACCTCGGCATCAACATCGGCGCGTTCAGCGGCCCACTGCTCACCGGCCTGTTGCAGCGCGAATGGGGATTCCACGTCGCCTTCGGTGCCGCGGCGATCGGCATGGCTCTCGGCCTGGCGCAATACGTGCTCTTCCGGCGCAACCTCGGCACCCACGGGCGCGAGGTACCCAATCCCATCACTCGTCGCGAACTGACCCCGGTGCTGCTCGGTGTCGCCGCCGCGGCGGTCGTGGCGCTGGTCGCCGTACTGACGAAGCTGATCACCCTCGACAATCTCTCCGACGTCACCACCGGCGTCATCGTGGTCGCCTCGGTCGTGTACTTCGCGGTGCTGTTGCGCAGCGCCAAGGTGACTCCGATCGAGCGAACGAGGGTTGTCGCGTTCATCCCGCTGTTCCTCGCCAACGCGGTGTTCTGGTCGCTGTTCCAGCAGATGTTCACCATGCTCGCGGTGTATTCCGACGAGCGGATCGACTGGCGGATCTTCGGCTGGGAAGCGCCGGCGAGCTGGATCGGCTCGGTCGAGCCCGTGTGGATCATCGCGCTCTCGCCGCTGTTCGCGCTGATGTGGACCAAGCTCGGCAATCGCGCGCCGAGCACGCCGATCAAGTTCGCGCTCGGCGTGATCGGCATGGGCGTCGCGTTCTGGTTGTTCGCACTGCTCAGCGGTTTCGAGGGCAAGACCGTGCCGGTGCTCGCGGTCTTCGCGATTCTCGGCGGCTTCGCGATCTCGGAACTGCTGCTCTCGCCGATCGGCCTGGCGGTGACCACCCATCTCGCACCCGCCGCCTTCCGCTCGCAGATGATGGCGCTGTATTTCTTCTCCGTCGGTATCGGCACGTCGATGGCGGGCACGCTGGCCCGTTTTTACAGCCCGGACAGCGAGACCGCCTATTTCGGGTTCAGCGGCGCCGCGGCCATCGTGGCCGGTCTCGTCGTCGTCGCCTGCGCACCGTGGATCAAGAGCCGCATGCAGGGCGTGCACTGACCTGGATCCGGGTAATCCCCGGCAACGTTTCGTAGCAGAAGGAGAAGTACCGTGCCGACACCGCACGATGCTCCCGGGGTGGGCCGATCGCCCAGTCGCGGGAGCGGGTTGTTTCGCACCAAATCCGTCGAGCAGTCGATTCTCGATACCGATGATCCCGATTCCAGGCTTCGCAAGGATCTGACAGCCTGGGATCTCACGATCTTCGGTGTCGCGGTCGTCGTCGGCGCCGGTATCTTCACCCTCACCGCGCGCACCGCGGGCAATGTGGCCGGACCGTCGGTCTCGCTCGCTTTCGTTTTCGCCGCGATCGCGTGTGGCCTCACCGCGGTCTGTTACGCGGAATTCGCTTCGACCGTGCCCGTTGCCGGTAGTGCCTACACCTATTCCTATGCCACCTTCGGCGAATTGGTCGCGTGGATCATCGGCTGGGATCTGATCCTGGAATTCGCGCTCGCCGCGTCGGTGGTCGCGAAGGGCTGGTCGCAATATCTCGGCACGGTGTTCGGATTCGAGTCCGCCACTGTGGAATTGGGTTCGGTCACCTTCGACTGGGGCGCGGTGTCGCTACTTGCCGTGCTCGGCGTACTGCTCGCCGTCGGCACCAAGGTGTCCTCGCGGGTGTCGGCGGTCGCGGTGGCGATCAAGCTCGCCGTCATCGCCCTCGTGCTCGTGCTCGGCATCACCTATTTCAAGGCCTCGAACCTGAGCCCGTACATCCCGCCGTCGCAGCCTGCCGAGGAAAGCGCCAGCGGCCTGCACCAGACCCTGTTCCAATTCATCACCGGCGCGGGCGACACCAATTTCGGCTGGTACGGCCTGCTCGCCGCCGCCAGCATCGTGTTCTTCGCGTTCATCGGTTTCGACGTCGTGGCCACCGCCGCCGAGGAGACCAAGAACCCGCAGAAGGCAGTACCGCGCGGCATCCTGGGATCGCTGCTGATCGTCACCGTGCTCTACGTGGCGGTGACGCTGGTACTCACCGGCATGGTGCCCTACACCGAACTGTCCGGCGAGAACGCCACGCTGGCAACGGCATTCCAGATCCACGGCGTGGACTGGGCCAAGAACGTCATCTCCATCGGCGCCCTGGCCGGCCTCACCACCGTGGTGATGGTGCTGTTCCTCGGGCAGACCCGCGTGCTGTTCGCGATGTCGCGCGACGGACTGTTACCCCGCGGACTGGCCCGCACCGGCAAGCGCGGCACGCCGGTGCGGCTGACCGTCATCGTCGGCGTGATCTGCTGCGTGCTGGCCGGTTTCGTCGACTTCGGCACGCTGGAAGAAATGGTGAACATCGGCACGCTGTTCGCCTTCGTCCTGGTCTCGGTCGGCGTCATCGTCCTGCGCCGCACCCGCCCCGACCTGCCCCGCGGCTTCCGCGTCCCCTTCGTCCCCTTCATCCCCATCCTGGCCGTCGCGGCCTGCCTGTGGCTGATGGTGAACCTCTCGGTGGAAACCTGGCTGCGCTTCGTGATCTGGATGGCCATCGGCTTCGCCGTCTACTTCGCCTACGGCCGCCGACACTCGATCCTCGGCAAAAAGGCCGCGAGTGACGACTGACCAGCCCCTTCGATGACATGATCGGTCCCGGCGTGGTCCCACCCGACACGCCGGGCCGACCTTGTCGACCAACAGGATTCCGGTACACCCGTACGATTCGATACGCTATCCGGGACGCCCCTATAGCCCAATTGGCAGAGGCAGCGGACTTAAAATCCGCACAGTCAGGGTTCGAGTCCCTGTGGGGGCACTAAAACACCAGGTCAGACCGGATTGCTGGGTCTGAGAACTTGCAAAATGCGGACGATTCCCAAAAAAAACACCAAGAATTCGCGCCGAACTTCCTGTCGCCCGCCAGCCCCAGCCATCGTCAGCCGGGACCGCTGCAGCGAGGTAGACCCTCCAGTTTCGAGACTGACAGACGTCCACGCAATTGCCTCAGACGCTACATCTGCTGCCATCAACGCCCGGCCGACAGGGGGATGCCGCGCCGCAATGAATATGCGCGATGTGGCCAACGTGCGCCCCACGCGACGGTCCAGGCTGACGGTCTACGCCGCCCTGCACGTCTTGCGCGCCACCGAGGCCGCACCCTGATCCGTTCGTCGTGTTTCCCGAGCCGATACCAGCACCGACATCGGCGCCGACGGCCAGGATGCGCGGGGCCGGTCTCGTCATCGCCGAACCGCCGGTGTTCATCGGGATGCTCGTCACCGGCATGACCATCGACGAGCAGCTGTGTTCTACCGCCGACCCTCGTCTGCACCAGCTCAGCGTCGCCCTGGCTGTTCGCATCCGTTGCGAAGGACAGCAACAGACGCACGAAGAGTCCACCGTGACCCGTGCCGCTGACCGGCAGCCACAGCATCAGCGAGCTGGCCCAGAGCATGGCCGAGTGGAACACCTTCGGAAAGATCGCCACGTCCGAGCACGCCCGCATCTTCATACGACGCTGAGGCTGCTGCTGTATCTGTGCAGCGACCAGCGCGACACCCGTACCTATCGACCCGACCAGGGGCGTAAAGGCAAGAAACGGCGCACCGACCGCAGGAACGGTGACGGCACTGTCGTCGATCTCGGTTTCAATGTCGGACCTTCCCTGCAAGCGGCAGCAGAAGACCCTGGCCAACACGACGGTGGCGCCGACGAGCGGCGTGTGCGAACACATTTGCGGCTCGCGCACTGGCACACGTACTGGCGGTTGGATCCGAATGTCATGCGGCTCGAAGGTTTCGAGCCTCGGGTCGAGTGGGCCTTGTCTCGGTTGACGCCCGAGCAGCGTGAGATCGCAGAGGTATGGGCACACAAGAAAGCTCCCTTACCTGGTCTCAGGCTGCCGCCTCTTGTGGACGTGACCCCCGGATTGGCGAGTCGGTCGGTCGCAAACTCAGTCGACCCGGAGACCTCTAGGTACTCCGTCGCACTGCTAGGCCTTAACCGAAGGTTACTGAGCTCGAAGGCCCGTCACCGTATTAGTCCGGCCGCCGAGAAGCGATCGTGCCCGAAAATGCCGCCCTCACTTGCTGGAACAAGCGAGGGCGGCGGGCAAACCCATGTCCAGATCATGGTGCAGGAACTAGGAGCCACAGTGAAGGTAACCCGCCCGAAGGAAACGACTACTCCTCTGCCCATATCCGCCCGACGAGCTGGACGTCCAGGAGCGGCGAGGAGCGCATGCTGGTCGACTGTCCCGCGGAACGTCTTCTGAGGTGCGAACAGGCAGCATTCGGCATGGCTGGACGTCAACACCAACGGGGCCGCATCGCTACAGGTGTGGCGACCGCGTTGATCAGCGGCGCAGTTCTCTGGGCAGCTGGGCAGGTCGATGACCATGCCGATGTGGAGGTCAAACGAACCGACCAGGGCTACGTGATCGAGATCCATTGGGACAGCTCGATCCAGGATCTCCGATCCGCTGAAGATGTGATCGCCCCAGGCATCGACGACCAACGCAATTTTCCCTCGCCCAACGAAAGGTAGGGCCAAGGACGACGATCTGTGTGCTGTCATGAGTGGCTATGTCGTACTCACGGCATAGCCACTCTCCGTCATGCGGCAGCCGCGACGCGGGCGTTCGTAATCGATCAGACGGAAGGGCGGCATTCCCAGTCGGGTCGCGTGGTACGTCACGAGTCTGCACGCTTCTTGGTGGGCGCCTTCTTGGTGGGCGCCTTCTTCGCGGACGCCTTCTTCGCGGACGCCTTCTTCGCGGACGCCTCCTTGGTGGGCGCCTTCTTCGCCGCGGGAGGCTTCTTGATGGGCGCCTTCCTGGCGGGGGCCGGACCCGCGAGGATGTTCGCGGCCAAACCGTCCATCGCGGCTTGCGTGCTCGACATGGAGCGGATGTTCGCGGCGATGCTGTCCATCGCGGCCTGCAGCGAGGAGCTGGCCCCGAAGGTTCCGTACCCGAGGTGTTCTACCGATCTCGTCCGCGCTTGGAGCCGTTTCCATTGTACGCGCATAGGGTCATCACGCAGGGCGTTTGCCGTGGTCACCACAACATCGCAGATGCGGCGGTCCACACCGACAGTTATGTCACCAGCCAGCCTGAGAATCTTCTTCCCCGCGCCGCCGCCGTACTGATCAACGGTCTCGAAATCGACCTCGGTGTTGACAGCGAATCGGGCAGTCCAGCCCGACTCGTTGGTACGCGCCAGTTCATCAAATCTCCAGGTGTCACCGAGCGGCTCCGCGGAGATCACTCTGCCTGCTGAGACATGCAGATCCAGCGCAGCTACCCGGGGATCCAGAGCGAACCCCTCGGCCGCACTGGACAACTGCTTGCCCAGCTCGTCGTAGTCGAGATCGCCTATGAGCTTTTCCCGCTCGGCATCGCCGATGGGCTCGAAGCGGCTCGCAAAGTGTCGTTCCAGTCTTCGCAAGTTGGTGACGTAGTGGACTCGACCAGCGAGGTTGAGATCGGTCAGTTCCTGCTCGAGTTGCGGGTCGAACACCAGTGGGCAGTCGTCCTTACGTCCGCCGCCAGCGCGTACCCAGTTTCCGTCTTTGGGACCGAAATCTCCGACATTCTCACTGACGAACCACACTTCTACATCAGGGTTCTCAGCGGCGATCGAGAGCACGGTGTGCCAGATGACCGTATCGCGGAACCCGTCAGGTTCTTTCTCGTTGTACGGCGCCAGCTGATGCACCGCCCGTCGGACGATGTCCATGTAGTCGATCTGAGGTGGGCTGACCAGCGAAGCCCCCATATCTTCGATGCCTTCGCGGAGCCGGGTCTCGAGCTTCGTGATCTTCTCGCTGATCAGAGCAGCCAGATCTTCTACGAACTCGCCTAGCTCCAAGGCACCGACCTGCATCGCTTCGACCTTGATCAGTTCGTCGGCCCAGCGCTTCCGAAGTGTGTGAACCGCTTCTACCAGAGCAACTTCCGGTACGGCGATACGGAAACCCCACTCCTCCTGCTGTTCAGCTAGCGACTTCCACGGGTTTCTTCCGAGATTGTTCGAGGAGACAAGAATGTTGGCGTCAACGACGACGATGATCGGCACAGCGGCCATTGTCCTCACCAGCGGCAAGGCCAAATCATGGACCCGCCGGACTTGCCGCCGCGTGCTTGTCTGCCGTATCCCCGCACGACAGCTGCAGTGTTGAGAAACGATCGTTTTACGACGTCTCGACGGCGCCGCACTCAGGCAGTCGCCGAGCAGGACAAGGACATCGCGTTCCTGAAAAAAAGTCTCGGCGTACTCTGCCGCGATGCAGCAGAACCGGCCCGGTTCGAACTGATGGCGAAGCACGCCGCCTCTGCTGACGCGGTGGCCGAGGCCGCCGGCATCCGGCCGCGTCCGGACAGTTCGACGTGGTCCGCATGGCCCGGCTGCTCGAGGTGTCGACATCGGGGTTCTACGAATGGAAGAAACGCACGGCGGCAACGGAACCGACCGATCGTCAGCAGTGGCTACATCGGCGAATTCCGACGTCGTTTATTGGTCAGGCCGACGTCACCCCGGGCACCGCCGCGCTGTCTCCGTATCGGTGAATTCCGACAGCACCCGAGCACGGCATCCGCCACACTCGCCCGATCGACAGGTTTGCGACCAGCGCGAACAGTGCGGGGAACCCAGGGAGCCAGGGTGACGCCAGAATTCACCGATAGACCCGCACTCGGGTGACGCTGAAATTCACCGATCGACGTCACCACGATTCACCGATAGAGCCACCCTTCTCGTGGCCGATCTGCCGCGCTGCCCGAGGGTCTGTCGTGCAGCACCGCACCACGATGCAGGGGGCCACGGCCCGATCTCGGAGAAGACGCGCCGTCGGACAGGGCCCGCCAGCGCGGAAACAGCGTGGTCGGCTCGGGCAGACAGTACGGGCGACCGGTGGTCGCATGCAGTTCGGTCTACCTCCACTGTCGCCTCGGATTGATGACAGTTGTGAACTGTATGACCAGGGTCACTCCCCAGCTCGCTTACCAATGTGCCAAAATCGCAAGTATGGACGCGAAGGGACTTGGTAGACGGATCGCGGAGGCGCGGGTCGCCGCCGCCATGTCACAGGGGCAGCTCGCCGCGGCGTTGGACCAGGTCGACCACACGACAATCAGCAAAATGGAGTCGGGAACTCGACGGGTATCGGCTGTGGAGATGTTCGCGATTGCCGAAAAGCTCAACAAACCTCTGCAGTGGTTCGTGATGGATGAGGTACCCGCAGCGATCAGCCGCCGCACCGATGCCGCGTTCGATTCCGAGGTCACCGCCCGCATGGACGAGGCGATCGAGTTGCTGGCCGACGACATGCGATCGTTGATGCGTAAGGGGCTGATTTCTGCGGTGCCGCGACCAGAGTCGGCGGTGCCCGACTCCCATGATGACGCCGAACTACTTGCGCACGAGACGCGCATGCGGATCGGGCTGGGCGACGAGCCCATCATCGACATCCTGTCTGTCTGCGAAAGACTCGGAATGTACGTATTCGTGGGTGACTACGGCGATTCGGCGGAAGGCGCTTGCGTCATTGTCGCCGAGGATGATGACACAGCGGTGGCCGCTGCAGTGATCAACGCTGAACAGAAGCGAGGCCGTAAGCGGGTAACTGTCGCCCATGAGCTGGCGCATTGGTTGATTGGAGATGCCTATGATGCGCACAGCTCCGACTCCGAAACCATGGTTAAGTCGGTCGCGATTCACTTCCTAATTCCCCGCGGCGGGGCAGGGAAAATGTGGAGTGACTACCCACATGACAGTCCGCGCCGCCGCGCCATCCGCATTGCCGCTACCTACCGGGTGTCGTGGACAGCGACGGTCAACCAGCTCAAGAACATCGGGCTGATAGACGAGTATGAGCGGGTCGCGCTCGCACGGGACATCCCCGTCGTAAGTGACTTTGCTGCAGCAGGAGTTCCGTATCGCGCCGATGGCCTAAACGGCCCCCGGCTTTCTCCGCAGCTGGCCGCAGCGGTGGTCCGCGGATACGAAACTGCCAAACTCACACGTAAGCGGGCGTTGCAGATGCTGCGGGGATCGATCAGTGATCCCGAACTGCGCCCACGCGACAACTCGCCGTTCGAGGTGGTCAAGGGAGGATGACTAACCCTTGGGTCATGGACACGAGCGTGTTCACCCACTGGCACCGTGCAGGTCGTGGCGAGATACTGCGACGGCTCTCGCCTGGGGGGCAGGTAATTCTGATTCCGGACGCGGTGAACGCGGAGATCGAGGTGGCACGTGAGAGGTACGCCGGGATTCCGGCGATAGCCGAGTGCGAATGGACCCAACTCGTCGTTCTCGACTCCGACGAGGGAGCGGTGCAACTGGCAATCCAGTCCGACCTCGGAGCGGAGACACCCGTCGAGCATGCGGGGGAAGCCGCGGTTATCGCTTACGCGCACACACACGGGTGCACTGCGATCCTCGATGAACGCGAAGCGATCAACCAGGCCAAGGAGTACACCGTCCAGACGCGGGATTCGATGTGGATCGTCATCGAAGCGCTCCACGTCCTCGGTGACGTCGATCGTGACATGGCGGAGCAAATCGTCGATGACCTCATTGCGACGGACATGTGGCTGCCGGTGAGGTCTGGCGCGAGCCTCGTCGGATGGGCCTACGAAGTCGAGTACATGCCGCACCCAACCCGACCATTCCAACAACGCCGGGCGGAGTTCCCTCCTGAGGACACTGCGGCGGTATCCTCATCCGGCTCGGCTGGAGAAGAACGGACATCGCTCGACATCCCCACCGGGCCCTCGGACTCGACATCTCGATCACCCGTCCTGTAGGTGAGGCACGCAGCTGTGCGACCACCGCTCGTGAGCAGACCTCGATGCGACTGCGGTCAACAGGTTCTGACCGGCGACCGCCCACGTCCGTGACAGACTGCGTCACCGTGGATACCGAGGACAGCATCGAGACGCTCGAGTCGCACGCCTGGCGGATTGACTCCCGCGAGTATGCTCGCCACGAGGCTCGCCGCGGCCGACGGTTCGCCTTCCCCGAACTCGATCCCCGCCGGACAGCGCTGGTGGTGATCGACATGGTGCCGTTCCATGTTTCAAACAGCGTGTATTGTCGCGCGATCGTGCCCAACATCAACCGCATAGCCGAAGCCACGCGCGCAGCGGGCGGCGCGGTGGCTTGGGTTACGCCCGCTTCCACCACACCGACCCCTCGTGAGATCGAGTTCTTTGGACCGCAGGTCGCTGAGACATATAGCAGTTCAGGCGGTTCTGGTCCGGTTCACACGCGCATGTGGCCGGGGATGATCACGCACAGCACTGATTTGTTCGTCGAGAAGTCGGCCTTCAGCGCCTTCTTTCCCGAGCGGTGCGCGCTGCCGAAACTGCTCGCCCAGCGAGACGTCGACACGGTCCTGATCACCGGCACCGTCACCAACGTGTGCTGTGAGTCATCGGCGCGCGACGCCGCCACTCTCGGCTTCCGCGTGATCATGGTCGCCGACGCCAACGCCGCCCGCCGCGACCAGGACCACAACGCCGCCCTGCATACCATCTATCGCTCATTCGGCGACGTGCGCCCAACTGAGGAAGTGCTCGAAACGCTCGCCACCACGACGTGATCGGCATGACCGACCGAGCCGAAAAGCGTTTGCCCTCAGTGCAATTAGGCTCGTATCATGACCGCAGCTGACGAGGTTCACGCAGGCGAAGACTTCTACCGACGGGCGCACAACCAGATGCCGGGCGCTATGAGCTGGTACGTACTGGGGCACCCGCTGCCCGATGGGCGATCGAGCTACCAGTTCCTGGCCGACCAGGTCCCGGATGCTCGCCGAGTACTCGACCTCGGCTGTGGCGATGGATCCTTGCTGGCGGTCCTGGCCCGCAACGGTGCGACCGGCCTGGCCGGTATCGACCTTTCTGACGGCGAACTCGCCACCGCCAAGTGCAGACCGGAGCTGGCTGGCGCGGATGTGCGGCAAGGACGCGCCCAGGAACTACCGTTCGAGGACAACGCATTCGACACCGTGGTCTCCCACATGGCGTTGATGCTGATGGCCGATGTCGAACAAGCCCTGGCCGAAACGGCACGAGTGCTGAAACCCGCTGGCGCGCTGGCGATCTCCGTCGGCCTGCGACCCGCACCCGGAAGCGGACGCGTTGTTCCTGAAGCTGGCGCGGTCGATCTTCGCCGCCGCCCAGCAGCAGGGATCGGTGATGTCCACCCTCGGCGACCGTCGCACACGCACCCGCGAGGGGATGAATGAGCTGGTGACGGCCGCCGGATTCCGAGCTATCAACTGGGTCGAGATCAGTCCCGGCGCCGACATGCCGGCGGAGCAGGTATGGCAGTCCGCTGTCGACTCGTACTACGACGTCGCCCTCGTCGGTGCTCAGCAACTCCAGCGTCTCCGCGACGAATTCCTCAGCCAGGCTGAAGATCTGGCAGCCGACGGACTACTCGCCTACGGTGCCCGCATGGCAATCGCCACAACTCGGCTCGGTTGACCCGGCTCCACGCCGAACCAGTGCGAAGGCACGCTCACCAGCCCGCTGCCACCCAGGTTCAGATCCTCGAGGATCTCGCGCGGGTGAAATACGGTCACGGCTTGGTGGAAAATGACCACCCATACACAACCCAGCTTTCGAGGGATCCGCACCGACAAGACCCCCGACGCGATCGGGATACCCAGCTGACTGCCGATGCCGAACGGGTTGACGAACGAACATCCGCGCTGCGGAATCAGCGCGAACACCGTCGCCCTAGTCGGTGATCGGCAACGGTCGTTTTCCGAACAGGTCTAACGGCTGCCCGGCTGGTCAGTCTCCAGGTCGAGGATCCGGTTTCGCTGATCTTCAATAGTGCTGCGCACACTGGCGATGAGTTCGACGTAGCTCATCTGCATCGGGTGCACGCCGACCACCGCGGCGAGATCGCGGACGTTGAGATTGAGGATCTCGCGGCATGAGTTGTAATCGGCCTGCAGCATCGCCAGCTGCACCTCGATCGGAATCTGTTCGCCGACCCGCGAGCCATGGGGCGGGGGCTCCTGTCCTGTCCACGGCGACCACTGCGAGTGGATGTCGTGCTCGGTCATCTCCGACAGTCGTTGCAGTAGCTCCCGGCAGGCGACCGGCGAGGTGAACACGGTATCGAGACACCGGTGGTAATCGGGGGGTTGCATTTGGATGTGGTCGCTCATGGCTCACAGCTCCCGGGGACTCCGCCTGATAGCGAAGAGATCCAGCCTAGCCAGAATCCGGCACCACCGGGAGCTGGGAATCTGAGGCGCGGGGGAACCCGGCTATTCGGTTTCCCACTGGGCTTGCTGGGCGAACCGATCCCAGTGTTGGTTCAGCTTCTCGCTCATCGAGGCCGGACCGTCATGGCGGACCGTGAACTCGAAATCAGCCGCGTCGGCTATCGCGCGTAGCTGCATCCACACCAGCGAAGCCAAGTTCGCGTACAACTCCTCCGTGAGAGGTTCGTCGAACTCGATGGTCAACTTTTTGCGAGGTACGTCCGCGCTCATCCGTTTTCACGCCTCCTGACCGGTCTATCCAGTGTCGGGCGATCATAGGGCGCATGAGCGCGACCACGGCGGCGAAGGACTGGGTCTCAGGCTCGTCGTGCAGACTCGTGCGAGTTGTCGGCTGTATAGACAGTGATCTTCGTCCGCAGATAAGTGCGCCGAGGTGCACGACACAACTCACCCCGAATGACCTCTGGCGATACGGTTTTGGTCACATCATGATCCGCATCACGACTCGACCGCACATCGACTCGACACCGGCCACGGCCGCACTGACGAAGGCACTAGCCTCAAGGGGCATGGACGGAGAGCCACCGTTGAAGTGATGTGCGCATCTCTTCGTTTGTCGGTGTGCGGCCGTTGACGATCGGCGCCGGGTCTTCCTTACTGACGTTCCCGTCTCCAAGACTGGTTTCAAGAAGATCCACGAGCCATCGGCGCGCACAACGATATTCACGTTGTTCCCATCGCGGTTGGCACGGTCGCTCTAGACGACGTCGGTGAATGCAGCGGCGGCCACCAGAGCGGAGCTCAGCACGGGTAGCCACGCCTGCCACCAGACAGACGAATGCTGGACGATCTGTTCGAGAGGCACCCGCGCGGTACGCAGGATCAGCTGGCCCTGCCCAGACCCTTCTGCAGAACAGCCGAGGAGTCAGGTGCAAATTCTGCCGACGCGATGTAGTGCCGCTCTGTGATCGCCTCTCGGGACTGCCCCAGTTGCTTGGCAGCAGTCTTCGAATCCGCCCCCTCGGCGATCAAGGTGGCGACCGTCCTTCGGAACGTGTACTGAGTGACATCCTTGTACGCGGCGCCACGCGCGTCGCGCCAGGTGCGGTTGAAGTTGTGTGGATCGCGTAGTACTGCACCGCGTCCCGGGAACACGAGGGGTGTCTTGTCCTCCACCTCCACTACTTTGCCGTTCACCTCACGCAGTGCCTTCACCGCGCACATCCGCCCGTGCGCCGGGTCTTCTCGTAGCCGCTTCAGCATGTCGAGGGCAAATGCGGGTAAAGCGACAATTCGACGCCCCGCAGCAGTTTTCGTCCATTCTTGTCGGAATAGTCCCTTACCTTTCAGCCTCACCACGGTGGCGGTGACAGTGAACGTCGCCGGTTCCGCCTCGAGGTCAAACTGATCCCAGGACGCCGCCAGTGCTTGGCCGGGACGCACTCCCGAGCCGAGGATCAGATCGGCGATGTCCACGATGAGCGGATCACGTTTCGGGCCGTGCGTGTATGCGGGAGTTCCTGGAATTTCGTTGCCTTCCAGCCATTCTCGAAGTTGTTCACGCAGGCCGTCTAGGCGTTCCCGTTCGATGATCTGAGGGTTGGTTTTGCGTTTGCGCAACCGGGAGGTGAGGTTCCCCCGCTTTCTCGGAGGGCTCTGACTGTGGTCCGATAGGACCGGAAGGAGTCATTCGTGGCAGCACCGAAGAAGTACCCGGACGACTTGAAGACGCGGGCCGTGCGGCTGTATCGGGAGTCGGATCCGAAGCCGACAATCCGGAAGCTGGCAACGCAGCTCGGGGTGCATCACGAAGCGTTGCGGCTGTGGATTCGCCAAGCGGAGACTGATGGCGGCGAGCGAGACGATCGCCCGACGACCGACATGCTGGCTGAGAACCGAGCGTTGAAGAAGCGGGTCGCGGAGCTGGAGCGAGTCAATGCCGTATTGCGTGATGCGAGTGCGTATTTCGCCTCGGAGCTCGGCCAGACCCGACGGTGATCGTGGCGTTCGTCAGCGAACATCCGCAGCACCCGGTCGAGCTCGTATTACGGGTTCTGGGCATCGCGTCCTCGACGTATTACGGCTGGTTGCGGCAGGCGCAGATGCCGTCACGGCGGCGACTGGCCGATCGAGAGCTGCTGGCCGAGATCGTCGACATCCATACCAGCTCCGGCGGAACCTACGGGTCACCACGCGTGCACGCGGTGCTGGCTCGGCGCGGGTTCTCGGTCGGCCGCAAACGAGTCGAGCGACTGATGCGAGGGGCGGGTTTGCAGGGCGCATTCTTGCGCAGGAAGTGGCGGCTGGGCTCGACCCGGCAGGATCGGCGTGCCACCCCAGCTCCGGACCTGGTGAATCGTGACTTCACCGCTGGTGAGCCGGACCGGTTGTGGGTTGCCGATGCCACCCTCATCGTCTGCGGTGAGGGTGTGTTCTGGCTGGCCGCGGTCCGAGACGCGTTCTCGAACCGGGTCGTGGGCTGGAAATGTTCGGACCGTTGCGACACCGAACTGGTGCTCGGTGCTCTCGAGTACGCGGTCTGGACCCGCGATGTTCGTGACGGGCAGCTGGTTCATCATTCCGACCGTGGGTCGACTTATACGGCGATCCGGTTCGCGAACCGGTTGTCCGACAATGGGATCGCGCAGTTCATGGGGTCGGTCGGTGACAGTTACGACAACGCTCTCATGGAGAATTTCTTCTCGACCTTGAAGACCGAGTTGGTGTATCGGAACAGTTGGCGGACAAGGGAAGACGCCGAGAACGCCTTGTTCGCCTACATCGATGGCTGGTAAAACACCCAGCGGATGCTGTCGAGTTTTGCGCCGATTCTCGCCGCCCAAAAATGCTGAACCGATTTGCATGCGTAGGCGATAAAAATCTAGGAGAAGACGAGAAGGGTAATAAGTTCTCTGCTCACCTACGTATTTCTCCTTTCTCTAGCGGCAACGCAGCGCTACCGCCGACAATGCGACACTGTGCGACGGCTGGTGCAGCGGCCCTCGGGATAATGCGGGCCATGGCGTACGGCTCGGGCTGGGCTCAGCGCCAGCGGATGCCTCGCTGTTCTGATCTTGCGATAACCAGGCCAGGGTTTCGCCTGTGTAGTTCATCGGCGATGTCGTCCAGCGATATCGGGCGTAGCCAGCGCTCCGAGATGGTGAGCGGGTAGCCGACCCAGAACTTGCCGATCGGGCCGTAGACCCATCTGGGCCAATGCTTTTCGGTGAGCTTCGGCCTCGGATCGACCAGCTCGATGGCCAGGTGCCTCATGGTGTGGGCTGTGCGCAGATGGATGCGCGATATCCCGGACCACGGGATTCGGCCGAAGGGGCCGAGCGTCACCCCGTGATCGTCGACTGCCACATCGGTTGCGCGACAAAGGAAGTGGTGCAGTCCGAGGAGCAGAGAAAGCGAACCCGAAATGATCGCACCGGACACGGGGAAGGTCAGCGCGGGTTCGGTGGTGGTGGTGACGAGCAGCAGCCAGCCGGCCGCGAGCCCGATCAACCCCAACACCATCAGCTCCACCGAACGGGCCCGCGAAGATCGAAAGATCGTTGGCGGAGTTGGTACTTCCTGAAGCTGATCCACGATCATCGACTGTAGTGGTCGGCGTTCGGACAGGCCGGGGTCGGCGCGAACATCCTGGCGGGCAACAGGACCAACGCGGGCGCTCTCGGTGTCGGTACCGGCGGGCCGGGCTCGGAGTCCGAGCGACCCTACCGTTTGAAAAACGAATTTCGAGGCACTACCGGGGCAAGAGGCTCGTAGAAGGAGAGAACCCGTGTCTTCCGGAATCCTGGTAGTTGTCATCGTCATCGTGGTCGTACTCGTAGGTGCGGCTCTACTGGTGCCGCCATACCTACGCCGGAAGCGTCTACGTGACCGTTTCGGGCCCGAGTACGACCGGACCGTCGAGCAGACCGAGGATCGTCGCGCCGCCGAACGCGAACTGGCGCAGCGCGAGCGCAGGCACAACTCGCTCGACCTGCGTGAACTGACGCCCGAACGCAAGGAAGAGTTCACCAAGGACTGGGCGCGCGTGCAGGAGCGTTTCGTCGACGAGCCCGCCGATGCCGTCGGCGAGGCCGATCGGCTCGTGACGACCGTCATGGCCGAGCGTGGTTATCCCACAGAAGGTTTCGACCAGCAGGTCGCCGACCTCTCCGTCGAGCACGCCTCGACGCTCGGTCACTATCGCGACGCCCACGGCATCGCGGTCGAGCACGCGAATGGGCAGGCGAGCACCGAGGACCTTCGCACCGCCCTCGTGCACTACCGAGCTCTGTTCGTCGATCTGACGAACGGCCACACCACGCACAAGAAGGACACCACGCACAAGAAGGACACAGTGTCATGAGTACCGAATACGAACGCACCCACACCGATTCGCGCACCGACGATCTCGAGCGCGACCGCCTCGGCGACCACGACCGTGCCGCGGCCGAGGAACGCGGCGAGCACCACGTGATAGACGCCGAGGTCATCGATCCGGATTCCGGACGCGATCCCAAGACCTCCCCCGCCGTGGACGGCGGTACCGACATGACCTTCGTCGCGGGCAGCGGCGCGGATGCCGCGGACGAGACGGGCACGGGCCGTCGGCGCCACGACTCCGCCGACGAGACCGACATCGTCGATGCGGGCCGTACCGAACACGAGCCGGTCGTCGAGCAGCAGAGCCCGGCCTCCGACGTGGAGGACGACGTCGTCCCGCTGTTCGACGAAAAGTCCCTGGAACACCTGCGCGGACGCTGGCGCGATCTGCAGGGCACCTTCGTCGACGATCCCCATGATGCCGTCGCCAAGGCAGACGAGCTGGTCACCGAACTGATCCACGAACTCACCAGCACCTACGCCGCGCGCAAGGGGATCATCGCGGACCGGTGGTCGGAGAGCCCGGACACCGAGTCGTTGCGGCGCGCGCTGCGCAGCTACCGCTCGTTCTTCAACCAGCTCCTCACCCCCACCGCCTGACCTGGTCGGCGACCACCGAACCGTACGGGCGCGGCACACACGGCCGCGCTCGTACGGTTCTGTCGTGTTCGGGGTACGACCGGTGCGAGCCGGGCCTTACCCGTTGATCAGGCCTTTGGCGATGTGGGTGACCTGGATTTCGTTGCTGCCCGCGTAGATCATCAACGACTTGGCGTCGCGGGCCAGTTGTTCGACCTTGTACTCGGCCATGTATCCGTTTCCGCCGAACAGCTGCACGGCCTCCATCGCGACCTCGGTGGCGGCGCGCGAGGAGTAGAGCTTCATCGCCGACGCCTCGGCGAGGGTCACCTTGTCGCCCGCGGCGGTGCGCTCGATGGCGTTGAACACCATGTTCTGCACGTTGATCCGCGCGATCTCCATCTCGGCGAGCTTGAGCTGGATGAGCTGGAACTGCGCGATCTCCTTGCCCCACAGCGTGCGGGACTTGGCGTAATCGACGCACAGGCGATGGCATTCGTTGATGATGCCGAGCGCGAGGGAGGCGATGCCGATGCGTTCGGCCGCGAAAGACTCCTTGGCACTGTCTTTTCCGTCGCCCTTGGCCGGGTTCTCGGTTTCGCCGAGCAGCCGGTCGGGGGTGATGCGGACGTTGTCGAAGAACAGTTCGCCGGTGGGCGAGGAGTTCATGCCCATCTTCTTGAACGCCGGACTCTGCGTGAAACCGGGCATGCCCTTGTCCAGCACGAACGTCAGCACCTTGCGGTCGCGACGGTCGGTGCCGTCCTCTTCGTCCAGCTTGGCGTAGACGACGGTCACGTCGGCGTGCGGGCCGTTGGTGATGAACGTCTTACGACCGTTGAGGATGTAGTCCTCGCCGTCACGACGGACGTAGGACTTCATACCGCCGAACGCGTCCGAACCCGAATCGGGCTCGGTGATCGCCCAGGCCCCGACCTTGGCCATGGTGACCAGTTCGGGCAGCCAGCGCTTCTTCTGCGCCAGGGTGCCGCGGCTGCGGATGGTGCCGACGGTGAGTCCGAGGCTCACGCCCATGGAGGCCACCAGGCCGAGGCTGACGCCGGCGAGCTCGCTGTTGAGGACGACACCCATGCTGCCCGCACCGCTGAAACCGGCGCCCGACTTCCCGGAGCCGGTGGCGCCTGCCTCTTCGCGGGCGAGCGCCTTCGCCAGGCCGTCCCGTGCCATCTCGTCGAGCCCGAAGGTGGCGTACAGCTTGCGGATGATGTCGAACGGTGGCAGCGCGCCGCTCTCCAGCTGGTCGACGTGCGGGGTGACCTCCTTGGCGATGAAGCCGCGCACCGCGTCGCGGAACATCAGGTCTTCGTCTGACCACTGGTACATATCTGGACTCCCGAGGGATCGCCGGAACTTTCCCTCGAATATAGAACACGTTCTAGTTCGGTCGGACGAAGGTGCGGGTGATGACCGGTGCGACGAACTCCTCGAGCATGGCGCGTTCGTCGGCGGCGTCGCGGCCGGGGGACGACAGCAGCGAGACGATGACGCGGGTGAGCCAGCGGGCCAGTCGGCTCCGCTGCGGGTCGGTCGGGTCCATGGGGGTGAACATGGACGCGGCCAGGGATTCGATGACGTCGGAGTCCTGGCTGATGCGGCCCGCCGTGCCGGAGTCGGCGGGGCGGAACCAGGCGATGAGCAGGGGGTTGGCGCGGACCTCCGCGACCGCGCCGAGCATGGCGGCGATGACGCGCTCCCCCGGGTCGGCGATATCGCGGAACCGCTCGTCGAGCTGGGCGACGATGCGGCGGGTCTCGCGGTGCACGAACGCCAGACGCACCGCCTGCCGGTTGTCGAAGTAGCGGTACAGCGTGGCGCGCGAGCATCCGGCGGCCTTGGCGATATCGGCCATGCCGACCGCGGCCACCCCGTGTTCGGCGAACAGCTCGGCGGCCGCGTCGATGATGCGTTCGGCGGCCAGGTCGGCCCGATCGGTGGCCAGCCAGTCTCCGCTCACGGTGTTTCCTCTCGACATGCTCGGGCGCCCTGCGTGGTTACGCGAGCGCCTGGGCGCCGACCGCTCACGCCGAACCCTCCGCACGCCAACGGCACCGAGACGGGCCAGCGCACGTAATTGCCCTGCGACCATTGCACCGCATCGAGGTCGACGGTGAAATCCGGGCAGCGTGAGAGCAGTTCCTCGAGCGCCACTCGGGCCTGCATGCGGGCGGCGGCCGCGCCGAGGCAGTGGTGGTGCCCGTGACTGAAGGTGAGAATGCGTTTGGGATTGCGTCGGACGTCGAGTTCGGCTGCGGTGGGCCCGAACTCGCGTTCGTCGCGGTTGGCGGAGCCGTAGAGCAGTAGCACGCGACGACCGGCCGGGATGGTGGTGTCGTGCACTTCGACGTCGCGGGTGGTGGTGCGGGCCAGCCCCTGCACCGGGGAGGTCATTCGCAGGAACTCCTCGATGGAGTCCGCGATGAGCGACGGGTCGTCGGCGAGCAGCTCGCGCTGGTCGGGATGCGCGGTGAGGAGCTGAACCGCGCCGCCCAGATTGCCGGTGGTGGTGTCGTTGCCGCCGGTGATCATGGTGAACGCGAAGCCGAGGATCGCGATCAGGCCGTCGTTGTCGCCGTCGGCGCCGAGGCCAGAGGCCAGCAGGTGCGAGATGGTGTCGTCGCCCGGTTCCCGGCGGCGGCGCGCGATCAGTTCGGTGAAGTAGCCGACCAGTTCGCCGACGGCGGCGAAGGCGTTCTGGTCACCCGCGGCCAGCCCGGCGCCCGCGACGGCGCCGCCGACGATGTTCTCGGTCCACTCGTCGAACTTGCCGTGGTCTTGTTCGGGCACACCGAGATAGTGCGCGACCACCATGGTGGGCAGCGGCTTGAACAGATCCTTGACGATATCGCCGCCGCCCGCCGCGCGCAGCCGCTCGATGCGGTCGACGACGAATCTGCGCACCGCGGGTTCGACCGAATTCACTTGGCGTGGGGTGAATCCGGGCGCTACCCGGCGGCGGAAATCGGTGTGCTCCGGCGGGTCCATGAAGACGAACGGCTTCACGCCACCGAACCCGGCCGCCGCCAGATCGACATAGTCGACGGTCAGACCCGATGCCGAGGAGAAGGTCTCGGGATCGCGAGCGGCCGCCCACACATCGGGGTGCCGGGACAGCACGTAGAAGTCGTTGGATTCCTGACCGTCGGGGATCACCCGATGGACCGGATCATGTTCGCGCAGTGCGGAGTACATGGACCAGGGATCACGCCAGGTTTCTCCGGAGCGAAGTTCGAACCGCGCCGGATGAGACGTCATTGTGCTCATGACTCCATGGTGAGACATATGCACTTCTTTGTCTAGTCCCTGCCGACCCCTTCTCGGTCACCGCAGGTCGAACGCTCGCGCGCTACCGTGGACTGATGAGCAGTCGACAAGTACCCGGCGGCGTGGTGCACGAATTACCGACCGACCTGCGAACGGCGCTGCTCGCCAACTCGGTGGCGCTCACCGCCTGGCAGGACATCACACCGCTGGCCCGCAACGAGTTCATCTGCTGGGTCGAGGACGCGAAACAGGACGCGACCCGCGAACGACGGATTCGACGCACGCAAGAGGAACTGGAAGAAGGTCAGCGGCGCCCGTGCTGCTGGCCCGGATGCAAGCATCGTGAGCGCAGTTGACCCGTCACCCTGTCGTGAACCCGACGACGGTGCCTGGAACCGCCGAGCCGCGATCAGACTCGCCGCCGTGGAGACTTCTCGGCGGTTGCGCGCAGGCCGGGTGATCGAGGTGGTCGTCAGGCCGCGGCGTTCACGATCGACATGGCGATGCCGTCGAGGATGTCGTGTTCGCTGACGATGAGTTCGGAAACTCCCGCGCGGGCGGCCAATTCGTCGGCGAGGACCTCGGTGATCACCGCGCCGCCGCCGATCACGTCGACGCGGCCGGGGTGCATCGGGCCGAGGGCCGCGCGTTCGTCGTGGTTCATGCCGACCAGGCGGTCGCAGACCTGGTGGACCTCGGCGAGGCTCAGGCGGGTCAGATGCACACGCGCGGAATCGTATTCGGGGAGGTCGAGGGCGACGGCGGTAATCGTGGTCATGGTGCCCGCCACGCCGACCCAGGTGTGCACCTTGTCGACGGGGACCTTCGTGAAGGCTTCATCGAGCTTCTGCTGAGCGAATTCCCTTGCGGCAGCGACCTGGTCGGCAGTGGGCGGGTTGCCCGCCAAACAGCGTTCGGTGATGCGGACACAGCCGATGTCAGCGGAATACGCTGCCTGGACGCCGTTTTCGTCGCCGACGACCAGCTCAGTCGAACCGCCCCCGAGGTCGACCACGACGAACGGTCCTGCATCAGCGGACAATTCACCGACGGCACCAGCGAAGGACAGCCGCGCTTCTTCGTCGCCGGTGATCACTTCGGCGACCGCGTCCGGCACTGCTCGACCCAGTTCGGTCCGGGTCATCGAGAAGAAGTCGTCGCGATTGGCGGCATCACGGGTGGCGGAGGTGGCGACCATCCGGACGCGCGAAACCCCCTGCGCCACCATCACATCCACGTAGTCGGCCAACGCCAGGCGCGTGCGCTCGATGGCTTCGGGCGCCAGCCGTCCGGTGGCGTCCACACCCTGACCGAGGCGCACGATCCGCATCTCCCGGTGCACGTCGGTGAGCCCACCGTCGGACCCCACCTCGGCGATCAGCAGGCGGATCGAGTTGGTACCGCAATCGACGGCGGCGATGCGCTCACTCATGGTGTCCTCCTGAGGTCTCGACCCGGGTACGGGCGCTGACCGCGATTATGCCTGTTCGCCGGGGGCGGCGGGCCAGTCGGCGGGGATTGCGGTGCCGCGGAACCCGGCAGCGGCGGCCAGCGCGACAGCTTCGTCACCGAAGGGGTTGAGGCCGGGGCCCTTGGCCAGCGAGTGCGCGATCAGCACGTGCAGGCACTTCACCCGGTCGGGCATGCCACCACCGGTGAAATCGGTGCCGAGCGACTCGATCTCGTCGCGTTCGGCCAGGTAGCTCTCGTGCGCGCGACGGTAGGCGGCGGCCAGTTCGGGATCGGCGGCGAGGCGTTCGGTCATCTCGCGCATCACCCCGGCCGATTCCTGCCTGCTCGCCTCGGCGGTGAGTCGCGGGTCGGTCAGGTAGTAGAGCGTGGGGAACGGGGTGCCGTCGGGCAGGCGCGGCGCGGTCTTCACCACGGCGGGCAGACCGTCGGGAGTGCGGTAGGCGACTTCGAGCACCCCGCGAGGCTCGCGGCCCAACTGCTTCGCGATGATCTCGAGGTCTTGGGGGTTCGGTGTCGTCACCGTGGTCCTTCCGGGGCTGGTTCGGAGATGCTGCGCCACAGGTCGGTGTACCAGGGGTCGGGCGCCGCGGTTCGGGTGCTCATCGGCGGCGGCGCTGGTGCTTCGATGCCGGGGATCTGCACGATATAGGGGGTTTCGCCGGGCATCACCAGGCGCAGGCGGTCGCGTGCTTCGGAACGGATGTAGGCCGGATCCTGTTGTTGCGCACGACGATCGCGCAACGCCGCGAGGTCGGCTTCGAGTTCGGTGCGCTGCTTGGCCAGTGCCACGGCCTCGGCGCGCTGACTGAAGTAGGTCCGCGTCGGTACCGCCAACGTCAGCGCGAGGCCGCACAGCACCGCCGCCAGGATCACCGCTTTACCGGTCGAGAGGCCGAGGATGGTGTGTTCGCTGCGTTCCAGCTTGCCGCTGGACTTGCGGGTGGCACCCGCGGGTTGCGGGTGCCGCCGGGTCGGGCGCTTGGCCGCGGTGGGGCGGCCGGGGGTGTCGACACTGGGACGGGAGCGCGCGGCCCGCGACGTGCGCCTGTCACCTCGTCCACCCGGACTGGTTCCACGCGCACGTCGCTCGGTCATTCGCTACCGCCCCTGTACTGCTTTCAGAATTCGCCGGTGAAACGCGGGAAGGCCACGTCGCCCGCGTAACGTGCCGAATCACCGAGGGCGTCCTCGATGCGCAGCAGCTGGTTGTACTTGGCGACCCGCTCCGAACGCGCGGGAGCGCCGGTCTTGATCTGGCCCGAGCCGACGGCGACCGCGAGGTCGGCGATGGTGGTGTCCTCGGTCTCGCCCGAACGGTGCGACATCATGGTCTTGTAGCCGTTGCGGTGCGCCAGCTCGACAGCGTCGAGGGTCTCGGTCAGCGTGCCGATCTGGTTGACCTTCACCAGCAGCGCGTTGGCCGCGCCCTTGGCGATGCCCTCTTCGAGGCGCTCGGGGTTGGTGACGAACAGGTCGTCGCCGACCAGCTGCACCTTGTCGCCGATGGCGTCGGTGAGCGCGACCCAGCCGTCCCAGTCGTCTTCCGAGAGCGGGTCTTCGATGGAGACCAGCGGGTACCTGGTGAGCAGGTCCGCGTAGAACTCGCCCATTTCGGCGGCGGTGCGGATCTTGCCCTCGAACTTGTAACCCTCACCCGCGGTGTGGAATTCGGTGGCGGCCACGTCGAGAGCCAGTGCGATATCGGTGCCGAGCTTGTAGCCGGCGCGCTCGATGGCGACGCTGATCAGGTCGAGGGCTTCCACGGTGCCCGCGACGTCGGGGGCGAAGCCACCCTCGTCACCGAGACCGGTGGCCAGGCCCTTTTCCTTCAGCACGGCCTTGAGCGTGTGGTACACCTCGGTGCCCCAGCGCAGCGCCTCGCGGAAAGTGGGTGCGCCGATCGGGGCGATCATGAATTCCTGGACGTCCACGCCGGTGTCGGCATGCGCGCCACCGTTGAGGATGTTCATCATGGGCACGGGCAGCACGTGGGCGTTCGGGCCGCCCAGGTAGCGGAACAGCTCGAGCCCCGAGGACTCGGCGGCACCGCGTGCCACGGCCAGCGACACACCCAGCAGGGCGTTCGCGCCCAGGCGGGACTTGTCGGGGGTGCCGTCGAGGTCCAGCAGGACCTGGTCGACGGTGCGCTGCTCCACGGCGTCGAGGCCGATGATGGCGGGCGCGATCTCGTCGAGAACACCCTCGACAGCCTTGGTGACGCCCTTGCCGCCGTAGCGGTCGCCGCCGTCACGCAGCTCGACGGCCTCGTGCTCGCCGGTGGACGCACCCGAAGGTACGTCTGCCCTGGTCAGGGTGCCGTCGTCGAGGGCGATCTCGACCTCGACGGTGGGATTGCCGCGCGAATCCAGAATCTCGCGAGCTCCGACCTGTTCGATAATGGCCACGAAAACTGCTCCTTACGACGGAAGGCACGGTAGGTATCACGGGAAAGGGCCGTGCGGTGCCGAGCCTATCGTCTCGGCGGAGTGTGGAGTAACCGGCACTCCGGGCCGTGCGCAACTACACGCGGCGCCCGATGCTGTATATCGCGGCGCGATCGCGCACCACGTGCATGTATTTGTTCGACTGGTTGTACGCGAACAGGGCGCGCTGCCAGCCGTCGGCCGAGGTCAGATTGCCACCACGGGTGCAGAGGTAGCGGGCGGCGGTGAGCGCGGCGTCGTCGATGTTCTGCGGGTCGGCCACGCCGTCGCCGTTGGCGTCGACACCCCAGCGCTTCCAGGTCTCGGGGATGAACTGCAGCGGGCCGACGGCGCGGTCGTAGGTGGTGTCGCCGTCGAGGCGGCCACCGTCGGTGTCGCGGATGTCGGCATTGTCGTTGGTGCCGTCGAGGGCGACGCCGATGATGGCCGGGCGCACTACGCCGTCGGCATCGATGCCCGCACCGCGGTGGGTGCCGTGCCCGCTCTCCACGCTGGCGATGCCGGCGATGGTGGTCCAGGCGATCCCGCATTCGGGCTTCGACTTCGCCAGCACGGCCGCGGCGTATCCGTAGGCCTCGAGCGCGATCGGTTCGATGCCGACCGCGCCGGACTGTTCGTCGGCCCAGCCGCGCAACTGCTCGGACGCGCGACCGGGTGCGTCGACATCGATCACGGGCAACGCGACTCCCGGCCCCGGCGGCATGTCGTCGGGGATCGACGCGAGCGAACTGCACCCCGCTAAAAGGGCACTGATCGCGACTGCGGCGGCCACGCCGACTTTCTGCACTGACATCTGTTCAATCATCCAGATCCAGAGCGGTTCGTGCACATCTCACAGGGAGTTCTCAGCGTGGGCCGAGACAGATCGTCGTCGCCTCACTCACCGCTTGCTTCCTGGTCATGCTCGCTTCGCCTGGTGAGCAGGGCATGTCGGCTTCGTCGTACACCGCGGTGATGGCGCCGTCGGCGGTGCTGTTGCCGCAGTCGACCAGCAGTGGCATCCCGCTCTCGGCGGCCAGACCGGCGACGCAGTCACCGGGTTTGCCGTAGCCGAGGTGGTCGCGACCGACCGGGCCGAAACAGACGACGAAGTGCAGGTCGGTCTTGTCGTTGCTGGAGACCGAAACGGCAAGGGCGTTGGTGACGTTCAAACACTCCGGCGCGGTGGGTGCGGCGTAGGCGGTGCGCACGGCGAGCACCCGATGCACCCGGCCGACGCTGCCACAACTGACCTTGTTCAGCGTGTTGTCCGAGTAACAGTCGCCGACCATCGCCGCCACCGCCGATTTCTCGAAGGCGCTGGGCTTGGCGCAGATGACGACGGCGCGGCCCGCCAGTGATGCTTGCGCGAAGGCGCTGCGGGCCTGCGGGTGCGCCGCGCACGCCCGGTCGACGACCGGGACCTTGGTGTGCAGTTCGATCGCGATGACCTCCACCGGTGCACTGGGAAATCCGCACGGCGACCGTTCGACCTCGGCGCCACCGTTGCGCACGCCGATGCAGTCACCGGGCCGCAGCCCGCCCGCGTCGGTGATGTTGTTCCTGGTCGGGGTCAGGCACAGGACGGTGTCACGCTCGCTCGCCGTCGGTTTCGGTTCGGCGACCGCACGGGTGACATCGGGGTATTTCAGGCAGGCGAGCTCGAACGGCCACTGCACGGCCTCCCGTGCCCGCACCTCGTACTTGGCGCGCTGGTCGCCGCAGTCGTGTTCGACGGGCAGCTCACCGGCGCTCACACAGTCACCGACCGCCATCATGGGTGGTTCGGGGCGGGTGAGGACGTATCCCGCGACCCCGCACGCCACCGCGACGACGATGACCACGGCGAGAACGAACCACAGCCTCCGCCGCGACGAACCCCCCGCCGGTGGTCCGGCCTGCGGCGATTCGGACAACGGCGGTTCGGACAACGGCGGCGGCCCGGAAGCCCACATCGGTTCGGCGGCACCGGGTGGTAGCGGCGCGGGGTACGTCATCGGGGTACGTCTCCTGAAATCGACTGGAGGACAACCCGATTTAGTCGGACATGGGGTTCCGGTCGTTACAGGTGTCGGCGATCAGGTCGACGTGGCCGCCCTGGCCGCGGTCAACCGAGCAGGTCGGCGGTCGCCTGATGCGCCGGTGCGGTGAGAACTGTTGTCGGGGCGCCCGATTCGACTACGCGACCGTGATCGAGCACGAGCAGGTCTGTGCAGTGTCCGCGGACGAGGGTCATGTCGTGGCTGATCAGGATGACCGCGGTACCGCGGTCGGTGCGGAGGCGGTCGAGCAGGCACATGATGGCGGCGGCGGTGTCGACGTCGAGTGCGGTGGTGATCTCGTCGCAGAGCAGGACCGCGGGCTCGGCGGCGAGAGCGCGGGCCAGCGCTACTCGTTGACGTTGTCCGCCGGAGAGTTCATGGGGGCGACGGGCGGCGAGCTCGACAGGGAGCTCGACGTCGGCGAGCAGGGCGGCAACACGGGCACGGAGGTCGCGCTTGGGAACCCGCGCGATGCGACGCAGGGGACGGGACAGGGTCTGCTCGACAGTGCGTCGCGGGTTCAACGCCGCACGAGGGTTCTGGGTGACGAGCTGAATACCGTTGGAGCCGAATCTGATCCGCCGCTTGCTTCCCATTTGCACCGCAACACCGGCCACCTCGAGCGACCCTACGGCGTCGGCGTGCAAACCCGCGACCACCCGTGCGAGCGTGGTCTTCCCCGCGCCGGACGGTCCGACCACCGCGAGAGCCGAACCCGCGTACACACTGAACCCGATGTCGTCGAGGACCACGTGACCGTCGGCCTCAGCTTTGATTCCCTTGGTGCGCAACGCAACTGTCGTGGCCACGCCGTCGGCGGACGATTCGATCCCCGCCGGGCGCGGACCCGTCCCCTGCGGCCGGCTCGGGTGACCGTTTCGGCCCAGCGGAATCTCGCGCGCCGACACCGCTGCGTGAGTGCCGTGCGACTCCGAGGGGCCGTGTTCAGGGGGCAGCTCCACCGATGGAGAGACGACTGGAGTGTTCGCCGCGGCAGCGGGTGTCGCCGGCCCCGGCGGGTGGACCTCGATCACGGTGTCGGCGACGGCGTTGATGGCCTCGGTGTCGTGGCCGGAGAGCAGGACGGCGGTGGAGTCGCGCGTGGCCAGGGTGGAGATCAGGTGCGCGATTTCGGTGCGGAGCGTGCCGTGCAGGCCCGCCAGGGGTTCATCGAGGATGAGAATTCGGGGGCGGCGAAGGATGGCGCGCGCCAGTGCCACGCGACGTTGCTGGCCGCCGGACAGGCGGGCGCAGCGGCGGCGCAGGTGGGCGGGGTCGAGGCCGACCTGTTCGAGGACAGCCAAGCGGTCGGCCTCGGAGCTGTCGGGTGCCGCGTCGGCCAGAACTGCGCGAACGCGAAGAAGCGGGTTGAGTTCGGAGCCGGGGTCCTGGCCGACGTAGGCGATATGTTCGCGGCGGAACCCGCGCAGCGCACCGCCGTCGAGTGCGAACACGTCGTGCCCGGCGACCAGCACCGTGCCTTGCGCACGAGTGTCGGCGGGCAGATGCCCGAGCAGCGCGCGCATGGCCGTCGATTTTCCCGCGCCGGACGCCCCGGTGAGCGCGGTGACCGTCCCCGGCTGCAACCGAAACGACAACGGCGCCAGCAACATCGCGCCACTGTCGGTCACCACGCTCAACTCGTCCACCACCGCCGCGTCACCCTTCACCGAGATCCCGCAGCCGCCCGACCGCGCCGCACCTCGCGTGCTCCGGTCTGCCCGCACGAGGTCGGCCGATTCGGCAGCATCGGATGCGGTTTTCGGGATTCGTCGATTCCCGGGGCCACCGGTCACCACCAAGTTCACACCGACCGCCACGACGGCGATGGCAGCACTAGGCGCCAGCACCGCCCAGGGGTTCAACAGCAGCCCGGAGGCGTTGTCGCGGACCATGATCGCCCAGTTGTCGGGATCGAGGGCGGCCACCCCGAGGAAGGCGATGGTGCTGACGAGATAGATGGCCACGACGAAGCGCAGGCCGAGCTGGGTGGTGAAGACAGCCCGGAGATTGGGCAAGATCTCGCGGAAGACCAGGTGGGACAACGATTCTCCGCTGGCGACGGCCGCTTCGACGTAGCCGGAGGTCGCGACGGTGGCGGCCGAGGCCGCGAATATCCTGGCACAGTAGGGAACTCCGAAGATCAACGACACCACGATCAGCGCGGAGACGCCGCCCTGCGGCCAGGCGGTGAGCACGAGCAGAATGCCGAGGACCGCGGGCAGCAGGATGACCAGGTCACCGCAGAGTTCGATGATCTTGCCCGCGCGCGGGCGCACGGCGGCGACGGCGCCGAGGACAGCCGACAGCACGGTCACCGCCACCGCGATCACCGCCGAGACCACCAGCAGGTGGGTGCCGCCGGTGAGCAGGTGGCTGAGCACATCCCTGCCCAGCCGATCGGTCCCGAGCAGCGCTCCCCCACCCGGGGGTGCGAACGGCATCCCGACCGCCTTCTCACCCGGATAGGGCGCGAACAGCGGCCCCGCCACCGCGAGCACCACCACAAGCCCGACACCCGCGGCCACCGAGTACCGCCACCCCGCAGCGCCCCATCGCGGCACCCGATCACCGGTCCTTCCCGCGACGTTCATCGCGCACTCCGCGATGCCCACGCCCGGACCAGGTCGGCGACGGCAAGCAGCACCATGATGACGATCGCCGTCAACGCGACCACCGCGGCGACCATCGTGGCGTCCCGATCGGCGACGGACCCGGCGAGCACAGCGCCGACCCCGGGATAGTTGAACAGGGTCTCGACCACCAAGGCCCCGCCGAAGAGCATGCCCACCGATGTCGCGTACCCGGCGACGATGGTCGGCGCGGCGAAGGGCAGCATGTGCCGCAACAACACAGCGCGAGGCGGCAGCCCTTCCAGCACAGCGCTTTCCACATGTGGTGCCGCAGCCACATCGAGCAGGGCCGAGCGCACGACTCGGGTGTTCCAGCCGATCTGCGGAATCGCCAGAGCCAGCACCGGCAGCACCAACATCTCGGGCCCGACCGGAAACCCGGACCGGCCCGTGATGGTCACGGCGGGCAGCCAGCCGGTGGCCAGGGAGAACACCAGGATCAGCAAGGTGCCGCCGACGAATTCGGGCACGGCCACCGCAACAGTGCTGACGGGCTGCAGAATGCGCGCACCGAGCGCGGTGGGCCGCATCGCCCACCAGCAGCCCAGCCCCAACGACACCGCGATGGTCAGCAGCAGCGCGATCCCACCGAGCAGCAGCGTCTGCGGGAACTTGTCGGCCAGCAAGGCGCCGATCGAGTTCCCGCGCGCGGTCTGCCCGAAATCTCCGGTGAGTACGCCGCAGATCCAATCCAGGAACTGCACCGGCAGCGCCCGATCCAGCCCGAGCTCGTGCTCCTTGGCCGCCAGTTCGGTCGCGTCCGCGTCCCTGCCGAGCGCCGCGCGCGCCGCGTTTCCCGGCAGCAGGTCCACCGCGACGAATACGACGGCCAGCAAGGTCACCAGGAGCGCGATTCGCCGGAGCATCGGCAGGGCGAAGGTTTTCATGTGGTTCACGCCAACCAGGCACGTTCCAGCTGCACGCGCGCGAACCCACCCAGCGTCGGCAGATCGCGCACCGTCGCCGCGGCGATGTCGACGCCGTCGGCCATACCCCACACCAGGTAGCCGCCACGCTCGAACTCGATGCGCTGCAGTTCGCGCACGGCGCGGGTGTACTCGTCACCGGACGCGGCGAGGGCCTTGGCGTTCGCGGCATCGAATTCCGGGTCTCGGAAGCCGGTTTCGTTGCGGTTGGATCCGGATGTCATCAGCTTGTCGGCCAGGAAGACCACCGAGTCGTTGGTCCCCCACGACACCGTGTACAGCGGCGCGTTGAGCCAAGTCTGATCGTAGAACGCGGCCGATTCCACCACCTGTACGTCGAGCCGCACGCCGATCTCGGCGAGCTGGGTGGCGATCACCTTCGCCGATTCGACCTCACCCGGGGCTTCGGCCTTCGTCACGAACGGGTAGCTGCGTGCGGTGTCGAAACCGGCTTCGCGCAGCAGGGTTTTCGCGCGCTCGACATCGCGGTCGCGGCGCAGCGCGGAGTCGTAGAGCGGGTCGGCGGTGCCGAGGACATCGGCGCCGACGGTGCCGTAGCCGGAGTGCACCTGGTTGACCAGCGCGGTCCGGTCGACGCCCAGCCGCAGCGCGGCGCGCACCCTGGCATCGGCGAACGGTCCGTCGGCGGCGCGCATGGCCACCCCCAGCATGGTGTCGTTCGCGCGCCGGATGACCTGCAGGTCACCGCGTCCCGCGGCGGTGCGGCCGGCGATCGCGCCCACGTTGGAGGCGAGGTCGATCTGCCCGCCCAGCGCCGCGTTGCCCAGCGCGGTGACGCTGTCGAACATCGTCACCTCGATGGCGTCGAGCAGTGGCGGCGTACCGTGCCAACGCTCGTTGCGCACCAGCCTGGCGTTGCCGTTCTGATAGGACTCGAGCCGGAACGGGCCGGTGCCGATCGCGGCGGTGAAGTCGGTGGTGTTCTTGGGCACGGTGAACGTCATCAGCCGAAGCAGCAGGGGCAGTTGGGTATTGGGCTCGGACACGGTGAACACCACGCGACCGGGGCCGTCGGCGACGATGTCGTTCTCGGCCACCGGCATCTTCGACGCGCCGCCGACCGAGCGCAGGCGTCGCATCGACCACACCACGTCGTCGGCGGTCACCGGCGCACCGTTGTGGAAGGTCGCGCCGTCGGCGATGGTGAAGGTCCAGCGACGGTTGTCGGCGCTGGATTCCCAGCGCGAGGCGAGCCGCGGGGCGACGGTCGGGTCGCCGCCGGGCACGGTGAGGGCGTCGTAGACGAGCGAGGCGATCAGGAAGTCACTGTCGTTGCTGAGGTTGGCGTGCGGATCTCGTTCACTGCGCGCGGCGGTGCCGAGGGCGCCGACCCGCAGGGTGCCGCCCTTCTCGGCAGGTCCGTCCGCCCCATTGTCGTTGGTGCAGGCCGCCGCCAACAGCACAGCGGTGACGCCGATTCCGGATTGCAGGAGCTGCCTGCGCGTGAAACCCATCGTGTTGCCTCCTCGAACCGCGGGCGCCGCACCCCTTTTCCGGGCACCGCAAACTAGGCGAGGCTAGCCTAAAACGCACCCCGCGTGGTGGGCTTCTTGTCGACCGAGACCGATCCGCAGCGGCGGCGGACACTCCCGAATATCACCTCTTACGCGAGTTCGGGTAGAAATCAGCGTTATATGATTCGGCTATCTTCTTGCCGAAACGTTAGGTAAGTCTTGCCTAAACATATCCCAGGCACTACCTTCGCTCATCGAGTCTCCAACACCCGCGTTCGACCGATGCGAAGAAGGGAAGGCCGGTGAAAAGCGTTCTGTCCGAACGTGTAACGATTCACCTGCACGACATCGAACATCGCGAGCTCGACCCCGGGGCCGCTCTGGCCGTCCGGGCGCTCGCGACCGACATCCGTCACCGTTTAGGTGACGCAAAACACACTGTCACCCTCCATGATCCGGCGCTGATTGCCCACATCGAACGGCGCGCAGGCGAATTGCCCGACTCCGTGCGACACGCCGTTCGCCCGCCCGCCACCGCCGCGGGGGCGACCGTGCTGCGCGGCTTGGCCGTTACCGACGCCGAGTTCGGTCCGACCCCGGCGCATTGGCACGACGCCGCCGTCGCGGCAGGCGAATCCGACCACCACGGTTCGCTCGAGCTCGACATCGTGTTGATGCTGCTCGGCCGATGCGCGGGCAATCCGTTCGGCTGGCAGGGCCAGCAGAACGGCAGGCTGGTCAACAACATCGTGCCCGCGATGGGGCACGAGAACGAGCAGTCGGGAGCGAGCAGTTCCACCCTGTTGAGCCCGCACACCGAAGACGCTTTCCACTGCGAACGGGCCAACCTGCTGATGTTGAGCTGCGTGCGCAATCCGGACCGCGTCGCCACCACCATCTCCTCGGTGCGCCAGGTCCAACTGTCCGACGACGATCGGCGCGCGCTCGCCACGCCGACCGTGCCGATCCTGCCCGACGTGTCCTACGGCACCGGCTTCGATCAGCACGCGCTCCCGCTGCCGACCCTGTGGGCTGACGAAACAGGCAGTGTCACAGTGCGTTACGACCCGGCCTACACACCCCTCGACGACGCCGACCCGCATTTCCGTGCCGCGTATGCCCGGCTCACCGCCGAGCTCGCGCGGGTCTGCCACGCACCCGCGCTGGCGCCGGGCGAGATCCTGTTGATCGACAACGATGTGGCCGTGCACGGGCGAGTACCGTTTCGCGCCCGCTACGACGGCACCGACCGCTGGCTCAAGCGCATCAACATCCGGCTGCCCGAACGCCGTCGCCGCGCGCAGGAAGCGTCCGAGAATGGGTACGGGCAAGAGGTGGTCGCGCCGTTCCGGGCGGGCACCGATCGGACGGCGGAGCAGGGCAGGGCAGATGAACGAGGACGCAGTGAACAATCGTGACCGCAGTATCCCGCTCCGGGTGCTCTCGCGCAGTGACCTGGCCGACGTACCGATCACCCCGGCCGAGGTGGTCCGGGCGGTCGAAGAGGCCTATCTCGCCTTCGCGGCAGGCGAATCCGACAACCCGCGCAAGCTGAGCGTCGCCGACCCCGGCGGCTCCTCGGTGTCCTACGCGATGCTCGGTCGCGACGGCCGACGGCGCGTAGTGGCGATGAAGACCTCCTACAAGTTCGATCCGGGCCACGACCGCAGCACCAAGCGGTACTACACCACCATCACGCTCTACGACGACACCACCGGGGCCCCGATCGCGATGATGGACTGCGCCCGGGTCGGCGCGTTACGCACGCCCGCCGTCTCGGCGCTGCTCGTGCGCGAGACCGTGCGCCGGGGAGCCGACAGCGCGCTGCTCATCGGCACCGGCACGCAGGGACGCAACGCGCTGCCACACCTGCTCGCGGCGAACCCCCAGTTGCGCAAGCTGATGGTCTACGGCACCCATCCCGACGGGCTGGCCGCGGTGCACGCACAGCTGGCGGCGGAGGTGCCGCACGCGGTGCTCGAGCAGGTCGACGATCCGTATGCGGCGGCCGCCCACGCCGATGTGGTGCTGGCGACCGCGGGGCCGGGGACCGAGGTGGCGCTCGAATCCGCCCATCTGGCACCGGGTTCGGTCGCGGTGCTCATCGGCTACGGGCTCGCGCCGTCGGCACTGGTCGATGCCGACCGGGTGGTGGCCACCAGTGCCGCGCAGATGGCGCTGACCGGCACCGACATGGCGGGGCCCGACGGCACGCTGCGTTCGGTCGACGCCGAACTTCCGCAGATCCTCACCCGCAGTGCCACGGCCCGCCGCAGCCAGGACGAGAAGATCTTCGTCTACAACAGCGGGCTGGTGCTCACCGATATCGCCGTCGCGCACGCCCTGGCCGCCCGGGCGATCGCCGAGGGACGTGGCACGGAGGTGCCCCTGTGGGATTAGCCAGGGCGAACTCCGCGACCATCGCGGGTGGCACCACCGAGCCCGGCACCGACGACGCGCCGCACTGCGCGCCGCCGATGCCCGCCCACATCGATGCGACCGAACAGCGCCTGCTGGCTGATCCGGGACTGCTCGGTGACATCGCCGAGGTGGTCGCCGGGCCGTTCCATGTGCTGTTCCCCGACCGGGTATCGCGCAACATCGAGGCTTTCCAGTCGGCGTTCGCCGACGCGGGCATCGACGGGTTCGTCTATTTCGGGAAGAAGGCGAACAAGGCCGCGTGCGTCGCCAGGGCATGTGCGCAGGCCGGCGCGGGCGTCGATGTCGCCAGTACCGGCGAGCTGACATCGGCGCTGGCACAGGGTGTTCGGGGTGAGGACCTGATGGTCACCGGCCCGGCGAAATCCGATGATCTGCTGTGGCTGGCCGCTCGGCATCGGGCGCTGATCGCGCTCGACGCCCTCGACGAAATCGACCGGTTGGCCGCGCTGGATCTGCCGGCGCGCGTGCTGCTGCGGGTGCTGCCGGAAGGGTCGACGAGCCGATTCGGCCTCGACCCCATGGAACTGGAGCAGGCCATCCAGGTCATTCGCGCCGATGGACCGATCACGCTGTCCGGCTTCAGTTTTCATCTGTCGGGCTACGACGCGACCGACCGCTCCGAACAAGCCGCCGCGTTGGTCGGACACTGCCTGCGCGCGCGGGCCACCGGGCATCCGGCCGACACGATCTCGGTCGGCGGCGGCTTCGGCGTCGACTATCTCGACGCCGAATCCTGGGCCCGTTTCCAGGACACCCTCAGTGACAACTGGTTTCACGGCGGCCCACCGTCCGACGACTACTACCCCTACCATTTCCCGATCCCCGGCGCGGCCATGCTCGCCGCCGTCCTCGCCCACAAAGATCTCGCGAAACTCTTGCGTGACAACGGCATCCGCCTGGCCGTGGAGCCCGGTCGCGCCTTGCTCGACCGAGCGGGCAGCTCGGTCTTTCGCGTCCAAGGCGTGAAAACCCGTGCCGTCGACGGTGAGCCCTACGACATCCTCACCGTCGACGGCACCAGCCTGAGCCTGTCCGAGCAGTGGTTCGCCAGTGAGTACCTGCCCGATCCCGTGCTGTGGCCCGCCCGCGACGGGCACCGGACCCCTACCTGTGTCGGCGCCACCACCTGCCTGGAGTCCGACCTGCTGAGCAGGCGGCGCATCCCACTGCCCCGGCGCGCCCGCATCGGCGATCTGCTCGTCTACCCGAACACCGCCGGGTATCAGATGGACTCCAACGAGTCCCCGTTCCACGAACTCCCGCTGCCACCGAAGGTGGTGCTGCGCGAGGGCTCCGACCGGTTGCGCTGGACCCTCGACACCCCTTCCCGCTGATCCACATCCGATGGAGGAACACCCCATGGCTCTCGTCACCCGCGTGACGGATCTGATCGGCCGCACTCCCCTGTTCGAACTCGCCGTCACCGACACCGGCACCCGGCTGCTGCTCAAGCTCGAACAGTTCAATCCGACCGGCGCCGCCAAGATCAGAATGGCCCGTTCGATGGTGCTCGACGCGGAGCAGCGAGGTTTGCTGCGCGATGGCGGGCATATCATCGAGTCGACGTCCGGTAACACCGGGCTCGGCTTGGCGGTGGTCGCGGCCGAACGTGGCTATCGATTCACCGCCGTGGTCGACAACCATGCCTGTAAGGACAAGTTGCGCGCGATGCGAGCCATGGGCACCGACCTGGTGTTCGTCGCCGACGACGGAGACGACGAGCTGGCCACCTCGGCACGCGAAGACCTCGCCGAGGCGATGGCGGCCGCCCGCGACGACGCGTACTTCACCGAACAGCACAACAACGACGCCAACGCCGTCGGTTACTACGCCGTCGCCGACGAGTTGCTGGCCGAGGTCGATCGGGTCGACATCCTGCTCTCGGCGGTCGGCACCGGCGGCTCGCTGTTCGGCACCGCCACCCGCCTGCGCGATCTCGGTTTACCCGCCCGGGTGATCGGGATCGAACCGGTCGGTTCCATCGCCTTCGGCGGCGAGGGCGGCCCGTACTGGCAGTCGGGCACCGGCACCCCGCCCGGCGCGACCATCGGCACCGCCGTCGACTACGCGCTGCTCGACGAGGGCGTGAAGGTCAGCGACGTCGACGCCTTCGCCACCACCCGTGCCGTCGCGAGGACACACGGGCTGTTGATCGGCGGTTCGGCGGGCGGTTCGGTGCACAATGCCTTGGCGCGGCTCGAGGAGTTCCCGGCCGGGTCGACCGTGGTGACCATCGTGTGTGATGGTGGCGAGAAGTATCTCGATACCGTGTTCGACGACGAGTGGATGAGCGCGCGCGAACTGCTCGATCCCGCCGCCGAAGCGGAAGTTACCACGATGCTGCGTCGCTATTCTCCGCTGCGGCGCCACAACGAACTGATGGAGGTCTGAGTGAGCGCGATCGCGCGCTACCCGAGCAGCTGCCCCGGAGCGAGCAGGTGAACGTGACGACACGTTCCACCGAGACACGCCGCAGCCCCCGCTGCCGGGAAAGCCACGTCGGAGCGAGCCGGTGAGCGGCGCGCGGGCTGACGGCAGCGCGCTGGCCAGGCTGGCGACACCGATCGCGCTCACCCAACTGGCGCAGATCGCGGTCTCGACGACCAATCTCGCGCTGATGGGCACGCTCGGCGTGCGCGAGGTCGCCGCGGGCGGGCTGGCGCTGGTGCTGTTCAACCAGATCCGGACGATGTGCGTGGGGCTGATCACCGGCACCGGCAATCAGATCGCCGGCGCGCTCGGCGCGGCCGGTAAGCGTGGCGGTTGCGCCGACGACGAGGTGCGGGCGGTGGTGCGGGCCGCGTTCGTCATCGCGACCATCGCCGGTCTGCTCGGCGGTGCGCTGCTGGTCGGGCTTGGTTGGGTATTGCCGTGGCTCGGTCAGGACGCGGCGGTGCTCGAACTGGCCAGGCCGATGATGATCGCGCTCGCGCCCGGGCTGCTGCCGTGCCTGTGGTTCCAGGTGCTGCGCCAGTACACCGTCGGGATGCAGCGCCCGCAGGCGTTGCTGCTGGTCACGCTCGGCTCGGTGGCCCTGAACCTGGTCCTCGCGCTCGCTTTCATCCACGGCTGGGCCGGCATTCCGGCCATGGGCCTGACGGGTGTCGGCATCGCGACCTCGCTGGTCTTCCTGATCACCTTCGGGGTGCTCTGGGCGATGGTGCGCCACGACGAACAACTCGGCCGCACCCTGCCGTCGACGCCGTGGCCGGTGCGCTGGTCGACCGTGCGCGAGGAGTTGCGACTCGGCACGCCGATCGCGCTGACCTACGGTTCGGAAGCGGGCATGTTCTCGGTGCTCGCGCTGGTGATGGGCAGTTTCGGGCCCGCGGCGCTGGCCGCGCACAATGTCGTCTACCAGATCATCTACATCGTGTTCCAGGTGGCGATCGGCCTCTCCCACGGCGCGTCGATCCTGGTCAGCGACGCTGTCTCACGCGAGGAGTTCAGCCATGCGAGGGCGCTGGCCTGGCTGGCGTTGCGGATGGCCGCGGTGCTCGCGATCATCACCGGTGTCGTCTACGTGCTCGCCCCGGACCTCGTGCTGGCGCCGTTCCTCGATGCCACCGACACCGACACGATCGCTATCGCGCACACGCTGTTGCTCATCGGCATCGTGTTGCAGTTCTTCGACGCCGCCCAGAACATCGGCACCGGACTGCTGCGCGGGCTCAAGGAAACATCCGCGGGCTTCCGGCTCTCGCTGGTCGGTTATTGGGGTGTGGGACTTCCGGCGGCACTACTGCTCGCGTTCCCGCTGGACCTCGGCGCGGCAGGCGTGTGGTGGGGCCTGACGGCAGGCCTGGCGACCACCGCCGCGCTCATGCTCCGCAAGTACTTCGCACTACTCGATCAGGCCGGCGCGGTGCGTCCACCACGCGTGCCCGTCAGCCAAGCGCGGTAAGCGCGAACACGGAAAAGGCGGGCGACATCACGTCGCCCGCCTTTGTCGCGGTGCGTCAGAGATTCACGCCGTAGTCACGAGCGATGCCCGCCAGGCCCGAGGCGTAGCCCTGGCCGACGGCGCGGAATTTCCACTCGTTGTTGTGGCGGTAGAGCTCACCGAAGACCATCGCGGTCTCGGTGGACGCGTCCTCGGACAGGTCGTAGCGCGCCAGCTCCACACCGGTGTTCGCGTCGGTGACGCGGATGTAGGCGTTGCGAATCTGGCCGAACGACTGACCGCGGGCCTGGGCGTCGTGGATCGAGACGGGGAAGAAGATGTTGGTGATCGTCGGCGGGGTGGCGGCCAGGTCGACGTTGATGATCTCGTCGTCGCCGTCGCCCTCGCCGGTCAGGTTGTCGCCGGTGTGCTCGATGGTGCCTTCCGGCGAGCGCAGGTTGTTGTAGAAGATGAAGTGCTGATCCGAGAGCACCTTCAGGTTCGTGCCGGTGGCCAGCGCGCTGGCGTCCAGGTCGTGATCGGCACCGGTGGTGGTGCGCACGTCCCAGCCGAGACCGACCGCCACCTTGGTGAGGTTGTCGGTCTGCTTCGACAGCGAGACATTGCCGCCCTTGGCGAGTGTGACGCTCATGAAAACCCTTCTGTCCAGATGGTGTGCCGTAGAGGAACTTACGCCGCGGGTCCGGTGTCGGCCCAGGTCCGCAGGGTCTCGACGCGACCCTCCAGCGCCCGCAATTCGGTGTCGTCGAGGACGGTGCGCTGGATGCCGCGAGCGACCGCGAACGCGGACTGCCGATGGTCGTCGATCACGTCCACGTCCAGCTGCACCGCGGTGTAGTCCTGCGCCGACGGCATCTCCTCGGCGACGACCTTCGCCCGCCCCCGCGCGCACAACGCCACGTTGCCGCCGCCCAGAATCAGCAATGCCACCTCCGGCTGCGCCCGCAACCGTGCCAGCGACCCGCGATCGGACTTCAGACTGATGAGAATCCGCCGGTCACCGGCGCGCACCGGCCACGAGACAGGGATCGCGTGCGGCGCCGGATCGGTGGTGACGAGCACCGCAATCGTCTCCTGCGGCCACACCGGCAACACGTCGAGCTCAGGATGGTCGGTCATCACGTCCTGCCCTGCCGGATCTACCTCTGTACCCATCAACCTCACCTCGACGATCGCCGGTCCCCTGCCCCGCCGCGAGCGGCGAGCTGCTTCGAGTCTAAAGCGCTGCGGCCCTTGCTCGCTGGCGCGCGCACGATTGTCCGCAAGATCTCAGCAAGGTCTCAGCCGCCGACGCCGTTCACCGAGCCCACGATCTACCGTTAGCCCATCGGTAACTGACCGCGTGCAGCCGCGGCTCGAGCAGCCGGGCGGTGATGCTCAGCGCACCCAGTAGGCACGCCAGTCGTGCGGGGTGAGCGGCGACCGGGTCCCTCGTTCGGCTTCGGCGGCGTCCTCGGCGGCCCGGACCGCGGTGGCGAACTCGATGGACGCTTTGCGCAGACGTTCCTCGGCCGAGTCGGGACCACCGAGCTCGACCACGCGCAGAGCGTCCGGGACGAGGTCGGCGGGCAGGCCCGCGGCGGCGCTGCGGGTGCGGATCTTCTCGGCGAGGGCGAGGGCGGGCTGGGCCATGGCTATGCCGTCGAGGCAGGAGCGACGGGATTTCTCCGCGGATTTGCGCTCCTCCCAGGCCTTTTCCTGCGCCGCGATCTTGTCGTCCACCGAGGTCCCCGCGGAGAAATCGGCATCGGTGAGGTAGGGGCTGCGGTGGACGAGCTTGTCGACCAGGGTCGCCGCGACGTCGTCGACGGTGAATTCGCCCGCGTGTTCGGCGATCCGGGAGTGGAACAGGACCTGCAGCAGCAGGTCACCGAGTTCTTCCCTGATGGTGTCGGCATCGCCTGCCTGGATGGCGTCGAGGAGTTCGTAGGTCTCCTCGAGGAGGTAGGGACGCAGCGAGTCGTGGGTCTGGGTGCGTTCCCAACCGCCGAAATGCCAGAGGCGATCCATCACGTGGACGGCGTCGGACAGGCCCGCGGCAACGACCGCGGCGTCGGCTCGCTCCTGCGAGGTCTCGGGACTCATCGCGACACCGCCGCCGGCGTCGGTACCGAAAGATCCACCATTCCCTGCGGTTTGCCGTCGAGCACCAGCAGCAGATCGGCGACGAACTGCAGCACCGCCACGTCACGCACCCGATCGGCGCCGACACTGTCGGTGATCCGCGGCAGCGGCAGGGTGATCAGGCCGCTCGCCGGGCGATAGTTGGCGGCGGGATAGATCCGCTTGAGCCGAAGTTGTTTGGAATCGGGCAGATTCAGCGGGGCGATCTTGAGCGACGAACCGGTGACCACGATCTCGGACACGTCGTACTCGCGCGCGAGCAGTCGCAATCTGGCCACTGCCACCAGTCGCCCGACCTCCACCGGCAGCGGCCCGTACCGGTCGACGAGCTCTTCGATCACCGCGGCCAGGGCCGAATCGTCCTGGGCGGCGGCGAGTTTGCGGTAGCCCTCCAGCCGCAGGCGGTCGCTGGCGATGTAGTCGGGCGGGATGTGCGCGTCGACGGGCAGGTCGATGCGTACCTCCTTGTTCTCCTCGGTGACGATCGGCTTGCCGTCGGCGGCCGCGCGGTAGGCCTCCACCGCCTCGCCGACCAGGCGCACGTACAGATCGAAACCGACGCCGGCGACGTGGCCGGACTGTTCGGCGCCGAGCACATTGCCCGCGCCGCGGATCTCGAGGTCCTTCATCGCCACGGCCATACCCGCACCGAGATCGGAGTTCTGCGCGATGGTGGCCAGGCGGTCGTAGGCCGTCTCGGTGAGTGGCTTCTCCGGCGGGTACAGGAAATACGCGTAACCGCGCTCACGGGAGCGACCCACGCGCCCGCGCAACTGGTGCAGCTGCGACAGGCCGAGGGAGTCGGCCCGTTCCACGATCAAGGTGTTGGCGTTGGAGATGTCGAGACCGGTCTCGATGATCGTGGTGCAGACCAGCACGTCGTATTCACGTTCCCAGAATCCCTGCACGGTCTTCTCGAGCTGGTCCTCGTTCATCTGGCCGTGCGCGACGACGACCCGCGCCTCGGGCACCAGATCGCGAATCTTCTTGGCCGCCTTGTCGATCGAGGACACCCGGTTGTGCACGTAGAACACCTGACCGTCGCGCATCAACTCGCGACGGATGGCGGCGGTGACCTGCTTGTCGTTGTAGGCGCCCACATAGGTGAGCACCGGGTGGCGCTCCTCGGGCGGGGTGAGGATGGTCGACATCTCGCGGATGCCGGCCAGGCTCATCTCCAGGGTGCGCGGGATCGGGGTGGCCGACATGGTGAGCACGTCGACGTGGGTGCGCAGCGCCTTGATGTGTTCCTTGTGCTCCACACCGAAGCGCTGCTCCTCGTCGACCACCACCAGGCCGAGGTCCTTCCAGCGCACACCGGTCTGCAACAGCCGGTGGGTGCCGACCACGATGTCGACCGAGCCGTCGGCCATCCCGGCCAGGATCTCCTTGGAATCGGCGGCATCGGTGAACCGCGACAGACCACGCACCGTCACCGGGAAGCCCGCGACGCGTTCGGTGAAGGTCTGCAGATGCTGTTGCGCGAGCAGGGTGGTCGGCACGAGCACGGTGACCTGCTTGCCGTCCTGCACCGCCTTGAACGCGGCGCGCACGGCGATCTCGGTCTTGCCGTAGCCGACATCGCCGCAGACCACGCGGTCCATGGGCACCGCCTTCTCCATATCCGACTTCACGTCGGTGATGGCGGTCATCTGGTCGACGGTCTCGGTGAACGCGAACGCGTCCTCCATCTCCTGCTGCCACGGTGTATCCGGGCCGAAGGCGTGACCGGGCGCGGCTTGGCGCGCCGCGTAGAGCTGCACCAGTTCGCCCGCGATCTCGCGAACAGCCTTGCGCGCCTTGCGTTTGGTGTTGGCCCAGTCGGAGCCACCGAGCTTGGACAGGCTCGGCAGTTCGCCACCGACGTAGCGGGAGAGCTGATCCAGCGATTCCATCGGCACGAACAGCCGGTCGCCGGGCTGGCCGCGCTTGCTCGGCGCGTATTCGATCACCAGGTACTCGCGCCGTGCGCCGCCGATGGTGCGCTCGATCATCTCGACGAACCGGCCGATGCCGTGCTGGTCGTGCACCACCATGTCGCCCGAGGTGAGGGCGAGCGGGTCGACCTGGTTGCGGCGCTTGGCGGGCAGCCGCTTGCCCTCCGACGGCGCGGTGACCCGGTTTCCGGTGAGATCGGATTCGGCGACGACCACCAGCCCTGCATCGTCGAAGATCAGGCCGTCGTGCAGCGAACCACACAGCACCCCGACCACTCCCGGCTCCGGCACCGCGCCGGCGGGCAGCAGGGCGGCGGGCACTTCGGCCTCGCCGAGCCGTTCCAGCACGCGTTGCGCGGTGCCGTGCCCGGTGACCACGACGACCGCGCGGCCACCGGTGGCGACGTGTGCGCGCAGCGACGCGAAGATGGTGGCGACCAGTTCCTCGGATCCGCGCGCGGTGGGGCCGGCGGCTACCTGCAGATTCACCTCGATCGGGTCGCCGGAGCTCAGTGGGCTCAGTGTCCACCATGGCAGGCCGAGTTCGTCTGCGCTGGTGTGTAATTCGGGCAGTGCGCGATAGCCGGAGGCGGCCAGGTCGAGCCCGTTGGCACCCAGCGGGGCGTCGCTACCGAAAGAGGCAGCGGTCCACGACGCTTCGAGGAATTCCTCGCCGGTGCGCACGAGATCGGCTGCGCGGGTGCGGATCTTCTCCGGATCGCACAGCAGCAACTGGGTGCCCGGGGGCAGTGCCTCGGTGAGCAGGCTGAGCTTGCCCGGCGCGAGGACCGGCAGCAGGGCCTCCATGCCGTCGACGGGGATACCCTCGGCGATCTTGTCCAGCATCTCCACCAGCGAGGCGTCGGCCTCGTTGTCGGCGGCGACGGCGGCGGCGCGTTCGCGCACCGGTGTGGTGAGCAGCAGCTCACGACACGGCGGCGCGACCACCATCTCGACGGTGCTCTCACCGATCGAGCGCTGATCGGCCACGGAGAACGGCCGGATCTCGGTGACCTCGTCGCCCCAGAACTCCACGCGCACCGGATGATCCGCGGTCGGCGCGAACAGATCGAGGATGCCGCCACGCACCGCGAACTCGCCGCGCTTGCCGACCATGTCGACCCGGGTGTACGCGAATTCGACCAGGCGCAGCAGCAATTCGTCGAAATCGTGCTCCCCGCCGACGCGCAGCACCACCGGCTCGATGTCGCCGAGCCCCGCGGTCATCGGCTGCATCAGCGAACGCACCGTGGTGACCACCACGCGGAGCGGGTCGGGGTAGACGGGGTCTTCGGGGTGGGCGAGTCGGCGCAGCACTTCGAGCCTGCGGCCCACCGTGTCGGGCCCGGGCGAGAGACGTTCGTGGGGCAGGGTCTCCCAGGACGGGAACATGGCCACCGACGGGCCGAGCATCTCGGTGAGCTCCACGGTCAGATCGTCGGCTTCGCGACCGGTGGCGGTCACCACCACCAGGGGGCGCTGATCGGCGATCGTCGCGGCCACGAACGGCCGTACCGCCGATGGTGCGACCAATTCCACCCCGGACTTGCCGACCAGGTCGGTGATCGTGCGCAGCGCGGCGTCACCCGCGACCGCCTCGGCCAGACCGGCGAGCGGAGGACGAAGGGAGGACATTGTTCGCTCCTGAATGCGCAGTCGGGATGGGCGAGATAGCCGTCTCGAAGTCTAGTCATCGGGTATGACAGGCCCCGTGCAGCCCAGTGCGGGCCTGTACGCGCGTAGGGTCGAGTCGTGAGTCTGGCTCAACGTGAACGCCATGCCCTCGTGGCGACAATGACCGAGGCGGGCCCCGCCGCCCCGACCCTGTGCGGCACCTGGACGGTGCACGACCTCGCGGCCCATCTGGTGGTCAGGGAGCGCAGGCCCGATGCCTCGGTGGGCATCGTCTTCGGCCCGATGGCCGGCTATCTCGAAGCGAAGCAGGCGCAGATCGCGCAGCGCCCGTTCGCCGAACTGCTGGAACTGGTGCGCACCGGACCGCCGTGGTGGTCGCCCCTGCGCCCGGTCGACGCGGTGGCCAACCTCAGCGAGATGTTCATCCACCACGAAGACGTTCGCAGAGCCGAACCCGGCTGGGAGCCAAGGCAATTGGCGGAGCGCGACGAAGCTCGCCTGTGGACCGCACTGCGTGCCGTCGCCCGCACGGCCTACCGCAAGTCGCCGGTCCCGGTCGTGCTCACCTCACTGCAGGGAGCCGAGATCAAGGCACATCGTGGCGACGGCGACGCGGTGGTACTCACCGGCACGCCCTCGGAGCTGCTACTGCACGCCTTCGGCCGCGACGAAGTCCGGATCGCGGCGACGGGAGCCGACGCCGACGTGCAGGCCGTGCTCGCCACCGACCGCAGCGTGTGAACTACACGACGTAGCGACGCAGCCTGCGCGCGGCGAACTCCCGGAAGTACGACAGCTTCTCCGGCGGCACCAGGGAGGGCAGCAGGAAATACCAGGCCCGCTCCATCCGGGCGGCCATCTGATCCATCGTCTCGGTGCCGACCGCGACGATGTGCACGCCCGCGGTCAGTTCCTGCAGCAGCACGCCGACCACATCGGGATCGAGATCGGCGATCAGGTCGCCCTGGGCGATGGCGCGCTCCGACAGCAACCGGTAGGTCTCCCCCCAGGTCTTGGCGATGTTGTCGCCCTGTGCGCCGCGATAGTCGCCGATCTGGTGGGTGAGCTTGAGCATCGCCCCCACCATCGGATCGTTCATCGACAGATCGGCCACCACGTAGGTGATCCCGATCCCGGCTTCCAGTGCGGGCACCCGGGAATCGAAGAAGCCCTGACAGGATCCGATCAGGCGCTCGTTGCCCTGATCTACCACCGCCCTGGCCAACTCTTCCTTGGAGCCGAAGTGAAAGTACAAGGCGCCCTTGGTCACATTGGACTGCGCGATGATTTCGCTGAGGCTCGCGTTGGCGTAGCCCAAACGGAGAAAGACATCGGCAGCGCCAGCAAGGACGGAGTCGCGGGTGATCTCCGCGCGTGCTTGCCTAGCCATCAGATCCGCCTGTCATCCAATAATCCAGCCATCCTGAAGTAGACCGACATCCCGAAATTTGCTCGACATACCGCCCGGCAGCACCCAAAAGGATGGGTGAACCGTACCACCAGGCGGCAAAGTGGCAGCCGAATCATGGATTCGGTCCACCCGGCGTGCGCTAACGTCCGGTTACCCCACCGATGGTCGGCGTAGTTCCCGTATTCCATTCGGAGCTGAGCCCCGGTTCGGCTTCCAAATGACTCAAACCGTTCCAACACAGATTGACCAGGTGCGCCGCGACCACCTCTTTCGGCGGGGTGCGCTCGTCGAGCCACCAGGTGGCGGTGGTCGACACCATGCCGACCAGAGCCTGGGCGTAGAGCGGCGCGAGACTGGTATCGAGATCGCGGCGGCCGAAATCACCGGCGAGGAGATGGGCCACCTGGTTGACGGCCTCGTTCAGCAAGCTCGAGTAGCGACCGTCGGCGTTGGCCGCGGGCTGGTCGCGGACCAGGATGCGAAAGCCGTCGGTGCGTTCCTCGATGTAGGTGAGCAGGGCCAGCGCGACCTGCTCCAATCGCACCCGCGAACGGTTGCGGGTGAGCGAGGAGGTGACCATCTCCAGCAGCATCGACATCTCGCGGTCGACGACCACCGCGTAGAGACCTTCCTTGCCACCGAAATGCTCGTAGACGACCGGCTTGGACACCTGCGCGCGCTGCGCGATCTCCTCGATCGATGTCGCGTCGTACCCTCGCTCCGCGAACAACGCGCGACCGATCTCGATCAACTGCTGCCTACGCTGCGTACCGGTCATCCTCGGCCGCGACGGACGCACCGACTCGCTGGAAGACAACTCCCCTGCCTCTCTACGCCTGGCGACCACTCCCACAACTGTCTCAGACCAATCGCCCACCACGTCCATCGCCTCCCGGAACAACGGATTTCGCGAGAACACGGGTAACCCACCAGGTATGGACGAACCCTGCGAGATTGCCGCGTCCCCAACACACCCCGCACCCGAGTCCGGCCAAGATTTTCGGAGAGGCGGAAACTGTGCGAGGATCACTGGCGTGCCGTAGCACAGTGGTGGGCTTTCGCGGCCCACTGGTGTGGCGATCCGCCGTAGTGTAATGGCAGCACCTCTGATTTTGGTTCAGATAGTTCAGGTTCGAGTCCTGGCGGCGGAGCACACGGACACACAGTGACGTATCGTCGGCCCGCACCATATCTACCGACCGAACCCGCCACAGTCACTCGCTGACAGGCAGCCGAGGGAGATCCATGCCACCGCAGACCGCCGTCGTCGTCCTCGCCGCAGGGGCTGGGACGCGAATGCGGTCGAAGACTCCGAAAGTGCTGCACCCGTTGGCAGGCCGGTCGATGCTCTCGCACGCGCTGCACGCCGCCGTCGAGATCGATCCGACCCACCTGATCACCGTCGTCGGGCACGACCGCGAGAAGGTCGGCGCCGCCGTGGCGGAGGTGGGCAAGGAACTCGGCCGCGAGATCGTCTGCGCGGTGCAGGAGCAGCAACTGGGGACCGGTCACGCGGTGCAGTGCGCACTGGGTTCGATCCCGGCGGACTTCGACGGCGACCTCCTCGTCACCTCGGCCGATGTGCCGCTGCTCGACGGGCACACACTCTCCGCGCTGCTCGACGAGCACCGCAGCTACGCCGAGCGGCCCGCCGTGACGGTCCTGACCTTCGTGCCCGACGACGCCAACGGCTACGGCCGCATCGTGCGCGACGACGACGGTCAGGTCGCCGAGATCGTGGAGCACGCCGACGCCACTCCCGAGCAGGCCAAGATCAAAGAGGTCAACTCCGGGGTCTACGCGTTCGACGCGTCGGTGCTGCGCACCATGATCGGGCGGCTGTCCACCGCCAACGCCCAGCACGAGCTCTACCTCACCGATGTCCTGCGCCTGGCCCGCGAGGCCGGTCATCCCGTGCACGGCGCGCGGCTGGTCGACTCGAACAAGGTCACCGGCGTGAACGACCGGGTGCAGCTGTCCCAGGCGGGCGCCACCCTCAACCGCTATATCCTCGAACGCCACATGCGTGCCGGTGTCACCATCGTCGACCCGGCCACGACCTGGATCGACGCGAGCGTGCGGATCGGGCGCGACGCCGTACTGCGGCCGGGCACCCAACTCTTCGGCGAGACCCATATCGGTGAGGACGCCGAGATCGGGCCCGACACCACGCTCACCGACGTGTTCGTCGGCGAGGGCGCGAGCGTGATCCGGACCCATGGCGAGCGGGCCGAGATCGGCGAGGGCGCCACCATCGGACCGTTCAGTTATCTGCGGCCGGGCACCGTGGTCGGCGAGGAAGGCAAGCTCGGCGCGTTCGTCGAGACCAAGAACGCCTCGATAGGCGCGCACTCGAAAGTGCCGCACCTCACCTACGTCGGCGACGCGACCATCGGCGAGTACAGCAACATCGGCGCTTCCAGCGTTTTTGTGAACTATGACGGGGTGAACAAGCACCACACCGTGATCGGTTCCCATGTGCGCACCGGTAGCGACACCATGTTCATCGCGCCGGTCACCGTGGGTGACGGTGCCTATACGGGTGCGGGTACTGTACTGCGCAGAAGCGTTCCACCGGGTGCACTTGCTGTCTCGGGTGGGCCACAGCGCATTATCGAAAACTGGGTGCAGCGCTACCGTCCAGGAACCGCTGCGGCGCGCGCGGCGGCGGAAGCCATCGCGGCAGACGAGACGTCTTCGAAGACAATCGAGCAAAAGGATGGCAACCAGCAGTGACCGCGTTCTCGATCGACAACCAGAAGAACTTGATGCTCTTCGCCGGCCGGTCACATCCTGAGCTGGCCGAGCAGGTCGCCAAGGAACTCGACGTCGACATCACCCCCCAGACCGCGCAGGATTTCGCCAACGGCGAGATCTTCGTCCGGTTCGAGGAATCGGTCCGTGGCTCCGACGCCTTCGTGCTGCAGAGCTTCCCCGCGCCGCTCAACCAGTGGCTGATGGAACAGCTCATCATGATCGACGCGCTCAAGCGCGGTTCGGCCAAGCGGATCACCGCGGTGCTGCCGTTCTACCCGTACGCCCGCCAGGACAAGAAGCACCGCGGCCGCGAGCCGATCTCGGCCCGCCTGGTCGCCGACCTGCTCAAGACCGCGGGCGCCGACCGCATCATCAGCGTCGACCTGCACACCGACCAGATCCAGGGCTTCTTCGACGGCCCCGTCGATCACATGCACGCGCTGGTGCAGCTCTCCGATTACATCCGCACCAACTACCCGTCGGACAACCTCGCGGTGGTCTCTCCCGACGCGGGCCGCGTGAAGGTCGCCGAGAAGTGGGCCGACGCGCTCGGTGGCACGCCGCTGTCGTTCATCCACAAGACCCGCGACCCGCTGGTGCCCAACCAGGTGAAGTCCAACCGCGTCGTCGGTGACGTCGAAGGCCGCACCTGCGTGCTGATCGACGACATGATCGACACCGGTGGCACCATCGCCGGCGCGGTGAAGGTGCTCAAGGAAGCGGGCGCCGGCGATGTCATCATCGCGGCCACCCACGGTGTGCTCAGCGATCCGGCCGCCGAGCGTCTGGCCAACTGTGGCGCCAAGGAAGTCGTCATCACCAACACCCTGCCGATCAGCGAGGACAAGAAGTTTCCGACGCTGACCGTGCTGTCGATCGCGCCGCTGCTGGCCCGCACCATTCGTGAGGTCTTCGAGAACGGTTCGGTCACCGGACTGTTCAACGGCAACGCCTGAGCTGAGCCGGTCCGCAGCTCCGGCACTCTCGGCCGGTCCGAGTGGGGGACGCGGCCAGCCGTTCAGAGGCGGAGGGTCGGCCGTACCCGGTGAACAACCCGTGTTCTCGCGAGACCAGTCGGTGAGCTTGTCCTCGGACATTGGCGCACCGGCTGGTCTTTGGTGCATGGTGGTCCTGTAATTCGGGACGTGACAGGGGGCGGCATGGGGACTGAGCCGGAGCGGCGGGTCGAACTCGGTAAGGACCACGGTGTACCGCGGGTACAGGATGCCCCGGAGGTAGCCGATCGGTCGGGCGGGGAACCGTGGGGTGGGATCGTCAACCCGGTAACCCCTGTCGATGCGGCGCCGTATCCGCCGCCGCCCGCCGCGCGGCCTTGGGGTGGGATCGCGAATCCCGGTCCGGCTGTCGAGCTACCGCCGTATCCGCCACCACCGCCGGGGCCGGTTTTTCCCGCTCCTGGTTATCCCGCCGCTGGTTATCCCGCTTCCGGCAATCCGGCACCGGGCTATCCCACACCGGTTCGACCGCCGTACGGCGCCGGGCCGTATCAGCCGTATCCGCCGCAGCCCGGTTACGGGTACAAGGACACCACGCCGCTGTGGTCGATCTTCAGTTTTTGTTGCGCCGCGGCTTCGGTGTTCGGCGGGTTGGCGATGTGCGGGCTGCCGGTGCTGGTCACCGCGCCGACGGGGATCGCGCTCGGCCTGGTCGGGCATGCCAAGGGCGAGGAGATGGGCAAGTGGGCCGCGATCGTCAACGGTGCGATCGCGGCGCTGGCCGCGCTGCTCGTCATCGTGTTCGTCGCGATGCTCGGCAGCCTCTGAACCGCGGCGGGCGATACTGGAGCGGTAGCCTGTCTGCCGAACAGAACGGAGAAACGCCGAGCCGATGGATGCTTTCACCGGATTCCCGCTCACCGGACTCGACTTCTACGAAGACCTCGAGGCCGACAACTCGAAAGCCTTCTGGAACACGCACAAACACCTCTACGACGAGGCCGTGCGCGCCCCCATGACCGCGCTCACCGCCGAACTCGCGGCCGAATTCGGACAGGCCAAGATCTTTCGGCCCTATCGTGATGTCCGCTTCTCCGCCGACAAGCTGCCCTACAAAACCCATCAGGGCGCGGTGGCGGGCATGGGGCCCGGCGTCGGCTGGTACGTCCAGATCGGGGCGGCGGGGTTGTTCGTGGCGGGCGGCTGCTTCCGGCCCTCACCCACGGCATTGGCGGTCCTGCGGGCCACGATCGACGACGAGGTGCGCGGCGCGGAGCTCGAGAAGATCCTGGCCACGACCACCGCGGCCGGCTTCACCCTCGGCGGCGACAAGCTCAAAACCAAGCCGAGAGGCTACGCCGCCGACCACCCCCGCATCGACCTGCTCCGCTACAAGTCGCTGACCGCACACCGCGAGTTCGGCGCGCCGGACTGGCTCACCACCCCGGCCGCGGCCACCGAGGTCCGCCGCGCGTGGAACGAACTGCGCCCGCTCGTCGAATGGTTCGCCGCCGTCCTCGCGGGCGTCCCCGAGGACACCCGAGGCAGACGTCCATAAGCGTCAACCGACTGTCACTAGCGTGGCTCGTGACGGACAGCCTTCGGAGGCCGATACTGGAACCATGAGCCGTGAACCGTTGGACATGGACATGGGCGATGACGATCAAGCCGACGACATCGTCGAGTACGAGCGCTATGTGGAGGACCCGCCCGCCGACCACGTGATCCGCAATCACGAAGCCGAAGCCGACGGCTTCCTCGGCATCAACGAGGAAATGTCCGCGGAGTACACCGAGCGGGGCGCCCGCCGTGAGGCGCTGGTGGAGGACGAACGGCCCGCCGAGGAAGTCGCGATGGGGGTGCGCGGCGAGGACAGTATCGATGGCGACCTGTTCGACGACGAAGCCGTCAACGGTGAGGAAGGCGTCGAAAGGGACCTCGAGGGCGACGAGAACCTCACCAGCGGCGAATACCTCGCCGAAGAACTCGACCTCTAGCCCAGCCCGCCGACGGCTGCCCACGCTATCGCGATCGTCTCGACTGCCCGGGTGCTCGCGATGGCGGGGAGCCGGGCGGCTCCCCCTGATCAGCGGCGTTCGGCCAGGGCCAGGGTGAAGCGGTTGTCGGGGTCGGTCCAGGTGTGGGCGGGGGTGAAGCCTGCCTCGTTCAGTTCGGCGGCGAGGGTTTCGGGGCGGAATTTGGCGGAGATCTCGGTGCGCATTTCCTCGCCCGCGGCGAAATCGACGGTGAGGTCGAGTCCTGCGACGGTGGCCGTCATCGCTTCGGTGGCGCGTAGGCGCATTTCGATCCACTCGTTCTCGGCGTCCCAGAGGGCGACGTGGTCGAATTTCTCGGGGACGAAGTCGGCGTCGAGTCGATTGTTGAGGACGTGCAGGACATTGCGGTTGAATTCGGCGGTGACGCCGGCGGCGTCGTCGTAGGCGGGGACCAGGATCGCGGGATCGATCACCAGGCCCGCGCCGAGCAAAAGCAGTTCGCCGGGTTCGAGGACCTCGTTGATGCCTGCCAGGAACTCGGCGCGCTCGGCGGGGACCAGGTTGCCGATGGTGCCACCGAGGAAGGCGATCATGCGGCGACCACCGCGGGGCAGGTTGTGCAGGGTGTCGGTGAAATCGCTGACCACGCCGTGCACGGACAGGTTGGGGTACTCGGCGGCGATCTCGGCGGCCGCGCCGCGCAGTGCTGATGCCGAGACATCCTGCGGTACATACGTTTTCAGTGAACCCTCGGCGGTGAGGGCGTCCAACAACAGACGGGTCTTCGCGGCCGAACCCGAACCGAGCTCCACCAGCACCTCGGCGTGTGCCGCCGCGGCGATCTCGCCGACGACACGCTCGAGCAGGGCTCGTTCGGTGCGGGTCGGATAGTACTCGGGGAGCTCGGTGATCCGCTCGAACAGTTCGCTGCCGCGCGCATCGTAGAACCACTTGGGCGGCAAGGATTTCGGGTCGGCGGTCAGGCCCGTGCGGGCGTCGGTGCGCAAGGCCGCGGTGAGATCGTCGTCGGTGAGGTGGATGTCCAGCAGCGGCGCGGTCATGAACGGACCCTTTCGGTGTCGGGGAGTTCGAGTTCGGTGATGATGCAGTGGCCGGGCGTGGCGACGACCAGCTGGCGGTCGGCGATGGATCGCCAGCGCGGGTCGGCATCGTAGGGTTCGGAGGACAGCACGGTGTGGTCATCGGCGACGAGGACCGACAGCGAATGCCAGCAGGTGGTAGCCCACAGTTGAATGCCGTTTCCCAGCATCAAGTTCAGACGGGCGGTCGGCTGATGACGCAGTATCAGAGCGACCAGCAGTTGCAGCGCATCGGCCGCGGACGTGACCGGGCCCGCGGTGGAGATCGCCCCGAGTAGGCCCCGCAGCAACACCCACAGCGCGGCGGAGTCTGTGAGCGCCTCAGCCTCCAACAGCACCGCGGGCGAACCGAATAGTGCTGTAGGAACGAAGGATTGCGTCACCTCGCTCGTCGCTGTAGCAGAGGCGTCGCCGAGAACAGCATCAGCGGAAGCCGCCACCCCCTGCGCCGCTGCGGGCACGTCGTGGGAATCCGGTGCGGTGGAGCCGAACTCCGCTCCGCGACCAGGTGATTCGGCGATCGGTACCCCGCGCGACGTTGCGGCGGTGAACAAGTCGTCGAGCTCGTCGAGAACGGCCACAAGGGTCGCCCGCCAGTCGGGGATGACACCGTTGTGGCTGAAGGCCCAGTGGTCGTCGGTGAAAGGCGCGCAGGCGGAGCGCTCCACCGGCATGCCCTCGGTCGCCGAACGGACGGCGGCGATCACCGAGCGCGATTCGAGTTGGCCGAGGACCTCGGCTACGGCCGGATCGGTCCAGATGGGGGCTTGGTTGCGATAGCGGGTCACCACATCGCGGGCGCCGCCGACGCGAGGCCGACGCGCACCGCCACCCGGGCCCAGATCGGCTCGGCGCCACCAGGCGACGCCGAATCCGTCGGCGTTGATGGTGCCGCCCGCGCGCATGTCGGCAGGCGCCCAGGACTGGGCGAAGAGCGAGTGCGGGCCGCGGACGACCAACTCGCCGACCCCCACCGGTGGGCCGACGTAACCGAGGTGTCGGCACATCAGCGTTCGTCCTCGCGCAGGTCCCTGGCGAGGCGGAACCCGGCGAAGATCTGTCGACGGATCGAGTGATCCCAGTTGCGGAAGGTGGCGCGGCAGGCGACTTCGTCGGTACCGAAGGAGCCGCCGCGCAGGATGCGGTAGTCGCCGCCGAAGAAGACTTCCGAGTATTCGCGGTAGGGGAACGCGCGGAAGCCTGGGTAGGCCTCGAAACCCGAGGAGCACCATTCCCAGACATCGCCGATGAGCTGGTGTACGCCGGTGGCCGAGGCGCCGGCCGGGTAGGCGCCGACCTCGGCGGGTTCCAGGTGTCGCTGGCCGAGATTGGCCGTGCGGGCGTCCGGTTCGTCCTCGCCCCACGGATAGCGCCGGGACGCACCGGTTTCCGGGTCGAAGCGGGCCGCCTTCTCCCATTCGGCCTCGGTCGGCAACCGCTTGCCTGCCCAGCGTGCGTACGCTTCGGCCTCGAACCAACACACATGCACCACCGGCTGATTCGGGCGCAGCGGGGTGCGGGCGCCGAACGTCGTGCGCGTCCACCGGTCACCATCGCGCTCCCAGAATTGCGGTGCGACCAGCCCGGCCTCCTGCCTGTGCGCCCAGCCACGCTCCGACCACAGCTCGGGCCGGTCGTAACCGCCGTCGCCGATGAACGCCAGGTACTGCTCGTTGGTCACCGGGGCGACATCGATCGCGAACCCGTCGATGTGCACCGGGTGGGCAGGTCGTTCGTTGTCCAGAGCCCACGGGTCGGCGGAGGTACCCATCAGGAACTCACCTGCGGCAATGACGATTTCCCCGCCGACCGACACCTGGGCGGCGGGCGCGGGCGGGGCCGACAACACCGGGGCGCCGATCCGCAGTTGATGGGTGGCGAGCATGGTCTCGTCGTGCTGCTGTTCGTGCTGGGCGATCATTCCGAAGGCGAAACCGTTGTCCACCAGGGGCGTACCGGCCAGATCGCTGGAATCGAGGACATCCAGCACCTTTTCGCGCACAGACCCGACGTAGTCACGCGCCTGCTCGGGGTCGAGCAGCGGCAGCGCGGGTCGGTTCGACCTGGCGTGTTTGAACGCGTCGTAGAGCTCGTCGATATCGGCCCGCACGGCATCGCGACCGCCGACATCGCGCACCAACCACAACTCCTCCTGGTTCCCGATGTGCGCCAGATCCCAGACCAGCGGCGACATCAGCGGCGAATGCTGCGCGACGAGGTCGGCTTCGTCGACGCTGTCGGTGAGCAGGGCGGTGCGGCGGCGAGCACGCATCAGCACCTCGGCGATCCGGGCGCGGGTGCGGTCGCGATCGCTGTGATCGGCAGGGGCGGAAAGGGTCACGAGATGAGCTCCGAAACAGACTGGTCTACAAAGACTTCGGGCAGAAACGAACCGGCGGCCGAACAGCTGTCGGGCCGCCGGGCGACGCCGACAGCCGAGCAGCGAGAACGCGCGGCCGCATGACCGGCATCGACGGAAACGCGATGAGCGACGGACGACCCGAGCCGAACGATCGGCGACGTCATCGCGACCTGCCCGAGCCGTTGCCCGACGAGGCGACCGCGGCGAGCGGACTGCGACCCGACCGACATCGGCGGGCCGCCGCAGCCAATTCCTTCGCGGCAGCGGGGGTTCGCGCGTGCGCGGCGGCCAGGTCGAGCACATCGACCGCGGCGCCGCGCAATTGCGGATCGAACAGTCCACACCGCGCGGCGGTCAACCAATCCCCTGCCGTCGGCGCGGCGAGCGCGGTCGCCTCGGCCACGACCGCGGGGGTCGACAGCAGGGCGTCGAACAGGTGGATCGGGGTGGTCCAGCTGTCGCCGGGTTGGGTGTCGAGGTAACGAACCTCGAGGTGGCCGGACGCTCGGACCGGCGGGAACAGCGTTGTCAGGTGGTAGTCCAGGTCGACGAGGGTCGGGCGACGGCCCACTTCGTCGTCGAGGGCCCCGGACAACCAGTCGGCGAAGGTGGCGCCGGGAGGCGGCGACCAGTCGGCGTCGACGTCGGCGCAGCGCACGCACAGCAGTGGCACGTCGAGGGCCCAGTGGGCGTAGGAAGTCATCGGGTCGGCCCAGTCGGCGACGGGCGGTCTCGTGCGGGAGGGGTCCAGGCGCAGCCAGGTGCGCATTCGCTGGGACGCCCAGTCGCCGCGCGGCACCCCGTGCAGGCGCGGTGAGCAGGCGAAGGCCGAGATCAAGGTGGGGCCGAGGACGTAGAGGGCGGTCCAGCGAGCCTGGACTTCGGCGGGGTCGGCGCCCGCGTCCACGCTCACCTGGGTGGCGGCGGTATTGCACATCATCAGGGTGCCGAACGGCCCGACGCCGTCGAAACGACGTTCCATCGCCGCGTAGCGGGGTAGGCGGAGCAGGCGCTCGGCGGGACGGCCCGCATCGGCGGCGGCGGCGAAGACGCTGATCTCTCGGGCGGCGAGCAGGTCCCGCAAACGGGCCGCATCAGCGCGCAGATGCTGTGTCAGCGCGGCCGGATCGGCGAACGGTGCGCTGGAGAGTTCTATCTGACCACCGGGTTCGACGGTGACCAGGCTCCCGCCTGGCAGTGGATTCGCGGGCGAGGCGGGTGCGATGGAGGTGGGCGCGTGCGCCCCGAGGGCCGCTGCCAGCTGGTCGAGCGAGGGCCGCGAACCGGTGGGTCCGGCGGTGAGCCATTCCAGTTCGGCCCCGATCAGCGCAGGTGGTCCGAGCTTGAAACAGACCCCGCCGACATAGGCCTCCGCAGCCGCCCTGGACGACAGTTCGCCCTGGTCGGTGGCGGAATCAGGCCACGACGAACGTTCCAGGGTGACCGCCATACCAACCTCCACGTGCTGTGTGCCGCCGGGGAACCTGCGTTTCGCTCATTCCAGAGTAGCGAGGACCACCGACAGGAAAAGTGACGAAATGGGGAACGGCTCGGGGCGCTATCGTCGTGGCCATGCTTGACCTCGCCGCGATCAGAGCCGCCACCTCAGGACTTGCCAATGGTCAGATCTTCCTCGACAGCGCCGGATCGTCGCTGCCGCCCCAGGTCGTCGTCGACACGATGATCGGCCATCTACACCGCGAAGCCGAGATCGGTGGCTATCGCGCGGCTAACGAGCGCATCGACGACCTCGCGAAGGTGAAGAGCTCGATAGCCACCCTGATCGGCGCCACCGCCGACACCATCGCCCTCAGCGACAGTGCGTCCCGGTCATGGGCCGATTTCGCCTACTCGGTACCGCTGAATCCAGGCGACCGGATCCTCATCTCGGGCGCCGACTACGCCAGCAACGCGATCGCCGCGCTCCAGCGCGCGAAGGACACCGGGGCCGTGGTCGAGCGCATTCCCAGCGACGACACCGGCCGCCTCGACACCGACGCGCTCGCCGCCATGCTCGACGAGCGCGTGCGACTGGTGTCGCTGCAGCACGCACCGTCCAACGGCGGCCTCGTGAACCCGGTCGCCGAAGCCACCAGGATCGCCCACGAAGCCGGTGCGCTGGTCCTGCTCGACGCCTGCCAGTCGATCGGCCAGTTGCCCGTCGACGTCACCGAACTCGGCGTCGACGCCATGTCGAGCACCGGGCGCAAATGGCTGCGCGGACCTCGCGGCACCGGATTCCTCTATGTCCGTGCCGAACTGGCGCAGACCATGGAACCCGCCCGGCTCGACCTGCACAGCGCCGTGTGGGTGAGCCCCGGCGAATACCGGCTCGCCGCCGACGCGTCCCGTTTCGAATTCTGGGAATGCGGTGTCGCCGCCCGCCTCGGCCTCGGCGCCGCCGTCGACTACCTGCTCGAGCAGGGCCCCGACGAGGTCTACGCGACGGTCGCCGCCCGCGCCGATCACCTGCGCGAAACCCTGCCCGACCTGCCCGGTGTGACCGTGCGCGACCTGGGTACCGAGCACAGTGGCATCGTCTCGTTCACCGTCGACGGCCACGACCCCGACCGGCTGCGCGAGCGCCTCGTCGAGCACGCCGTCACCGTCACCGTCAGCCGCGCGAGCTCCACCCTGCTTGACATGTCCGAGCGCGCCCTGCCCGCCGTCCTCCGAGCCTCCCCGCACTACTTCGTCAGCCCGGCAGACCTCGACCGCTTCGTCGCGACACTGGCCGACCTCACCCGCTGAACCCGGCGAGGAGCAATTCGCCCAGAGAGCACACGGCCACGGGATGGCAGGTCTATCGTGGTCGCACCGGGGCGCAGCGCGTTGCCATGGCCACCGGGGCACCGGCGGTGCTCGTGGTCCTGGACGGTACCGATCGCATGAACCCTCGCGGTCGGAAACTGTTGCGTTTCACCAAGGTACGCATCACCGTCCACCCAGCGCGACACTATCCCGCTGCTGTTCATCGCGCCCAGGTCAGCGCGACGACAGATCTGCTGATGCGGGAAATTGCCACGTAATCGGGTAGACCATAGGTAAACCGCTACGCAGCAAGCTTCGCTGTCGAGGGCTGACCAGCAGGGGTGCTGGCGTGTCAGCCCGGATCAACACGCGCGGGGCGGGGCGGGATTTCTCTGTAGGGAGTGCAAAGCACGGCCGTAACCGATCGTTGGCGTAGAGGGAGACCGACGTTGAGCAGGTTCACCGACGAAATGTTTGGCACAGCATTGACCAGCTCCAGGGGGCTGGTCACCGGGGAGCCGGAGACACCGCTGCGCCAGACCTGGGGCGACATTCACAGGCAGGCACGGCGGATGGCGGGCGGTCTCGCCGCCGCAGGCATCGGGCACGGCGACGCGGTCGGCGTGCTGGCAGGCCTGCCCGTCGACATCGCCCCCGCCTGCCAGGGGATCTGGATGCGTGGCGCTTCGATCACGATGTTGCATCAGCCGACGCCGCGCACCGACCTCGAGGTCTGGGTGCGCGACACCGAAACGGTGCTGCGCATGATCGAGGCGAAGGCCGTCGTCCTCGGTGCGCCGTTCGCGGCCGCCGAACCGGTGTTATTGGAACGTGGGATCACCGTGGTGCGGATCGAGGACCTGCACAACGGCCCGGACGCCGACCCGGTGCCCACCACCGAGGGCGATATCGCGTTGCAGCAGTTGACCTCTGGATCGACCGGATCGCCCAAGGCGGTGCGAATAACCCACGGTAACTTCTACGTCAACGCGTACGCGATGTTCAACCGGGTCAAATTCCAGACCGACGACGACGTGATGATCAGCTGGCTGCCGCTGTTCCACGACATGGGCATGGTCGGGTTCCTCAGTGTGCCGATGCAATTCGGCGCCGAAGTGGTGTGTGTGACGCCGCTGGACTTCCTGGCCAGGCCGCTGCTGTGGGCCGAACTGATCGACAAGTATCGCGGGACTGTCACCGCCGCACCGAACTTCGCGTACTCCCTGCTCGCGCGGCGGCTGCGCCAGGCCGAGGATGCCACGTTGGATCTGTCGAGCGTGCGCTACATGTGGAACGGCGCCGAACCGGTCGACCCCGACACCATGACCGCCCTCGCGGCGGCGGGACAACAGTACGGGCTCAACCCGATGGCGCTCACGCCGGTCTACGGCATGGCCGAAACCACCCTGGCCGTGTCGATCCCCGACCCCGGTCACGGGCAGGTCCTCGACGTGATCGACGCCGACCTGCTGGAAGCGGTCGGCAAAGCCGTCCCGATCGCCGAGGACGGCCACCACGGCACCCCGCGCAGACTGCCGACGCTGGGGCATCTGGTCGACGACCTGGAAGGTCGGGTCGTCGATACCGAACGTCAGCCGCTGCCGGTTCGCTCGGTGGGCGTCATCGAATTGCGCGGCCCCGCGGTCACTTCGGGCTACGTCACCGTCGACGGCTTCCGACCCGCCCAGGACGCCGACGGCTGGCTCGACACCGGCGACCTCGGCTACTTCACCGAAGAGGGCCTGATGGTGGTGTGCGGGCGCATGAAGGACGTCATCATCATGGGCGGCCGCAACATCTACCCCACCGACATCGAACGAGCCGCACTGCGCGTACCGGGCGTCCGCCCCGGCAACGCGGTAGCGGTACGGCTCGACGCCGGCGAGAAACGCGAAAGCTTCGCGGTGGTGGTCGAATCCAACGACTACCAGGACCCCGACGAGGTGAAGCGCATCGAGCGCGAGATCGTCCACGAGGTCTTCGCCGAAGTGGGCTCGCGCCCCCGCACCGTGGCCGTCCTCGGGCCGGGCGCTCTCCCGAAAACCTCCTCGGGCAAGCTCCGCCGCGCCGCCACGGCGGTGCACCTGCGCTGACACCACAACCGGCGCCGCACATCCCGACCTCGAGGAGGGATCGCCGAGGACGTCGGCGGTACACGGGCAGTCCCGTCGATCAGGGCCGTTGCGTAGGCGACGAAGGAGCGAGCAACGGTGCCTGATCGACGGGACCGCCCGGGGCGCGAACTCGAGCGCGCCGGCGCTCCAAAAACTCAGTGCAGGTTGTTCTGGGCCGCTTCCAGACCGACCTTCAGCAGCAGCTCCACCGCATCGGCGGCCTGCTCCACGATCACCGGAACCTCTTTGCGCTCCGGCGCGGAGAAGGGCTTGAGCACGTAGTCGGCCGGATCCTGCCGACCGGGCGGACGCCCGATCCCGATCCTGGTCCGCAGGTACTCCTTGGTGGTCAACGCCTGCGAGATCGACCGCAACCCGTTGTGTCCGCCCTCGCCGCCGCCCTGCTTGAGCTTGAGCGTTCCGAACGGCAGGTCGAGCTCGTCGTGGACCACGATCACCTGGTCCACCGGTACCGAGAAGAACTTCGCCAGCGCGGCGACCGGTCGCCCGGACAGGTTCATGTAGGTGCGCGGCTTCGCGAGGAGGATCTGGCGGCCGTCCAGTCGCGCCTGGAGCAGGTCGGCGCCGGACTTCTTGTGCACGGCAAAACGGCCGCCGATGCGCTCGGCGAGCACATCGGCGACCAGGAAGCCCACATTGTGGCGGGTGCGCTCGTACTCGGGGCCGGGGTTACCCAGTCCGACTACGAGCGCGGGCCCGGAAGATTCGGTCATTGCCCGAATCGTAGTGCGCAGTCTTACTCGGACTCGGGAGCGGTCTCCGCGGTCGCGGCGTCGGCGGCGCCTTCGCCCTCGTCGTCCATCTGCGAGGCGGACGGGGCTTCGATCACGTTGACGATCAGCGCCTCCGGGTCACCGGCCAGGGTGACGCCCTCGGGCAGCGCGATGCTGCCGGCCAGGATCTGGGTGCCCGGCGCGATGCCCTCGACCGAGACCTCGATGGACTCGGGCAGGTTCATCGCGTCGGCCTCGATCGACAGGGTGTTGAGTTCCTGGGTGATCAGGGCGCCGGAGGTGGCATCGCCGACGACGACGACGTTGACGTCGGTGGTGACGCGCTCGCCACGCTTGACGATCAGCAGGTCGGCGTGCTCGATGTAGCGACGGATCGGGTGGACGACGACCGACTTGGTCATCGCCAGCTGCGGCTTGCCGTCGATCTGCAGGTTCAGGATGGCGTTGGTGCCGTGCAGGCGCAGGATCGCGGCGAACGCCTTGGCGTTCAGCGACAGGTGCTGCGGCTCGGCGTGGTGGCCGTACAGCACGGCGGGCACGTTGCCGTCGCGACGGGTACGGCGAGCGGCGCCCTTACCGAATTCGGTGCGGACGGCGGCTTCGATCAGATTGGCGTCGGACATACGAATGAGCTCCTACGGCTGGTCATGGGTGACCCAACTACGGGGCCAAGGTCTACTCGTCGGACGAAGAACGAACGAGGACGGCCCAAACAACTCAGCCGAGCCGCGTCGATCACGGTGTGCGCACCAAACGGGCACTCACCCTCGCCGAGACAACCCGCCAACCATACCGCATCGGCAATCGCACCCTGAAACCGCCATGTGACCGCACACCGACCCGCACATCCCGACCTCGAGGAGGGATCGCCGACGCAGTCGGCGGTTCGCGCCCGTCCCGTCGATCAGGTGCTGTTGCGTAGGCGACGAAGGAGCAAGCAACGGTGCCTGATCGACGGGACCGCCGGGGGCGCGAACTCGAGCGCGCCAGCGCTCCAATACTGTAGATAGGTTGCCGACCACTGCGAAAGGTTCGACCGTTGACCGAGTCCGGAGAAGGCGTCGCTCCCACCCCACGCGGGCTGCCCGCCGAGGTGGCCCGTCGCCGCACGTTCGCCGTGATCTCGCACCCCGACGCGGGTAAGTCGACGCTCACCGAAGCGCTGGCCCTGCACGCCAGGATGATCTCCGAGGCGGGTGCGATCCACGGTAAGGCCGGTCGCAAGTCGACGGTGTCGGACTGGATGGAAATGGAGAAGGCGCGCGGAATCTCCGTGAGTTCGACCGCGCTGCAGTTCAATTACCGCGCGGCGGGCTCCGATGTCGACAATGTGATCAATTTGGTCGACACCCCCGGCCACTCCGATTTCTCCGAGGACACCTACCGGGTGCTCACCGCCGTCGACGCCGCGGTGATGCTGATCGACGCGGCCAAAGGCCTCGAACCGCAGACATTGAAGCTGTTCCAGGTGTGCCGCCATCGCGGCATCCCGGTGATCACCGTGATCAACAAGTGGGACCGGCCGGGTCAGGCTCCGCTGGAACTGCTCGACGAGATCAGCGAGCGGATCGGCCTCACGCCCACTCCCCTGTTCCTGCCGGTCGGCATCGCGGGTGATTTCCGCGGCCTGCTGCGCCGTGGGCCCGAGGGTGAGGCGAGCGAGTACATCCACTTCACCCGCACCGCCGGCGGCGCGACCATCGCACCCGAGGAATATCTGAGCTCCGACCAGGCTCTCGCACGCGAAGGCGAAGCGTGGACGACCGCGGCCGAGGAGAGCGAACTGCTCTCGGCGACCGGGCAGGATCACGACCAGGAGATGTTCCTGGCCGGCCAGACCTCGCCGGTGATCTACGCCTCGGCGATGCTGAATTTCGGTGTGCGCCAGCTGCTCGAGACGCTGGTGGAGCTGGCGCCCGCGCCCGGCTCCCGGGCGGACGTGACCGGCAAGGAGCGCACGACCGGTGACCCGTTCAGCGCGGTGGTGTTCAAGGTGCAGGCGGGAATGGATACCGCCCACCGCGACCGGCTGGCGTTCATGCGGATCGTGTCCGGCGAATTCGAGCGCGGCATGGTGGTGACCCACGCGCAGACCGGTCGCCCGTTCGCCACCAAGTACGCGCTGACGGTCTTCGGCCGCGAGCGCACCACGGTCGACACCGCCTATCCCGGCGATGTGGTCGGCTTGGTCAACGCCACCGCGCTCGCGCCGGGCCACACGCTGTTCGTCGAGAAGAAGGTGGAGTACCCACCGATTCCGAGCTTCGCCCCCGAGCACTTCGCGACGCTGCGCGCGCAGAGCGCGGGCAAGTACAAGCAGTTCCGCAAGGCCATCGACCAACTCGATTCCGAGGGCGTGGTGCAGGTGCTGCGCAACGACGCCCGCGGTGACGCCACCCCGGTGCTCGCCGCGGTCGGTCCGATGCAGTTCGAGGTGGTCACCGCGCGGATGCAGGGCGAGTTCAACGTGGAGACCCAGCTCGACTTCCTGCCCTTCACGCTGGCTCGACGCACTGACGCGGAATCGGCGCCCGAGCTGGATCGTCAGCGCGGCGTCGAGGTGTTCACCCGCACCGACGGCGCGATTCTGGCGCTGTTCAGCGACAAGTGGCGGCTGCAGTACATCGAGAAGGAACACCCGAAGCTCACGCTGGAACCGCTGGTCGCGACCGCGGACTGACGCGGGCGCTGTCTGGGTCGGGCAGGCTCAGGCGGCCGGTCCGGGATTGCGTTCCACCGAGGAGATGTGGTTCTCCTGCGCGATCATTCCCCAGCGGCTCGCAGTGAGACGCAGGCTGGGCAGATCGCTGAGCGAGAGCACCACCTCGTAGGTGCGCTCGTACCCGGTGTGTGAGATGCGCCAGTGCCCGTCGTCGCAGCGCACATAGCTGTCGGTGTAGAAGGCGGCGCCGCGCAGGCACATGTTGTGTTCGGGGATGATCACCGTGTCAGCCAGGTACCAGGTGCCGGCGGCGGTGTCGCCGTCGATATCGATCTCGGGATGGTCGCAGCGATGCTCGGTGATCACGTGCGGTCCGAGGGTATTGCGCAGGAAGGCCAAGAAGGCCTCGCGCGACTCGAACTGCAGGTACTCGCTGTAGGTGGCGGTGGCCTCGGGGATCAGCGTGTCGGCGAACTCGTCCCACGACTTGGTGTCGAGACTGCGTAGGTAGCGGTACTTCAGCCTGCTGATGGCGATGAGGTCGTCGGGGTGATCCGGCGGGCGCTCGATCGGTGCGGGCTGTTCGTCGTCCGACGGCGGTGACGTCATCCATGCCTCCCGCGAGTCCGACCCGGCGACCAACGGCTCGTCGGCATCGGGCAGCAACGGCACAGGGCCGGTCCACACGGCCGCGACAGGTTCGTCGACGTGCACGTTCGGCGTTTCCGGGCCCTGCTCCATCCCTCCACGATCCCACCAGAAGTGGCTTATCGCCCGTTCTGTATCAGATCGCTATCACTGCCGACACCGGAGTGTGACCTCCGGCGCCGACGAACCGGGGTGTCTGGGCTACCCGATGGTGAAGCAGGTGCGGCAGAAATCCTCGCCGAATTCCGAGAGCCGAAGGCTCTTGCGCACGATCTTGGGCGCGCGGCCCGCCTTCTTGAGCGCCTGCTCCACCACGGGCTGCACTTCCAGCACCATGTACCGGCTCAGCACGACCGGATCGTCGGAGGTGAGGGTGAGGCCGAGCCGATTGAGGTTGATCAGATAGGACCGGGAGCGGTCCGGGTAGCGCACACCCGCCTGTTCGGGAACCGAGGTCAGATCACCTTGCACCAGCTCCGAGCCGATGCCGAGCGGGCGGTTGGTGCGCACGTCGACCGAGGGTTGCGGACCGTTGAGGGCCATGAACCGCAGAATGCGGGCCTCGTCGGGCGCGACCTCGTCGAGGATGCGGTCGTAGGCCGGGTGCACCTCTTCGGTGAAATACACGTCGGCCGAGCGGGCCAGCAGTGCGTCGCCGCGTCGCCGCAGTTCGTCGGTGGTAGCCGAGCGCAGGTACGGGCCGACGGTGACGGCCGCCTGCGACGACCCGTTCGGCGTCGGCACGTAGCTGACGATCTCGCGCACCGACCCCTCGGTGACGCCGAGCGCGCTGCGCGCGATGGAGCGCAGGGCATTGCCGGTGCGCTCGGCGATGTCGGCGGAGGATTCGCCGTCCAGTGCTGCCTGTGCGAGTTCCTTGGTGACCTCATAGGTGGTGCCGACAGCCCACTGGCTGCCGCGCACCGCCGTACCGGCGGCCAATCCGGCGGCGCGGAAAACGCCTCGGATCAACCGTGCTTCATTGCTGATCTGTCGCTGCTCGACATCCGAGCTGCGCTCGACGGCGCGGGTACCGGCACGGGCCAGGTCCTGTCCGGTCCTGTCGTCTGTCACGTCCTACTCCGAAGTCTCGCCATGTGAACAGCCCTCCCCCACCCGCGCGCCCCCTGTGCGCAACGGTTGTGGCCGGTCACGAAGTGTGGTGGTGGTCATTGTTCCGACTAGCAAGGGTGAGTACGACATTCGCGACAGGTTCTGTGACTGATGTCTCAGACACTACCCTGTGGCCTGAACCACGACGAATGGACCCAGTTCCTCATCTCACAGTAGGGTCACCTCGCCGCGGGGGTGATAAATTTTGGTTCTCGGTGAGGCGGTGGTCACCGGGTATCGGCAGGAGGGCGTGTCGTGTTGGAGAGTGTGTTCGGGTTACACCCGACACTCCTGCTGGAAATTCTGACCATTCCTCTTTTCACAGGAATTATCGGTTACATAACGAACTGGTCCGGCATTCTCATGCTGTTCCAGCCGATTAAATTCCACGGTTTCCGGCTGCCGGGCCTGCGGGCGGTCTTCCCCTACCTACCCAAGCGGATCCAGGTGTTGCCGCTGCTCAGCTACGACGGGCGTATCGGCTGGCAGGGCATCGTGCCCTCGCGTGCCGACAAGATGGCCAGCATCGCGGTCGACAAGGGGCTGTCCAAGCTGGGCAGCGTCGCCGACTTCTATCGCGAGCTCGACCCGGAGAAACTGGCCGAACATCTGGCCGAGGTGGCCGACGCGCAGATCCGCGACATCGTCGAGGTGATCCTGCGCCGCGAACACCCGCAGCTCTGGTACAACCTGCCCGTTCCGGTCCGGGAGATGATTCATCAGCGGGTGCGCTCGCAACTGCCCGAGATCCTGCGCGACCTCACCATGGAGCTGGGCGCCAATATCGATCAGCTGCTCGATGTGAAGCAGATGGTGATCCGCTACTTCCAGGCTCGACCGCAATTGCTCAACCAGCTGTTCCAGGTGCTCGGCGCCAAGGAACTGCGGTTCATGCAGAACTTCGGCTTCTACTTCGGCGCGCCCTGCGGGTTGCTGCTGGTCCTGACGTTGCACACCACCGGGTTGTCACCGCTGGTCGTGCTGCCCGTGGGCGGGATCATCATCGGCTGGGTGGTGAACTGGGTCGGCATCAATATGATCTTCGCGCCCGCCACCCCGAAGTGGTGGTGCCCGTGGCGGCAGGGCCTGCTGATCAAGCGCCAGCCCGAAATCACCGCGGGGTACGCCGCATTGGTGTCCACCGAGGTCGTCACGGTGGCCAATATCGGCGACGAACTGCTCAACGGTCCGCGCTCGGACCGCACCCTGCAGATGCTCGAGGACACCCTGCGGCCCGCCGCCGACCGTGCGCTCGGCCCCGCGCGGCCCGCGGTGAAATTCATGCTCGGCAGCCGCGAATACGACTCGCTGCAAACAACTCTCACCGCGCAGGCCATGACGATCGCGCCGATGGCGTTCGCCGACCCCGCGTTCAATGTCCAGCAGGGCAGACAGGTCAACGAATACATCGCCCGGCAGATGTCGGCACTGTCGCCCCACGACTTCGTCGACATGCTGCGCTCGGCGATCAAACAGGACGAATGGTTACTTTTTGTCCATGGCGGCGCGCTGGGGCTGCTTGCCGGATACGCTCACATACTGGTCTTCGGAACAGGAGTAGCGACGACATGGATGTAGACGACGGGACCTCGTCCACCGACATGGTGCGACGATCGGTACCGCCGCTCGACAAGCGTGGTGGCCTGCTGCCCGTCTCACCGGCACGCACGGTGCGAGCAGCGACCGGCGTGGCGCGGGTCGCGCTGACCGCGGCCTCCGGAATGACGCTGTGGACGCTGGACACCGCGCTCGGGGTGACCGTCACGGTGGTGCGCGGCAGCATGGCGGGCACCCCACCCAACGAGGTGCTCGCGGAAGCGGAAACCGAAGTGCGTGACCGGCTTCGACACGCGCTCGGCCTGCCCACCGGCGCCGATCACCGCGGCGACGACGGCACGCCCACCCTGCGCGAACAGGGCGCCGAGCTGCTTCGCCTGTCCGCCAGCACCCACGCCGCGCCGCCCGACACCCATCCGGCCTATCCCGGCATCCTCGCCGAGATCACCCCCGACGAGGCCCGGATCCTGCGATTCCTGCACATCGACGGACCGCAGCCCGCCATCGATGTGCGCACCGGGCGTCAGCGGGCGTTCGGCGGCGAGCGGTTGATCAGCGGACTCACCATGCTGGGTGACCATGCGGGCCTGCGGTTTCCGAACCGGGTCCCGCAATACCTGCCCAACCTGCGCAGGCTCGGGCTCATCGAGTCCACCCGTGACCCTGTCGGCAACCCGCACCGCTACCAGGTCATCGAGGCCCAGGAGCAGGTGCGGGAAGCGTTGAAGCGCCCCGGTTTCGGCACGAAGGTGAGCTATCGCAGCATCCTGCTCACCGAGTTCGGCGCCGACTTCGTCCAGACGTGTTTACCGGTCGTGATCGGCGACGGGCGCGAGAGCGCGACTTAGCTCTCCCCGAGCTCGGCCAGTTCCATCCACCGTTCTTCGGCCGCTTCCTTGTCGGCCACGACAGCCTTCAGCTCGGTGCCGAGCTTCACCAGCTTGTCGGGATCCGTCGCGGCGTCGGCCAGGGCGGCGTGCAGTTTCTGTTCGCGCTCGTCGAGCTTGGCGATGCTGCGTTCGACCTTCGACAGCTCCTTGCGGGCCGCGCGACGGTCGGACGAATCCGTGGAGTTGCCACCGGTCTTCGCGGTGAGCGGCTTGGCATTACCCGCCATGGCGGCGCGCTTGGCGAGGTAGGAATCGATGCCGCCGGGCAGGTTGGTGAGCTTGCCGTCACCGAACAGTGCCCAGGTGGAGTCGCAGATGCGCTCGACGAGGTAGCGGTCGTGGCTGATGACCACCAGCGTGCCCGCCCAGTTGTCGAGCAGGTCTTCGAGCTGCTGCAGGGTGTCGATGTCGAGGTCGTTGGTCGGCTCGTCGAGCAGCAGGACGTTCGGTTCGGCCATCAGGATGCGGGTCAGTTGCAGGCGACGGCGCTCACCACCGGAGAGGTCGCCGACCGGGGTGCGCTGGCGAGCCGGGGCGAAACCGAGTCGTTCGGCGAGCTGACCGGCCGAGATCTCCTTGTCGCCGAGCATGATTCGCTGCGCGACCTGCTGGACGGCCTCGAGCACCCGCATATCGGTGGGCAGGTCGTCGAGTTCCTGGCGCAGCCAGCCGATCTGCACGGTCTGGCCCTGGATCCGTTTGCCCTTGGCCGGCTCGGTCTCCCCGGCCAGCGCGCGCAGCAGCGTGGTCTTGCCCGACCCGTTGACGCCGACCAGGCCGACCCGCTCGCCCGGCGCGAGCCGCCAGGTGAGGTCGTCGACCAGCACCCGACCGTCGGGGGTGGTGAGGGAGGCGTCCTCGAGTTCGATCACCACGCGGCCAAGGCGCTTGCGGGCGAAGGCTGCCAGCGAGACCGAGTCGCGCGGCGCGGGCACATCGGCGATCAGCGCCTCGGCGGCCTCCACTCGGTAGCGCGGCTTGGAGGTGCGGGCCTTGGCGCCGCGGCGCAGCCAGGCCAATTCCTTGCGGGCCAGGTTGGCGCGACGCGATTCCGAGGCGTCGGCCTGGCGTGAGCGTTCGGCGCGCGCGAAGATCCAGTCGCCGTAGCCGCCCTCGTAGGTCTCCACCTTGCCGCCGACGACCTCCCAGGTGCGGTTGGCGACGGTGTCGAGGAACCAGCGATCGTGGGTGACGACGACGAGCGCGGTGCGCCGGGCGACCAGATGTTCGGCCAGCCACTGCACACCCTCGATGTCGAGGTGGTTGGTCGGCTCGTCGAGGACGAGCAGGTCCAGGTCGCGCACCAGGGCGGCCGCCAGGGCGACCCGGCGGCGTTCGCCACCGGAGAGGTTCGTGACGAGGGTGTCCAGGCCGAGGTCGGCGATGCCGATGCCCTCGAGGATCGAGCGCACGCGCGAGTCGGCGGCCCACTGGTGGTCGGCGATGTCGACGGTCGACAGGTCGTCGGACAGCCCGGCGAACACGATCGACCCGATGCTCGCGCCCTCGGGCAGCACGCCGCGCTGGGTGACCACGGCCATCCGCAGCCCACCGACCCGGCTCACCCGACCCTTGTCGGGCGGTTCCAACCCGGTCAGGACCTCGAGCAGCGTGGTCTTACCGCCACCGTTGAGTCCCACCACCCCGATCCGTTCCCCCGCGTGAATTCCGAGGGAGACGTCATCCAGCAGCGGCTTGACGCCGAAGCTCTTGGAGACCTGTTCCAGGTTGATCAGGTTGGACATAGGTGTAGCCTGTTCCGCCTCCCCGCGACTTTGGGCCAGACTCAGGCGCGGGGAGGCGTGCGTCGGCGGCCTACGTTGGATTGCTGGATCAGTTGGCCCGTCCCCGGCGAGTTACCCATGTCCATACGAAATCTGTTGATTCCGATCATAGAGGACCGGCCCCTGGCTGCTCCGCCCGCGCCGCTGCGGCCAGGATCAGGTGGTGGTTCAGCGGTTGGACTGCGCCTCGGTGTCGAGCACCCGCGCGCCCGGAACCGGGCCGCTGGCCGTGCGCACGCTGCGGCACACGCCCGCGCCTGCCAGTTCGGCGGCGACGCCGATCGCGGCTTCCTCGGACTCGCACAGGAATGCGCAGGTGGGACCGGAGCCCGAGACCAGCCCGGCCAGGGCGCCCGCGCCGACGCCCGCGCGCAGGGTGCGGCGCAGTTCCGGTTTCAGTGAGAGGGCCGCGGCCTGGAGGTCGTTGCCGAGCAGCGGGGCGAGAGTGTGCGGGTCGCCCGCGGCCAGCGCCTGCATGAGTTTCTGGGGGTCGCCGAGGCGCGGCGGGTCGCCCTCGGCGCGCAAGCGGTCGAGTTCGCGGAACACCGAGGGGGTGGACAGGCCCTCCTTGGCCAGTGCGAGGACCCAGTGAAAGGTGTTGCGCGACAGCACCGGGAGCAGGCGTTCGCCGCGACCGGTGCCGAGGGCGGTGCCGCCGTGCAGGGAGAACGGCACGTCGCTGCCGAGTTCGGCGGCGATCGTGGACAGTTCCTCACGGGTCAGGCCCAGGTCCCACAGCTCGTTGAGCCCGACCAGGGCCGCGGCCGCGTCGGCACTGCCGCCGGCCATACCGCCGGCCACGGGGATGCCCTTGGTGATGGAGATCTCGACCAGCGGCGCGCGCCCGGCCAGATGCGCCAGCCGGACCGCGGCCTTCCAGACCAGGTTGGTCCGGTCGGTGGGCACCTCGGCGGCGCCTTCGCCGCTGACCCGCACGGCGAGCGAGGCCGACGGCGCCAATCGGAGGTCGTCGGCGAGGGACAATGCCTGGAAGACGGTGGTGAGGTCGTGGTAACCGTCCGGACGCAGATCAGCGACTCCGAGATGCAGGTTCACCTTCGACGGAGCTCTTACGACGACCGGGCTGGGCACAACTGACAGCACGATCACCAAGCGTAATGGGTTCCACCGACGAGTACGCACGTCGAACGCTCACTACGCGGACACGGGGTTGCGAACAGTACCCATGGGGGGTATGTTCGTTCCTGTCGGGGATATACCCCTGGACCGTATGTTCGAAGAGCGAAGGAGCCGGCCATGGCCACCACCACCTACACCGTCACGGGGATGACCTGCGGACATTGCGTGAGCTCGGTCAAGCAGGAGATCGGCAAGATCGACGGCGTCACCAGCGTGGATGTCGACCTCGCCAGCGGTCGGGTTCGAGTCGACAGCGCGGGCGAACTGGCCGATTCCGAGGTGGCCGCCGCGGTCGACGAAGCGGGTTACGCGCTGAGCGCCTGACTCCACTCCCCGCTGGGCGAGCCCCCGTCCCACTCGCCCAGCGCAGAGCGCGGCTCGAACAGCGGACCGATCCCGCTCGACCACCCCGGCAAGTGAGGATGGCACGCCCGCGTTCACCGGCGGTTCACCCACCTGGGCTGCACGAAAAGTCATCCACAATGTCATCCACAACCGTCCCCAGGCGTGATGGGACGCGCATTTCCGGGGTCGACCGGCAGCGCTGACCCCGGACCATGATCAAGTACGCGCACCGCGAAAACCGGTTGTCCACAATTGCTTTCACAGGAGCCCGCAGCCCACGCCGGTGAACAGCCGGTGTACTGCGGGTTCCTGTGCGGGAGCCCACGTTTCGTCGAGCCGGGCGAATCGCGCGTTCGTCGCCTGCCGTGCGCGACCGAGCAACTCCTGCGCCGATCAGGTCGTGGCCGCCAAGCGGACGAACGCCGCGGTCTCCAGGGTCTCGCCCCGGGCCGTCGGATCGATGCCGGCGGCGACGAGCCGGCGCTCGGCCTCCGCCGGCGAGCCCGCCCACCCGGACAGCGCGGCCCGCAACGTCTTTCGCCGCTGCGCGAACGCCGCGTCGATCACCTCGAACACCCGTCGGCGATGCGCCTCGTCCATCGGCCACGGCGGTTCGACATAGCGGTCGATCCGCACCAGGCCCGATTCGACGCGGGGCACCGGCCAGAAGACCTGCGTCCCCACGGCGCCTGCCCGCTTGACCTTGCCGAAGAAGCCCGCTTTGACACTGGGCACCCCGTACACCCGATTGCCGGGCTCGGCGGCGAGCCGGTCGGCGACTTCGGCCTGGACCATCACCAGCGACACCATGATGCTCGGCAACGTGGCGAGCAGATGCAACAGCACGGGCACCGCCACGTTGTAGGGCAGGTTCGCCACCAGCGCGGTCGGCACCGCGGGCAGCTGCTCCGGGCGCACCCGCAGCGCGTCGGCCTCCACCACGCGCAGGTGCTCGACGAGGCCCGGTGCGCGATCGGCGATGGTCTCGGGCAGATAGTTGGCGAGCACGGGGTCGATTTCGACGGCGACCACCTGGTCGACCACATCGAGCAGCGCCAGCGTCAGTGAGCCGAGACCCGGACCGACCTCGAGCACGATGTCGCCCGCACCGACGCCGGCCGCGGACACGATGCGACGCACGGTGTTGCCGTCGTGCACGAAGTTCTGTCCGAGCTGCTTGGTGGGTCGGACGCCGAAACGCTCGGCCAGGGTCCGCACCTCGGCGGGACCGAGCAGTGCGGCACGGCTACCTCGGGCGGAATTCTCGGGTTCGGACACCGCTAGAACTTACCAACCTCACCGATAGGGCAGCTCAGCGCTGTGTCGGGGCGAGGTTGACCCGCGCGAGGAAACCGTCGATGGCGGCGAGCTGCTCGGGCGAGACCGAGCCGTGCTGGCCGGTGCCGGTGACCACCTGCTGGTCGACGCCGTTGGCCGCGAGTTGGGCGACCAGCGCCGCGTGCAGCGGTGACGGCACGACCGTGTCGGTGACGTTCATCGTCAGCAGGATCGGGGCGTCGTAGCCGCTGGTCGGCAGCATCATGTACGCGGCGAGCGGTTCGCGCAGCGGAGCGAGCGAACGCGCCAGGAAATCGGCCGAGGTCACGCCCTTGGTCGCGGCGAGGATCTCGTCCAGGCACTGGGTGCCCGCGTCGTCGACGAGCGCCTTGCCGCGCGCCGTCAGATAGGAGTCCACGTCGAGTTCCGGGTGGGTGGCGCGCAGCCCGGCCAGAATGCTGACGACGAACGACGTGGAGCCGGGCAGCGACGGGACGTCCGGGCCGAGGAACAGCAGGATCTTCTCCACGTCCGAGGCCGCGTCGATAGCCGCGGTACCACGGAAGTCCAGCTCGGGGGCATATTCGGCCTGTACGTGCGCTGCGCTCAGCGCCGCGTGGCCGCCCTGGGAGGTGCCGGCGACACTCCAGGTCCGCGACAGTTCGGGGCTGGCGGCACGGGCCGCGCGGACCAGATCGATCGTCGCGGTCGCCTCGCTGCGCACCTCGAGGTACGGGTGTGGGCCGGTGTCGAAACGGCCGAGGCCGAGGTAGTCGGGGGTGACCACGGCGAAGCCCTGGTCGACGAACCGCTTGATCAGCCCGTCCTCGGCGGCGCGGTGCAGCGGCAGCGGCGCGAGCTCCGGGTCGGCCTGACCGCCGCAACCCGGGCCGGAGCCCGAGGTGCCGTGGTTGTAGGCCAGGATCGGCCAGCCGCCGGCGGGAGCGTCACCGTCGGGCAGGAACATCGCACCGCTTGCCGGGCGCTGAACGCCGGCCGAATCGGTCATCCAGTACTCCACCGACGAGCCCCGAGCGAGCCCGTGCCAACCCGCCGGTTCGGTCTGCGCCGAGATGAGCGCACCGGGCGCTTCGGCCACCGCCGGGGTGAAGCCGGCAGCCACGACGGCGCTCGCGGACAGCGCGGCGACAACGGTCGCCCGAACCGGGTCCTTCAGCACAATTCAGTCTCTCTACCAGGCCATCAAGATCTTGGGCGAGTGTACAGATCGAGCGGAGCCCCGGCCTCGAATGACAGAGAATCCTCAGCCTTGCCAAATCAGCGCTGCGACGATCAGGGGTAGACCTGATCGAGGAACCTGTCGATCGCCGACCACATCGCCGGATTCAGGTCGCAATGACTGCCGGTGCCGAGCACCGGCGTGTAGGGCACACCACCCGCGGTGAGCTGCGCGGCCAACGCCGCGTGCAGCGGCGACGGCACCGTGCGGTCGGTGACGTTGACGAGCAGCAGGATCGGCGCGTCGTAACCGCTGGTCGGGACGGTCATGTAGTCGGCCATCACCGAGCGCAGCGGCTCCTCGCCGAGCGAGCGGCTCAGCATCGCACCCAGTGTCAGATCGGCGACCCGTTCGTCGATGGCGTCCGAGCACATGGCGCCGATCTCGTCGATGACCTGGCGGCCGAGCGGGCTCAGATAGCTGTCGACCTGCGCGTCCGGGCGGGCGGCTCGCAGTCCGGCCAGGATGCTGGCCGAGAACCCCAGAATCCCGCCGCTGACGCGATCGGGGTTACCCGGCCCGAGCAGTGGGGCCACCTTCTCCACATCCGATTCCGGGTCGATGGCGATGGTGCCGCGGAAGTCCAGTTCCGGCGCGTAGCTCATCTGTCGATGCGCGGTGCCGAGCGCGGCCTGCCCACCCTGCGACATGCCCGCCACCACCCAGACCGGCGACAGATCATCACGCACCGACCGAGCGGCCCGGAGCAGGTCGATCGTGGCGGTGGCCTCGGTGTCGATGCCCAGATACGGGTGCGGGCCGGTGTCGAACCTGCCGAGACCCAGGTAATCCGGCGCGACGACAGCGAACCCCTTCGACACCAGATGCCGAAGGAAAACATCCTGTCCCACTTGCGATTGCGGCCACGGCGCCCCCGCCGGATCCGACTGCCCGCCACATCCCGCACCGAGACCCGTCGTCCCGTGGTCGTAGGCGACGACCGGCCAACCACCCGCGGGCGCGACCCCCGTCGGCAGATACAGCGCGCCACTCGCAGGTTGCGGCACTCCCCCGACGCCCCGCGTCCAGTAATCGATGACCTGAGCCCCCGACATCCCATGGAACCCGTCCGCCTGTGGAACGACCGCGATCACCGTCCCCGGCTCCGCCGCATGCGCCACCCCCGCCGGCGCGCACACTCCGAGCCCCGCCGCCAGAACCACCGCGGCAACCGCACGCCACCAAGCCGAAACCGTAGACATCCCAACCACCCGTCGACTCGTCCAACGACCCGACCCCACCGCACGAGCACAGCAGACCCGGCGAAACGAGAGCACAGTACCGCCCCTCCGCGTATTCGTCCGGGAGCCCGATCGTTAGTTCTCGGCCTTGCGTCGGGTGCCCATCGAAGGGGAGGTGGCTGGGGAGTTACCCCTGTTCGTGCGAAATCAGCTGATGCCCAACCGTCCGGTGCAAGCCGGCCACGCGCCCCAGCCCTGCCGTGCCCGAGTCACTTCGGCGATCGCGATCTGTTCTTCCCGAGTCGCCAGATCAGCGCGCGGCGCATACTTCAACCCACCCTGTCTTTCCCATGTGCTCTGATCGAACTGAATGCCGCCGTAGTACCCGTTGCCGGTGTTGATCGCCCAGTTCCCCGTCGACTCACACTTGGCCAGCGCATCCCACACAGCACCGTCGCGCACCGGGGGCACCTCGGTCCCCGGCTTGGCGCCCTTCCGGATCGTCTTGGGCTGCGCGGGTGTGATCACGTTCGAATTCACCTGTACGCGTGAGGCTTCGACCCCGTTGACCATCTTCACCGCGAACGTCGCCTCGTGCAGGCCCGGCATGCCAGGGTTCTCGACCACGGTGCGGCTCATGTTCATGGTCACGTCCTCGATCACCGTTTCGGTGGGATCGAGCGGCAGGGTTTCGATGCGCTGTTCGGTGCGCTGGCGGGTGACGACGACCTGCATGCCCTCGGCGAGCGGCGTCGTGGCAGCGGGCTCCGAGAAGTCCTCGTTCTCGAGCGGAATACCCGCGGCCGTGAGGAACTCGCCGACGGTCGCGGCGGCGAGGCGCACATCGACCGGGGCGGCACCGCCGTCGATCAGCGAGATATTGCGCGGGGTGTACACGCTCATCTCCCCACCCTCGAGGGGCAGCTTCTCGGCGCGGGAGGGCAACACATGGGTGTCGGACGCGATCTGCATCGCCATGAGCGCGTCGCCGGCGGTGGTGCCGACGGTCCACACCTTGCGCTCGACACCGTCGACAGTCACCGTGACCTCGCGGCCCCGGTTGAAGGTGATGGTGTCGCCGTCGCCAACTTTGGTGCCCGCGGGCGGGACCACCTGGTCGTGCTCGGTGATCTCGTAGCCCGCGTCGGCCAGGATGGCGCGCACATCGCGCGACATCGTCGAGTGCTCGGTCCGTTCGCCGTCGATGACCAGCGCGACCGTTTTGTGGTTCACGATGGCCAGGGAGGCGCCGAGGAGAAGAATCAGCAGCATGGCCGCCACCGCTGCGAAAAGCAGCGGTGAACGTGACGAGTTGATCCGCGCGAAAGCCGACATGATTACAGGACGATAACGACGCGATGCCCAGTAGACAACACCAGGCGGCCCGATCAGCGGGATCGTAGATCACGATTCGATATAGACGGCGCTGGTAGATAACGGCGTGAGCGGGCAAATGTGAGCCGACTCACGTTTATCGTCCAGCCCCCTACCGAACAGACGAAACGGACTACCGAATCCGATACACCCTGCGCGCGTTGGCGGTGGTGATCTCGGCCAGCTCCTGCGGGTCCTGTTCGCGCACTTCGGCCAGCGCGCGCACCGTGTAGGGCAGGCAGTACGACTCGTTCGGAGCCCCGCGATACGGGTGCGGCGTGAGATACGGTGCGTCGGTTTCCACCAGGATCTGGTCGTCGGGCACCAGCTTGGCGGCCTCGCGTAGTTCATGCGCGTTCTTGAAACTCACGGTGCCGGAGAAGCTCAGCACGTATCCCTCGGCCACGCAGGCTTCGGCCATCGTGGCGTCGGAGGAGAAGCAATGGAAGATCACCGTATCCGGCGCGCCCTCGTCGAGCAGCACCGTGAGCAGGTCGTGGTCGGCTTCGCGGTTGTGGATCATCAGCGGTTTGCGCACCCGTTTGGCCAGGTCGATGTGCCAGCGGAAACCCTCGCTCTGGGTTTCGACATCGGCGCAGCCGTCGAGCTTGCCCGGCCAGTAGTAGTCGAGGCCGGTCTCACCGATCGCGACCACGCGGGGATCGGTGGCGAGGCGTTCGAGCTCGGCCTTGGCCTCGTCGTCGAGCGCGTCGGCCCGGGTGGGATGCAACGCGACGGCGGCGTACACCCGCGGATCCCATTGCGCGGCCCGCACGGCCCACTGCGCGGCGGCCAGATCGTCGGCGATGGTCACCACCTGCCCGACACCGGCCGAGGCGGCGCGGTCCACGATGGCCGTGGTCGACGCGGCATCGGTTGCGCCACAGGCATCGAGGTGCGTGTGGGCATCGATCAAGGGCGCGAGCGGCGGCGGAACGGGCGGAGCCGGACGATTCGTGTTTGCCACCCGGATTAGAGTAGTGCCCATCATGAGTGCAGCCGAAGGCGCCGAGGCGCCCGCCTTCTACGTCACCACGGCCATCGCGTACCCGAACGGTGTGCCGCATATGGGCCACGCGTACGAGTACATCTCCACCGACGCGATCGCCCGCTTCAAGCGACTCGACGGGTACGACGTGTTCTTCATGACCGGCACCGACGAGCACGGTCAGAAGATGCAGCAGACCGCCGCCACCGAAGGCATCCCGGTGCAGGAGCTCGCGGCACGCAATTCCGATGTCTTCGAGGCGATGGACAAAGCGCTCGACATCTCGTTCGACCGCTTCATCCGCACCACCGATGACGACCACATGGCCGCGAGCGTCGCCATCTGGGAACGGATGCTCGCCAATGGCGACATCTACCTGGACAACTACTCGGGCTGGTACTCGGTGCGCGACGAGGCCTTCTACAACGAGGACGAAACCACCCTCCTACCCGACGGCACCCGCGAGTCCACCGAGACCAAGACCCCGGTCACCTGGTCCGAGGAGTCGAACTACTTCTTCAAGCTCTCGGAGTATCAGGACAAGCTCCTCGCCCTCTACGAGGAGCGGCCCGAATTCATCGCGCCCTCGACGCGGCGCAACGAGATCGTCAGCTACGTCAAGTCCGGGCTGAAGGACCTGTCGATCTCCCGCACCACTTTCGACTGGGGTGTTCCGGTCCCCGGCGCGCCCGAGCACGTGATGTATGTGTGGGTCGACGCGCTCACCAATTACCTGACCGGCGTGGGCTTTCCGAACACCGACTCCGCCACGTTCCAGAAGTTCTGGCCTGCCAACCTGCACATCATCGGTAAGGACATCACCAAGTTCCACACGGTGTACTGGCCCGCGTTCCTGATGTCGGCCGGGATCGAACTGCCCGACCGGGTGTTCGTGCACGGGTTCTTGTACAACAAGGGCGAGAAGATGTCGAAGTCGACGGGCAACGTCGTCGACCCGCTCGCGCTGGTGTCCACCTACGGCCTCGATCAGGTGCGCTTCTTCCTGCTGCGCGAGATCTCCTACGGCCAGGACGGCAGCTACAGCAACGACGCCATCGCGGGCCGCATCAACAGCGACCTGGCCAACGAGTTCGGCAACCTGGTCCAGCGCAGCCTGACCATGGTCAACAAGAACTGCGACGCCAAGTCGCCGACCCCCGGCGAGTTCACCGACGAAGACCGCGCACTGCTCGACCGCGCCAACGGGCTGCTGGCCAAGTGCCGCAGCGAGTTCGACGTCCAGCAGATGCACCTCGCCCTGGAAGCCCTCTGGCTCACCCTCGGCGAGACCAACCGCTACTTCTCCGCCAACGCCCCCTGGGCGCTGCGCAAGTCGGGTACCGAGCAAGACCTGGCCCGCATGGCCACCGTTCTCTACGTCACCCTCGAAGTAGTGCGTATCGTCGCCATCCTGGTGCAGCCGGTGATGCCCGGTTCCGCGGCCAAGATCCTGGACCTGCTCGCCCAGGAAGGCCGTACCTTCGCCGACATCGCCACGCCCCTGGCACCCGGTCTCGACCTACCCGCGCCGGAACCCGTCTTCCCGCGCTACCTCGAGCCCAAGGAATAGCGCGGGCCCTGCCGGGCAGGGCGTCCGGACGAGGCCGAAGTCGCTGCCGGACGATTCCGTCGACAGCGACTTCGGCCTCGCATGACGGGCTCGCCGCGGCGGCCGACACCGCGGCCCGGCGCTACTTCCAGGCGGCCAGCAGGTTGGACGCTTCGGCGCCCAGTGCGGCCTGGAGGAACGGGCCGAAGCTGATGCGGGCTACGCCGAGGTCGGCGAAGTAGTCCTTGGACGGGGTGCCCGGTTGGCCGATCGCGTTGACCGGCAGCGGCAGGTCGGTGGTGAGTCGGCGCAGGTCGGCGTCGGCGTGCTTGCCGACCGGGTACAGCACGTCGGCGCCCGCGTCGGCGGCCAGGGTCAGGCGGGCGATGGCGCGGTCGAGGCGGTCGGCCTCGTCGCCGTCCTGGCGCACGAACAGGTCGGTGCGGGCATTGACCACGACATGCACGCCCGCCGCGTCGGCGGCTTCGCGCAGGCCACGGACCAGGTCGGCGTGTTCGGCGGGCGAACGCAGGCGCTTGCCTTCGCTGTGGACCGTGTCCTCGATGTTGAGGCCCACGGCGCCCGCGGCGAGCAGGCCGTCGATGAGCTGCAGCGGTTCGAGGCCGTAGCCGGATTCGATGTCGACCGAGACCGGGAGCTCGACGGATCCGGTGACCTGGGTGACGCGGGCGAGCAGCTCATCGAAGCTCATGCCCTCGCCGTCGGCACGGCCGATCGAGTCGGCGACCGGATGGCTGCCCATGGTCAAGCCCGAAAAACCGGCGGCCACAGCGACATTCGCCGACCACGCGTCCCACACGGTCGGCAACACCACCGGATTTCCCGGACGGTGCAGTTCGAGCAGGGTCTTCGCCTTGGTTTCCAGAGAAGTCATACCCGCGATGATGCCCCAGGCATCCGACAAGAGCTATCCGCAGCCGGATTTCGGCGGGCAGTTCACCTGCACATCGAGCACGCGCGCACCGGGTCCTTCCGCGCCTAGCCGGTCGTGCTCGTTGACGAGTTTGCACGAACCGAGCGAGAGGCAGCCGCAGCCGATGCAGCCGGTCAGGTTGTCGCGCAGGCGGACGAGCTGGGTGATGCGGTCGTCGAGATCCACGCGCCAGGTCGTCGACAGGTTCTCCCAGTCGCGACGGGTGGGGGTGCGCCCTTCGGGTAGCCGGTCCAAGGCCGAGCGAATCTCACTGAGTGGGATACCGACGCGTTGGGAGATGCGAATGAAGGCGACCCGACGCAACGTTTCGCGAGAATACCGACGTTGATTGCCACTGGTTCGACGGCTCGATATGAGACCTTCGCGTTCGTAGAAGTGCAACGCGGACACTGCAACTCCACTACGCTCGGAAAGCTGCCCGGGGGTCAGCTCCTTCGTTTGCCAATCGGCCATCGTCATCTATAGCTCCTCCCACTACCACCTAAACAATACTTCAGGTATTCGTGTCGTGTACGAAAATGGGTGGAACAGGGGCGCCAGGCGCGCACCGCCGCGCGTCCGCCCAGGGCGAAGTCAGCGCGTTGCGGCTCGCAGACACGACGTCCTCGGATTACGGTTTGCAGATGGGAACCGCCCCCGACTCGCGCCTGACCGTCACCTCCGAGGTCGGCCGGCTACGGACGGTGCTGCTGCACCGCCCCGGGCCAGAACTACGCCGCCTCACCCCGAGCAACAACGACCAGCTGCTTTTCGACGGCATCCCCTGGGTCGAACGCGCGCAAGCCGAACACGACGCCTTCGCCACCGTACTGCGCGAGCGCGGCGTAGAAGTGCTGTTACTGGCAGATCTGCTGACCGAAACCCTCAGCGCCAGTGGGGCTGCCAGGATCCAGGGCATCTCGGCGGCGGTCGACGCCCGCAGGCTCGGCCACGGCCTGGCCGATCAGCTCGCCGCCGAACTGCGCAAATTCGACGCCCCCGAGCTCGCCGACATCCTGATGGCCGGGATGACCTTCGACGAGCTGCCGTTCGGCCCCGACGCCACCTCGCTGGTGCGGCGCATGCACCACGGCGGCGATTTCGTCATCGACCCGCTGCCGAATCTGCTGTTCACCCGCGACTCCTCGTTCTGGGTCGGCCCGAAGGTCGCGATCACCTCGCTGGCACTGCCTGCCCGCAGCCGCGAGACCTCCATCACCGACCTCGTCTACGCGTTCCACCCGCGCTTCCTCGGCGTGCGGCGGGCCTACGAATCGCACACCGCACCGATCGAGGGCGGCGATGTGTTGCTGCTCGCCCGCGGGGTGGTCGCCGTCGGCGTCGGCGAGCGAACCACACCCGCGGGTGCGGAAGCGTTGGCGCGCAGCCTGTTCGACGACGATCTCGCGCACACGGTGCTGGTGGTGCCGATCGCGCAGAACCGGGCGACCATGCATCTCGACACCGTCTGCACCATGGTCGACACCGACGCGGTGGTGATGTATCCGGGCGTGCGGAAATCGTTGGAGGCGTTCACGATCCGCCGCGAGGACGGCTTCTCCGGGCGCGGTGACCTCGAACGCATCAGCATCACCGGACCCGAACCCTTCCTGCCCGCCGCCGCCACGGCGATGGGCATCCCGAAACTGCGTGTGATCGACACCGGCCGCGACGGGCCCGACGCCGAACGCGAGCAGTGGGACGACGGCAACAACACCCTCGCCCTCGCCCCCGGCGTGGTCGTGGCCTACGAACGCAACGAGATGACCAACTCGCGCCTGGCCGAGGCCGGTATCGAGGTGGTCACCATCAGCGGCTCGGAGTTGGGCTCCGGTCGCGGCGGCCCGCGCTGCATGTCCTGCCCACTGTCCCGAGACGAGGTGTGAGCGTCGTGTTCCACGTCGAGCTGTCCACCGATTCCGCCCAGCCGCCGTACGAGCAGCTGCGCACGGCGGTGATCGAACAGGTCCGCGCGGGCACCCTCACCGCGGGCACCAAGATCCCCACCGTCCGCGCGCTGGCCGCCGACCTCGGCATCGCCCCCAACACCGTCGCCCGCGCCTACCGCGAACTGGAAGCCGACGGCGTCCTCGAAACCCGCGGCCGCCAAGGCTCTTTCATCGCCTCCTCCGGCGACCCCACCCGCGACATAGCCGGCCGCGCCGCCGTCGACTACGTCGCGACCATCCGCCGCCTAGGACTCGGCGACGAAGACGCACTCGATCTCGTCCATCGAGTACTGAACACCTGAACGACGCCCGAACGGGGGTAACTCACCGGGTACGGGCCGACTCCGCGACCGATACCCGCCGGTCGCGTCCACCCGAGACGACTACTCGAGGCCTGCCCGAATACGCGCAGAGGCGGGTGAGCCTATCGCCAGCTCGGTAGCCAGAGATGGTCCTGCCAGTTCTGCGGCGTGATCGCCTGACCGGTGAGGATCGGCCACAGCCAGACGAAGTTCGCGATCACCAAGCCCAGATAGATACTGACTATCAGCAATCCGAGTGCGTATCGCTCGTTCACCGGGGCGGGCAGATAGGTGCCCGTCGGGCTGCGTGGGATGCCCGCGGGTCTGGCCGACCCGAGGATGTCACCGAGGGCCAGCGCCATCCCCATCACCAAAAACGGCGCCAACACCACCGCGTAGAAGTAGTACATCTGCCGGTCCAGGGTCAGGAACCACGGCAGCAGGCCGGCGCCGTACCCCACCAACACCGCCGCGTAGCGCCAGTCGCGACGCACGACCCAGCGCCACACCATCCAGCCCAGCAGGGGCAACGCCAGCCACCACAGCGCGGGCGTGCCGACTGCCATCACGGCCTTCACGCATTGTGTTTCGCCGCAACCGGTGACCGTGCCGTCGGCGTAGTAGTAGAGCATCGGGCGCAGGCCCATCGGCCAGGTCCAGGGCTTGGATTCCCACGGATGGTGGTTGCCCGCCGAATTGGTGAGACTGGAATGGAAGTCGAGGGTCTCGCCCTGGTAGTGCCACAGCGAGCGCAGCGCGTCGGGCAGGAACGCGAACGCACCACCGCTGCCGACCTGATTGCCGACCGCGTACCGGAAAACGCCGCTCTCGCTGGCGAACCACGCCCAGTACGAGGACAGATACACCACCAGTGGAATGACCACCAGCGCATAGAGCGCGGGCCCCACGTCACGAATCAGCGTGCCCAGCCACGGCCTGCGCACCCCGTACGCGCGTCGTGCGCTCACGTCGAAGGCCACGCTCATCAGACCGAAGAACATGATGTAGTAGACGCCCGACCATTTGGTGCCGCACGCCAACCCCAGCAGCACCCCCGCGCCGAACCGCCACCAGCGCACGCCGAGCCGCGGCCCCCAGTCCGAGACCCCCACCCGCCCGGCCAGCAGCGCGCGCGCCATCCGCTCGCGGACTTCGTCGCGGTCGACTATCAAACAGCCGAAAGCGGCGGTGACCAGCAGCGACATGAAGATGTCGAGCATGCCGATGCGCGAGGAGACGAACGTGAGTCCTTCGGCGATGAGCAGCACACCCGCGAAGGCGCCGATCAGCGTCGAGCGTGCCATCCGGCGCACGATCCGCACCACGAGCAGCACCAGGATCGTGCCCGCCAGCGCCGCCGTACCGCGCCAGCCCCACGCGTTGTAGCCGAAGATCGCCTCACTGATGGCGATGAACTGTTTACCGACAGGCGGGTGCACGACCAGGCCGTAGGCGGGGTTGTCCTCCACGCCGCCGCCGGTGACCATCTGCCAGGCCTGTGGGGCGTAGTGCTTTTCGTCGAAGACGGGAGTGCGCGCGTCGGTCGGATAGTTCAGGTTGAAAAACCTGGTCAGCGCGGCGATGACGGTGAGCACCGCGGTGACCGCCCAGCCGCGCGCGGTGTCGAGCGGACCGAAATCCGGGGCCGGGCGCAGCGGCGCGGGACTGACCACCGCCGACGCGGAACGCGCCGGGGGCATCGCGCGCTCATCGGTCACCGGGATCACGCCCCGATCGTAGGCGGTGCGCCCACCGAAGTCCGACCCGACACTGTGCCCCCTCGTTTCCCCACCTACGCGCGCACAGGGGCGGCCCGCACGCCTGACAGAATGGCGGGGCGCCCTGGCGCGCATCGCACGCACCGCTCGCCGCACCCGATCGCCTGCGGCCCAAAATACCGGAAAGGCGGGACAACACCGTGTTGGTCTTAGCGGCAACCCCCATGGGCGATATCGGCGACGCGTCGCAGCGACTGCGCGACGCGCTCGGTTCGGCCGACGTGGTCGCCGCCGAGGACACCCGCCGCACGAAAACGCTCGCGAAGGCGCTCGGCGTCGAGATCACCGGCCGCGTCGTCAGTTTCTACGACCACGTGGAAACCGCCCGCATCCCGGCCCTGCTCGACGACATCGAGAGCGGCCTGACAGTTCTGCTGGTGACCGACGCGGGCATGCCGTCGGTGAGCGACCCCGGCTACCGGTTGGTCGCCGCCGCCGTCGAACGCGATCTCCCGGTCACCTGCCTGCCCGGCCCGTCGGCGGTCACTACCGCACTGGCCTTGTCCGGGCTACCGGTGGAACGGTTCTGCTTCGACGGCTTCGCCCCTCGCAAGGGCGGCCAGCGCCGAGAGTGGTTTCGCACCTTGGCATCCGAACAACGTGCGGTCGTCTTCTTCGAAGCACCCCATCGCCTCGCCGACTGTATGGCCGACGCGGTCACCGTCCTCGGCCCCGACCGTCGCGCCGCGATCTGCCGCGAACTGACCAAAACCTACGAGGAAGTCGTCCGTGGCACCCTCGGCGAGCTGGCTGCCTGGGCGGCCGACGGCGCGCGCGGCGAGATCACCGTGGTTCTCGAAGGCTCCCAACCGGTTTCGGCCGAGCCCGCCGAATTGGTCGACGAGGTGGAAACACTGGTGGCCGGGGGTATGCGACTCAAGGACGCCTGCGCCGAGGTCTCCGCAGGCCGGGGCGCCTCCCGCCGCGAACTCTACGACGCTGTCCTGGCCGCCCGCTCCGCCGAGGACTGACCGCACCACGCTCGCCGCCGGTGGGTTCGACCTCGAACTCAGCGCCCCAGCACCGCGAGCATCCCCGCGACCGCGCGCGGCCAGCCGAACTGTTCGGCGCGGGAACGGGCGGCGAGGCGGCGACCGGATGTGGGCAGGGCCAGCACATCGGTGACGGCTCGGGCGAAGGCGCGAGGGCGGTCGGCGGCGATGGCTCCGCATTCGGCGGTGACGATGTCGGCGAGCGCCGACGAGCGGCTGGCTACCACCGGGGTGCCCGCGGCCAGTGCTTCCAGCGCGGCAAGGCCGAAGGTTTCGTGCGGGCCCGGCGCCAGTGAGACATCCGCGGTGGCGAGAAGTTTCGCCACCATCGCGCGGTCGTTGATGAATCCGGTGAAACGGACCGCGGGTTCACCACCGGGGAGAGCGGGGAGGGTGCGGGCGCGGCGTTCGAGCGACTCACGGCGGGGACCGTCACCGGCGACGACGAGTCGAGCGGGCACCCCGGCCCGGTGCAGGGCGCCGACCGCCTCGATGCTGCGGTCGACGCGCTTCTCCACCGACAGGCGCCCGCAGTGCACCAGCATCGGATGTCCGGCGACCCCGAGATCGGCGCGCAGGCCGAGGTCACGACGACGCGGACTGAACAGGTCGAGGTCGACGCCCAGTGGCACCAGTTCCACGTTCGGCGCACCGATCCGCAGGAACTCCTCGCGCGCGAAATCGGTGGTGCACACGACCATGTCGTAGTCGTCGGCCGTGCGCCGGTTGGCGATATCGGCGCAGCGGCGCGCGGCGGGCCCCGGCAGGAATTGGCCGAGCAGCCGGTCGAGGCGTTCGTGGGAGATCATCACGCTCGCCACCCCGCGACGCCCCGCCCACCGACCGAAACCGCGCAAGGTGAGCCGGTCCGACACCTCGAGCACGTCCGGCGACAACCCGGTCAGCACGTCGGCCACCCGCCGCGGATCGGCCGCCCGATAACCCCCGGTCCACGGAATCCCCAGCGCGGGCAGGGTGATCCGCAGCGCGCCCGTGGGCAGCACCTCTTCCGACCGACGCGGGCCCGGCACGATCAGCACCACCTCGTGCCCCGCCGCCACATACCCCTCACCAAGATGGTGCAGGGCAGTGCGCAGCCCACCCGATCGCGGGCCATAGAAATTGGCTAGCTGCACGATGCGCACCCGCCGATCGTCGCGCCGCACGGGTTACCTACGGGTCATGCACGAGGAACGCGGGGTGAACAGCGTCGAAAGATGCGACCAACCCGGTTCTGCCTCGTCGCGGTGCCGCCGAAAGACAGCGATCGGTGCCCACCACGGCGACCGGCAGAGTCCGGTGCACCGGGCCTGCGCGATCAGGCGTCGATGGACTCATCGTCGACTGCCGACCAGACTCGCAGCAGCCCGTGCCCGGTGGCGTCGGTGGTGATCGTCACCAGCTCGGCCTGCGCGCGAATCCATTCCCCGTCGTCGAAGCGAACCCGCAGCTCGAGCCGTCGGGCAGTACCCGGCCGTCGGGCCGCGTCAGCGCAGGCGGCACGCAACGCGGCGAAATCGGTGGGCTCGATGGTCGCTCGCTGCACCGCCCATCGGTCCAGCGGCGCCGGCGGCTCACTCGCCCATTCGTAGATCACCGCGCTGGACAGCAGGATGAAGCCGACACCGACACTGCTGCGCTGTGACACCGCGCGCAACATCGTGACGTCGGGATCGAGGGCAGCGGCATCGTCACCGAGTTCGGGAATCGCGTGCATCAACGCGCTCACCCTGTGCAGATCGGGTCGCGCCCTGGCCACCATCTGGAATCGGCGAACGCAATCGTCGTCGCCGAGCATGTCGACTTCGCCCTGCCAGTGCCCGCCCGGTTCGAGCCGAGTGGCCATGTCGAAGTAGTCGACTCTGCCGTCGAAGCGAACCATCCGCCCGAACGCGTCGGGCGGCGTGCGCACCACCCGCACCTGCTCCGGCTCCCTGGCGAAGACGAGTTCCTCCAGCCCGGGCCCGTGGTGGGCGAGTTCGGTATCGGAGGCGAAGTCCCAGGCCGCGACGCGCCTTCTCGGCCGCACCGGCGCATCCGCCGGGCCGATCCAGATCTGCACCCCGTGCACCCCGCCGAAGGCGCACCGAACCGGTTCGGCCAGCAGCAGGGTGTCACCCACGACCGTGCGCTGCGATTCCCCGCCGCCCACGCACCGCCGAACCGCATCCAGGGCCCCGCGGGCGGGAGCCAGGCCGATGGTGCGATGCAGTCGCGCGGACGCGGTCCACTGCTTGGCTTGCGCGTCGTCGGCAACGAGGCTGGGCCCGAGATCCTCGGTCAGAGTCTCGAGCAGCAACCATCTGCCCGGCGAACTGTCCACGATCAACTCGGTGCCACGCCGCGTCCTGCGCGTGGCAGATCGAGATCGAGGGGAATGCGCCCTTCGCGCAACTGCACCTCGACTTCTTCGGCGGGCATCGGGCGCGCGATCAGGAACCCCTGGGCGCGATAGCAGCCGAGCCCGACGAGCGTTCGTGCCGCCATCGCCGTCTCGACACCCTCGCCGACCACACCGAGCCCGAAAGAACCAGCAAGTCCGATAATGGATTTCACGATCGCCAGGTCGTCGTCGCTGTCACCGAGACGTTGGACGAAACCGCGGTCGATCTTCACCGCGTCCACCGGCAGCGCCTTGAGATGCGACAGCGAGCTGTAACCGGTGCCGAAGTCGTCGATGGCGATCTGCACGCCCATCCGCTTGAGTCCGCGCAGGGTGAGCCTGGTCCGCACCAGATCTTGCACCACGACGTGTTCGGTGATCTCGAGGCAGACCGAACTGCCGTCGATGCCGAACAGTCGCAGGATGTCTTCGATGCGTTCGACGAAATCCGCCGAGACCAACTGCACCGGAGAGACATTGATCCGGATCACCACATTCGAGGCCAACCCGCGACGACGCCAGTCGGCGAATTGCGAACAGGCCGAACGGATCACCCACCGGCCGAGCTCACCGGCGAGGTTGGTCGCCTCGGCCACCGAGACGAACGCGCCGGGTGGCAGCAGGCCTCGAGTGGGGTGCTGCCAGCGCACCAGTGCTTCCAGCGCCACGATTCGGCCGGTGCGCAGGTCCACCTCGGGCTGGTAGTGCAATACCAGCGACCCGTCCGACACCGCGCTGCGCAGGTTCAATTCGACATCGTCCTGCAGTTCGAACTGCGCGCGCATGGCGTCGGTGAACACCGCCACCCCGTTGCCGCCGCCGGACTTCGCCGACAACAGGGCGTGATCGGCGCGGCGCAACACATCCGAGACCGAGGTCTCCCCCGGAATACCCAGCGCTACACCGACACTCACACCCCGGCTGACCGACTCCTGACCCACCGAGACCCGTCGGCCGATGAGTTCCTGGATGCGGGTGGCCTCGAGTTCGGCGGCGACGGCGTCCATCGGTGCCGCGGGCACGATCACGAACTCGTCCCCGCCGAGCCGGGCGATCATGTCGGTGGATTCCAGATTCTCGCGCAGCCTGCGTGCCAGCGTGCGGATGAAGTTGTCGCCCGCGCTGTGACCGAGGAAGTCGTTGAGCGCTTTGAGCCGGTCGAGGTCGAGGAAGAAGGTGGCGACCGGGCCCGGATTGCCCGACTGCAGGCGCTGCTCCATGTATTCGAGCAGGGCACGGCGGTTGGCAAGGCCGGTCAGGTCGTCGTGCAGGGCGATGTAGCGCAGATTCTCCTCGGCGACCACGCGTGCCTGTAACTGCGCGAACAGCGCCGCGATCGCCTTGAGGACATTGAGTTCGCGCTTGGTCCAGGCACGGTCGCCCATCTTCACGAAGCCGAGCACACCGGTCGACGTACCGCGCGAGACCAGCGGCACACACGCCATGGCTACCGAGGGGATGCCCGCGGACTTGCGAATCGTCTCCTGGTAATCGGCACTGTCGAGGTCGGGCCGCACGATCAGCGGTTCGACCGCGTCTTCGAGGGTGCGGAAGACCGAATCGGCGTGCTCGAATTCGACAACGCGCAGCGGATCGGGGTCGGGAATCTCGGTGCGAGGTGGCCATTCCGCGATGAGGACGGTCGCACGCCGCGCACGGTCGGTGTGGCGTAGATAGCTCACGTCGACGTCGAAGTGCTCGACCAGGGAGGCGAGCACACGCTCGCTCACCGCCACCATGGTCGTGGCGTCGACACCCATCAACTCGGAGGCGACCTGTGTCACCAGTGAGTCGAGCGTTTGCCGAGGCACGTTTTCTCCGATCCGCGCTATCCGTCGTTGCTACTGCCGGGCACCGGCACAGTTCCACTGCCGGGCACCGCCAACCGTCGACTACGAACGCTCGCAGCCGCGGCGTAGCTCAGACGAAGAACCAATGCCACGTTCTCATCCTCAGGTTTTCCCAGCAGGTCCAGGAAACGCCTCTGAATGCTGGCAAGTGTATCGGTGAACCCGGGAGAAACGCTGCGCAAATCATCGCGCCGATCGGCATAGAGGAACACCGGCGACACCGGCTGCACGGCCAAACCCAGCAGTTGGGCCCGTAACCACACCCTTTCCACCGCGGCACCTGCCCTTGCGTAATCGGCCAGATCCGCCTCGCCATCGCGCGTCCGAAAGGTGATCGCCACGAGTGCGGAACTGGCCCGCACCCGGTCGACCGTGAACTCGCCGAGCGCCGAACCCGCCGACCACTCCCGCAACCGATCCATCACATCGGTGCGGCGACCGACCTGCAGTTTGGCCAGTTCATCCGGAGCGGGGTCGAGGGTGCGCACGTCGATGCCCGTGCGCACATCCTCACCCGGCCAGCGCAGTTCGGAATAGAGCTGCTGGTGGAGCTGAGGTGTCAGATAGCGCACGCGGTCGCTGGCGCCGAGCAGCAGGGCCGCTTCGCCCAGTGCGTCGACGTCGGTGATCGCATGCACGATCGCTTGCTCGGCCGCGGCGGCGTCGGCCAGTGCGGGCAGGACAGTTCCGGGCAGCGGCATCGCGACACCGAGGCGACGGTTGGTCTGCCTGGTGAGCGCGAGCGGATAGTCCGCGGCGAGGTCGGGGTCGGCGCCCGCTCGCAGACGCAATCGGGCGATCAGGGGGGTGGCCGGGTCATCGACGGCGAGCTCCCGGTCCGCGAGCAGACCGTGTGCGGCGGCGGCCGCGCGGGCGTTGTGCAGTGCGGCGCCCACCGCGACCGCGCTGCCACGCAGGCGGATGTCCATGGCGGTGGTCGCGGCCGGATCGAGGGCGATTTCGATCAGGTCGGCCACCCCGTGCAACCGCCACGGCTGGATATTGCCGCCCGACGGCGCACGCTGCGCACAGGCGAGGATCGCCTCGATCGGGTCGGACGGCGGTGGTTCGACCCGATCGTCGACGACAGCGTCGATGCCGTCGTCGATGTAGCCGGGTTCGGCGAGGGAATCCAGAGCGACTTCGAGGTCGATCCGGGTTCGCCCGGAGGACAGCTTGGCGCCGAGGCCGATCCGGCGAACAGCAGCGGCGACGATGGCGGCGCCGAGTTGCACATCGCTGCCGAGCTGAGGCCAGGTGGTGATCGTTTCGCCGATCTCGGCGAGACTGGCCGCCATTCGCGACGACAGCTGTCCCGGATCGAGGATCCGCATCACGTGCGGGGCTTTGGCTTTGGTGTCGAGACCGGTCAACTGCTCGCCGGTGGTCGCGCCGAGTAGGCCGTGGAAGGGTTCGCGGTCGGGTTCGAGGTCGTAGCGCTCGACGTCGAACAGGCCCCGGTCGCTGGTCTCCATCAACAACGGGATCCGGTGCCTGCGCGCGGCCTCGCGGACCGCGAATTTGATGTCGAGGGAATCGCATTCCTCCACGACCACCGAGAGCCCGTCGAGGAACTGGTCGACGGTGTCGGCCAGCACGCCGGCCGGCCAGATCTCGACCGGCACGAAGGGGTCGAGCTCGGCGATCCGGCGGGCGGTGACGACGGACTTGTTCACGCCGACGTCGAACAGTCCGCCCGGCACCCGGTTCAGATTCGACAATTCGATGGTGTCGAAGTCGGCAAGGCGCAGCAGTCCGCAGGCGCCCTCGAGCGCGAGGGTGTAGGCGACCGCGTGACCGACGCTCTGCCCGACGACGCCGACGGTGAGCTGCCCCAGCCGCTGCTGCTCGTCCCTGGTGAGCTTGTTGCGGTTGCGGTCGGAACGGATAGCGCTGAAGGCGGCCGGACCGAGGATCGCGACCAGCGCGCGACGCCACGGGTAGTACACCCAGCGTTCCTCGGTGGGGTCGATCCCGGGCGGCGCGGCGGTGAGCCTGCCCAGCTCGGCGCGCAGCCCCGCGCGCAGGTCATCGGTGCGGATACCGGTCGCGCCTACCAGCTGCCGCAGAGTTGCCGCGTCGGCGGGATCAGTCGGATCGAGGACAAGAGGACGATGATCCATCGCCGGGTATTCGGGGTCGGTCATCGAGCGTGCCGACCTCGAGACAGCGGCGCCACGACCGATTCGGTACGACGGTGAATGCCCCGCAACCTCACTCCAGCCCGCATAGCTTCGACAGCCATCGTGTTCCTACTCCGTGCTCAACGCCCGCGCGCGGTCGACTTCCTACCGATGCCAACTTGTGCAGTATCCGTCATTCAAAAGGAATGCACCATACGAGTGGCTAATTTACCGATAACCTTCTGAGCCAGTTGAAATAACCGCAGGTCAGAACCACCGAACGAACAGAAGGTGCGGTAATGCAGACCGAGCGGTTCGAATTCGGCTAACAGTCAGCTATCAACAGTGATCGACACGAACAGTTCCACCGTGTCGGGGCCGTGCCACACTTCGATCTCCTCGCGGTAGGCGCGGGAGATCTCGGCCGAGGCGGTGGCGTCGTCGACCTGGGCCCAGACGTCTTCCACCGGGTCGTGATAATCGCCGTTGGGCGCGAAACGGGCGTAGATGCCCTTGGGAACTCGCAGCATGAGGTCGCCGACCGGCACGTCGGCCGGGGAGGCGTATTCGCGCGCGACCAGCGCGTTCCAGTTGCCCGCAGGGTCGGGGACGTACACCGTGTGCAGCGGTTCGCCGCCACCGGGACGATCGCGCAGCCGGTCCTTGAGGAACTCGATCAGGTCGCTGTTGCTCACCTTGAAGCTCGGATGGACCCGCGGTACCGCCAGGCCGCCGTACAGCGCCACCCCGCGGACCACGATCGAATAGGTCATCGCGGATCGACCGCCAGGTACAGATCGATCTTGTAGGCGTGCGGGTAGCACTCGAAGTCGCCGGTGAAGGTGCGCTTGATCTGGTTGTGCTCCTCGGCGTAGGCGATCTGGGTCCACAGATCCGTCATCACCTGCGGGAAGTTGCCGACCGAGGAGAAGCGCGCGTAGGTGCCGCGCGGCAGCCGAGCCGCCAGATGCCCACGGGTGACCCGTTCGAGCGACTCGCACTGATAACCCACGATCTGGGTGTTGTAGGTGCTCAGCTCTCCGGTGTAGTCGGTGTAGGCGCTGGCCAGCGGCCCGCCCAGATCCTGATGCAGGACCGCCGACCATGCCGCTTCGAGGTCCCGGTCGCGCAGCTCTCCGAGTGCGCGTTTGGGACTGCGGACCGGGAGACCGGCCACCCAGGTCTCGTCCCGCTCGACGATTTCGAACTGCAATTGATGACTCTCTCGAAGGGTCGTGCTCGGTTGCGCCATGCTATCAAACCCCACCCTGACCACATCTGAGCTGGACAAACGTCCACCACCGCGACATGGACACCGCGCGCTGTTGTTCGATTCACCCCGAAGCCGTAAGCTCCCGCGCTCGTGTGGGTACACGCGGAGCTCGAACCGCGAAAACTGGTCGTGCGGTGGGCCGGTGTCGTCATCGCCGCCGTATTTGTCGGGTATCTCGCTGTGCTGCTGGGGGATTCACGACACTTCTACACCGACGACACCGAGGCGCAGTACGTACCGATGTGGCAGCTGCTCGGTACCGAACTGCGGGCGGGCCGATTCCCGGCGATGGTGCCGTGGGAATGGATGGCGGGCAACTACAGCCTCGAGGAAGCCGGGCTCTACAACCCCGCGCAGTTGCTGGTGTACCTGCTGGCGCCCTCGTTCGACAATCTCGCGCTGTACGCGACCGCCGTGAAGTTCGTGTTCTCGGCGATCGCCGCGCTCGGCGTCTATCGCATCTGCCTGGCCTACGGCGCCCGCGCACCCTGGGCCGCGGTCGCGGGTGTGGCGTTTCCGTTCAGCGGATGGTTCCTGTTCTTCGACGAGGCCAGTTGGTTCACCTCGCAGACCGGCACCGCCTGGCTGGTGCACGCCTGGGCCTCGGCCGTCCTCTACGCACGGGGTCGCACCGGGCCGATTCCGCTGTTCGTGTTCCTGTACCTCGCGCTGACCATCCAATACGCCTTTCCCGCGGTCGAGTCCGGGTTGATGATCGCCACCGTCGCCGCGGGCGAGTACCTCTACCAGCGCCGGTGGGCACCGGTGCTGCGCCTGCTCACCGCGTCCGGGCTCGCGGTGCTCGCGTCGATGATCGCGAACCTGCCGATCCTGCTGTCCTCACAGGCCACCTGGCGTGGTGACGTATCCACTGTTCACAACGACCCGTTCCTGACCGTGCCGTGGTCGGAATCGCTCAATGCGAGCCTGCCGAGCACCGTGCCCGCGTTCACCGCGTGGTGGGGGCACGTGCAGCCGCTGCCGATGGTCTACATCGCGTGGTTCGTGATTCCGGCGCTCGCGTTCATCGACTGGAGGGCCGCCGGGCGCGCCGCCGCCTCGTGGAGCGGGATCGCCCTGTTCGCGGTGGCCACCCTGATGTGGACGGCGGGGCCGGGGGCGATCGGCCCGCTGCGGTGGCCGGCGCGCGTGTTGCCGATGCTCGCGATCGCCCTGCTGGTGCTGGTGTGTGTGCTGATCAGTCGCTACGGGGATTTCGCGTCGTCGCGGCGACGGTACGCGGCCGCGGGTGCGCTGATCGCGTTGCTGTTCATCCGATCGTTCTCCGCCGCACCGGAACTCGTCGAACGGCATGCCCTCGCGGTATTCGTGGTGGTCGGGCTCGGGGCAGGCGTGGTGTGGCTGGCGCGCACTCGCGGGATCGCCGCCGCGGCTGTGTTGACCATCGTCGCGACATTCCCGATCGCGTTCGTACAGGTGGCCTCGGCTCCGCGGACGCCGATGTCGTACGGGTTCCCCGAGCGACGCTCGGACATGACGGCCGCGTTCCCCGACTTCGACGGGCGCACACTGCAATTGGCGGACCGGATCATGGTGGGTGACCAGGAGCGAACGCTCACCGACACCTACGGCTCCATCGCGCTGGGCAGCTACGCCAAGAACCTCGGGCTGCAGTACGTGAACGGGTACACCCCCGTCGGGCACGCGGCCTTCGCCGGCCTGCTGTGCATGGCATGGGACGGCGGCACCTGCCCCGACGCGTACAGGCGGGCCTTCGCGGTGGAACCGTCGACCGACACCCCGATCGTCGACCTGATGCGATTGGATCGCGTTGTCCTGCAACGCAGTCAGTATCCCCACGCCGGCACCGAAGCTGCCCCGGCCGGATGGCGATTCGTCGACTACCCGGGCCACGAACACCAGATCTGGGTGCTGGAACGGGTCAACCCGCTGCCCTCCCCCGGTGATCTGATCGCGCACGAATCCGGCGTGCACGCCACCGTCATGCCCGAAGCGGGACTCACCAACCGCGCCACCGTCTCCTCCGGGACCGGCGGGCGAATCGTGTTGTCCCGGCTGGCCTGGCCCGGCTACACAGCCACCCTCGGCGACAGCGAGATCCCTGTGCGCGCGGTCGCGGGAACCTTCGTCGCGGTGGACATTCCGCCCGGAACCCGCAATGCGACGCTCACGGTCACCTGGCGCCCGCCCGGGCTTTCCGCCAGCCTCACCACCGCCCTGCTTGCCCTGGTCGGCATCGGCCTGTTGCAGTGGTGGTACCGGCGCGGCGAGCGCGACAACGAGCTCGGCGGCGTAGCCGAAGTGCAGGCGAAGCCGGCGCCCGCCGAAAGCTGAGGCGGGTGCCTCGGCTCACCCGATAGCGGCGGCCAGGTGCGGCCAGGCTTCGTGCAGGTCGGCTTCGAATTGGCCCCAGGTGTGCGACCCGGTCATCCGGTGCACGTGCACGGCGGGGATCCCCAACTGCCCGAGCCGCCCGGCGAAAGCGGCAGTGCACGCCCCAGCGAGCGATTCGATCGGCGGCATGGGCAGACCCCGGTCCTTGGCACCGGGCATACCCGTCGCCGCGGACAGGAAGATCGTCTTGCCCGCGAGCCGTCCCGCGTTGGCGAACACGTCGTGCTCCTGCCACCCCGGACCGCCGGGCACACCCCACATATTTCCCGGGTTCCCGCCGCCGCGCACCGCCTGCGCGCTGGCCATCGCGATTCCCAACGGGTCAGCGGCCCACGGGCAACCGCTCAACGCCGCCACCGCGGAAAACCGCGAACCACTCCGGATAGCCAGATCCAGGGCCGACGACGCGCTCATCGAGACACCGGCGATCGCATTGCGCCCGCTGGTGCCGAGCGCGCCGTCGATCACCCCGGGTAGCTCCTGGGTCAGATACGTCTCCCACCGCACCCGACCGACGCCGGGGTCATCGGCGACCCAATCGGTGTACAGGGTGAACGCACCACCGACCGGCATCACCACGTTCACGAACTTGTCGGCGAAGAAGTTGCGTACGTCGGTGTTGTCCCACCACGAGATTCCGTCCGCCCCGCCGCCTGCCCCGGTGAGCAGATACAACGTGGGCGCCCCGGCCCCCGCCGCCTTGATCACCTTGTTCTCGATCACCCGCCCCATCGCGGGCGAGTACACATCGATCTGAGCGGACCTGCCACCCAGCGGCGCCTCCCCCGCCACGTAGGCCCCCGGGTCGGCCGATGCCTCGGCACCCCCGAGAGCGGCAACAATCGCGCACACCACAGCAAGCCAGGTTCTCGATGCAGTCACCTCTCCGGTATACCCCGCGTTTCGGAGTCCACGCCCACGAACACACCGGTGTCGCGACAGTCGGAACAGGGCAGTGACCAGGCTCACCATCGCCCGCAGGGCCGTCTTCGATACGCCCCGGACCTGCAGCTTTCACTCGCTACCGGCCCGGGCGGATCCGAAAAACCACGTGATTTGTGTCGTACCCGACCGGAATACTGACCGACGCCCGATGAGTTGGACCGACGGAATCCGTCTTTTCTCTTGTGGTGCCGGGACGTCGTCGACTCGGCATCGGGCCACAGCTCACGCCCAGCCAATTCCCATGCTCTCCGGAGGTACCCCGATGCCAGCCGATCTATCCACGCCGACGACGAAGGGCAAGACACCGACCGTCATCCGCGTGCTGGTGCTCGCGACCTTCGTCGTCATCCTCAACGAAACCATCATGATCAACGCGATCCCGCGGTTGATGAGCGACCTGAAGGTCACCGAGGTCGCCGCGCAGTGGGTCTCCACCGCGTTCATGCTCACGATGGCCGCGATCATCCCCACCACGGGCTGGTTCCTGCAGCGGGTCACCACCCGCCGGGCCTATGCAGTGGCGATGGGCGTGTTCATCACCGGCACCGTGCTCTCGGCACTCGCGCCGACCTTCGCGGTGCTGCTGATCGGCCGCATCATCCAGGCCGGTGGCACCGCGGTGATGATGCCGCTGCTGATGACCACCCTGATGACCGTCGTGGCGGAGAAGGACCGTGGGCGCGTGATGGGCAACGTCACCCTGGCCATCTCGGTCGCGCCTGCCATGGGTCCGGTCATCTCGGGTCTGATCCTGCAATTCGACATCCCCGGCCTCGACTCGTGGCGGTTGCTGTTCGTGGTGATGCTGCCGATCGCCGGTCTGGTCACCTGGCTCGGCCTGCGTCAACTGGAGAACGTCGGCGAACCGCAGCCCAGCACGCTCGACCTGCCCAGCGTGGCACTGGCGGCCCTCGGCTTCGGTGGCCTGGTGTTCGGCCTGAGCAAGTTCCACGGTGACAGCTACTCCACCGCGGCACTGATCACCGCCGGTGGCGTCGCGCTGATCGCCGCGTTTGCGCTGCGTCAGCTCAGCTTGCAGCGCAACGGAACCCCGCTGCTGGACCTGCGCGTCCTGCTGCAGGGCACCTACACCAAGGCACTGGTCCTGATGTCGATCGCGTTCCTGGCGATGATGGGCTCGATGATCCTGCTGCCGCTATATCTGCAGAACCTGCGTGGTCTGAGCCCGCTGGAAACCGGTCTGCTGGTGATGCCGGGTGGTCTGGCGATGGGTCTGCTCGGCCCGACCGTCGGCAAGCTGTTCGACAAGTTCGGTGGACGCCTGCTGGTGATCCCCGGCTCCGTCGGCATCGCCGCCTCGCTGGCCGGATTCACCCAGATCTCGATGGACATGCCGTACTGGCAGCTGCTCGGCCTGCACATCCTGCTGATGGTGTCGCTGGCCGCGGCGTTCACTCCGGTGTTCACGCTGGGTCTCGGCGCGCTGCCGATGCACCTGTACTCGCACGGCAGCTCGATGCTGGGCACCATCCAGCAGGTGGCGGCCGCCTTCGGCACCGCGCTGGTGGTCACCGTCATGTCGGCGCGCAGCACCTCGCTCGTCGACGCGGGCACCCCCGCGGCCGCCGCCACCCTCGACGGCATGCGCCTGGCCTTCCTGGTCTCGGCCGTCCTGGCCCTGGTCGTGATCGTCATGGCGGTCCTGCTGCCGAACCGTGCGGCCGTCGACCCCCATGCGGTGCCCGTGCAGGACGCCGCGGACGAACCGGAAACCCCGGAGCTGGTCAAGCGCTGACCGCAGTTCCCCGCGCGTGAGTCCGCGCGACCGAATGCCCCCGTTCGTACCGCGCGGACGGGGGCTTTCTCCGCTGTGGCGCCGGTTCGCCGAGCGCGACGAGATCCTCTCGCCCGGATGTTGTCCGCGTAGATTGAGCGGGGTGTCGATCCATGCGGACGGGCCGCGGCTGTTCGGTCACGCCGGGCAGGTGGCCCTGGCCGCGGTGATGGCCGCGGTGTTGTTGCCCGCGAGTCTGCAATCGGTACGCGTCAGCGGTGTTTCGACGTGGTGGACGGTCGCGCTGACCGTCGCGCTCCTCGCGCTGCACGTGTGCGTCGCGGCGGCTCGTCGCCTCCCTGTTCCGGTGTTCGCGACCGGCGCTCTCGCCTGCGCGGTCCTGCTGATCGCACCCGACATCGACGGCGTCACCGACTTCGCCGCGGCGAGCGCCTACAGCCCGATCCTGTTGCCGAGCATTCTGTGCTTCTTCCCCCTGCTGTACGCGGTCAGCGCACACACCCGCGCGCCGTGGCCCACGGTGGCGCTCGGGGTCGGCCTGACCGGCAGCCTGCTGACTCTGGCCAGGCTGTGGGGTTTCACCGGCGCGCCCATCGAGGCCTGGGCTTGGTGGCTGTTGTTGGCCACCACCACCTTCGGCGGAACGACCGCCGCGTGGGCGCTCGGCCGCTACCGCGCGACGCGAGCAGCGTGGACCGCGCAGCTCGCCGAACGGGCCGCCGCCGACGAGCGCCGACGGATCGCGCGTGAGATGCACGATGTGGTGGCGCACTCCCTGGCGGTGATGGTCAGTTACGCCGAGGCCGGTCGACTCGTCGTCCCGCGCTCGCCCGAACGCGCCGACGAAATCCTCACCACCATCGCCGACGCCGGCCGCGAGGCGATGACCGAGATGCGCGGTCTGCTCGGCGTGCTTCGCGACGAGTCAGCGTCGACCGAGCCACAACCCGGATTGGCCGAGCTGCCCGCGCTCGTCGACCGCGTCCGCGCGACCGGCGTCGAGGTCGAGTTGTCGATGGACGACCGACTCGACACCACACCCGCGGTCGGCCTGACCATCTACCGTGTCGTGCAGGAAGCGCTCACCAACGTGACACGCCATGCCGGTCGTCGACCGAAAGCTCGGGTCAGTCTGACCGCCACCGGCACGGGAATCGATGTGCGCGTCACCAACACCGGAACACCGACCGAGAACACAGGGACAGGTAAGGGGCTGGCGGGCATGCGCGAGAGAGTCGACGCGGTCGGCGGCACATTGTTCGCCGGGCCGACCGATGGTGGCTGGGTCGTCGATGTGCGGGTGCCGTGCTGAACGACACCGATCGGATCAGGGTCCTGATCGTCGACGACCAGGAACTGATGCGTTCGGCCCTGCGCATGATGGTGGAAAGCCAGCCTGATCTGGAATTCGTCGGGGAGGCGACCGACGGCGACGAGGCGGTGGCCGCGGTGCGCGCACACCGGGTCGATGTCGCCCTCATGGACTTGCGGATGCCGAAGCTCGACGGGATCGAGGCGACCGCCGTGATCACCGCCGAGCGGCCGCGCTGTCGCGTGATCGCGCTGACCACTTTCGACCTCGACGACTACGTTTTCCCCGCCATCCGCGCGGGCGCGAGCGGCTTCCTGCTCAAGGACGCGCGGGGTGCGGAGATCATCGACGCCATCCGCATGGTCCATGCCGGACACGGCGTCATCGCGCCGTCCACCACGCGCCGGCTCATCGCCCACGTCGCGAACTCGCCGACTTCCGATACCGGAGCGGCCGTGCGGATTCGAGCCGCGCTGACGCCGCGCGAATTCGACACCCTGCTCGAGGTGGCCACCGGCGACACCAACCGCGACATCGCGGCGCGCCTGCACCTGTCCGAGGCCACGGTCAAGACCCACGTCGGACACGTACTCGCCAAACTGGGTCTGCGCGACCGGGTTCAGGCCGTGGTACTGGCCTACGAATCAGGTCTGGTCGGACCGTCCAGGCGTTGATCGGGGTCCTCATCCTCGAGGTGGAGAACATCGAGACCAGCGGCTGACGAGCATCGGCGTCGCGCGCGCGATCGTTGGAGCATGAGCGCAATCGCAGTCACGACCGCCGTCCTCCTGTTCGGAGTCGGCCTGCTCCACGCCCTGTGGACCGTCACCGCCTGGCCATGGAACACCCGACTCGATCTCGCCCGCGCCACCATGGGATGGGCCCACGACACACCGCCGGGACGGTGGTTCCTCCCCGCCTGTCTCGGCGTCACCGCGCTCCTCGCCGCCGCGGGCTGTGTGCTGCTGCTGCGGGCCGACGTTGTGCACGCGGCGGTCCCGGCGTGGACGGTCACGTCGGCCAGTTGGGCCGTGGCGGTGATCTTGCTGGCGCGCGGCGTTTCGGGTCTGCTCGACCCGACCGACAGGTCGCCGAACGCCCCCGCCGTCTACCGCCGCCTCAATCAGCGCGCCTATTCGCCGTTCTGCCTGGTGCTCGGCGGACTGGCCGCCGTCGTGGCCGCCTCATGACGCCCCGGCGGATCACCCCGTGCCACCGCGAGCGCTCAGCCGTCACCGCCTGCGAGGAGGCAACATCATGAGACTTCCCATCGAAGCGCACACCGCCCAGCCATGGCGGATTCACGAGATCGCCCCCGACTTCCGTGTTGTCGACGTGTGGTCGTATCGGACGCCCGGCGCGGGCCCCGACGACCTGGCCGTGATGCTCGCGGCAATCCGCGAGGCGGAGGGAAGCGAACCGGACCCGGCCATCGTCGGGTTCCTGTTCGCGGTGCGGAACAAGCTCGGCGAATGGCTCGGCTGGGACGGCCCGGAAGCCGGTAGTCGGGATACGACGTTGTGCGACCGACTGCCCAACGACCTACGCCGACCCGATTCGGGCGCGCCCGTGCCGAATCTCCCCTTCACCATGCTCTACCAGTTGCGCGACGAGCACGCGATGGAACTGGTCAACAAAACCGTCGCCGCCGTCGCCCATTTCAGTTGGGCACCGGTCGACGACGCCGGATACGAACTACGAATGGCAGTCCTGGTCAAGCCCAACGGCCTCTTCGGGCGGGCATACATGGCCGCCATCGCGCCGTTCCGATACCTGATCGTGTACCCGGCCCTGACTCGACGATGGGAACGTGTCTGGCGCGAACGGGAGAGTCTGCTCGCTCCCCGCGAGTGATTGCGTCCCGGCCACTCAGGCGAGCGGAGCGGGCAGAGTCGACAGGCGTGCGCGCGGCCACGGGATCGTGCTGCGGACGGCGGTGAACGCGATGACCGTGCCGGTGACCGCCATCCAGATCGGTAGCGGATAGAAGACGAGGCGTTCGGTGATGCCGATCTGCAGGCCGATCGCGAGCAGGACGGTGCCGGTGAGCCCGGTCGTCGCGCACACCCCGGACCAGATCGCGGCCAGGCGGCGATGTTTCCACAGCCAGATCGCCAGCAGGATCAGCACGATGTGGCGGGACACGAACGCGGGCATCACCGCCAGGGTGTGCACGACGATGCCGCCGTCGGAGGGAAACACCCCGGTCGCCGCGGTACTCAGACCGATGACGACGGCCAGCGCCACGATCGACCACTGGCGCGGGCCGTGCGGGATGTAGTCGAGCAGGCCGATGGCGCCGACGATGGTCAGCAAGCCCAGCACGACGAAGGTCGCGTTCATGACCATGTGCAAGGGCGAGCAGGCGTGCTGGGTGCAGGTGGTGATGCCGAGATCACTGATCGTGTCGTGGCGAAAACTGTAGGGCGTGGTCCACGCGGTGGCTGTGACCAGTTCGGCGAGCAAGTAGGCGAACGCCAGGGTCCATGCCAGCCCCGCGGCGATGTGGCGACGATGGCGACCCACCGATTCCGCTACCGGCGGCCACCCGCCGGGCGGGTTCGCGGACGTCGTCTCGTGCGGAAGCGGGGCCGAAGACACGGGAGCCGACTACATCTTGGCGTCTCGCGCCATGGCGAAACTGTAGAAGCCATAGGTGATGATGCCCAGGCCCGCCGCGATGAGCAGCGCGACCCCATAGGGTTGGGCGCCGAGGGTTTTCAAGGCGCCGTCGAGGCCGCCTGCCTCACCGGGTTCGGAGCGGACGACCGCGACGATCACCAACACCCCGGCCGCGCCGATGGCCAGCCCTTTCGCGATGTAGCCGACCGTGCCCAACCAGCGCACCAGATCGCTTGTCGAGCCTTCCAGATCATCGAGAAAGTTCCGGGACGCGCCTTTGTAGACGTGGTAGCCGCCGACGCCGATGATGATCAGCGCGCCGACGACCAGTGCGATCGTGCCCACACTGCTCTGCATCATGCGAGCGGTGATCCCCGTGCTCTGCGCACTGCTCGACCCGCCTCCGCCACGGGCGAAATTGAACGCCGACACAGCGAAGGCGAAATAGACCACCGCGAGGGAGAAGGCTTTCACCCGATTGACGGCTTCGGATTTCTTGCTGTCGTCGTCAGGCCTGGACGAGCTGCCCAACACGGTCTCGGCGAGCCGCCACAGCGCCATCAGCGCGAACGCGACGCCGCCTGCCCAGAGCGCGAAACCACCACCCGGCTTGGCGGCCAGTTCCGCCATGGCGCCGGACTGGTCGGCGGAGCCCGGGGTACCGCCGAGGGCGATCCGGATCGCGATGTAGCCGATGAACAGGTGCACGATGCCGCTCATCACGAAGCCCGCGCGGGCGAATCGTTCGAAGATGCTGTTCTGGGCTACCCGACCGGCGGCGGTGGACGAGTTTTCGTACGAGGATCGGGAAGCTGTGCTGTGTGGCATAGTGATCGCCCTGCTGTGGAGTAATCCGTCGTCGTGGTCAGCGCCCGTGGCGCGGCCTAGTTCTTGAAGGCGTCTTTGACCTTGGCGGCGGACAGTTTCAGATTGCCCTTGACTTGCTCGGCCCGGCCTTCGGCCTCGAGCCGTCGGTTGCCCGTAGCCCGACCGAGTACCTTCTTCACCCTGCCCTTGGTGGCCTCGGTGGAATACGCGAGCTTCTTACTGATACTCATGGCTGGGGACTTCTTCCTCGGGTGCTCCGCCGCCGACGATCGGCAGCCGAAAACCACTGTGTGACATCGAGTCAACGCCGCAATCTCGCTCGTGTCAACGACGTCGATCTCCGTGACGGCACCGCGCGGTCGATCGCGACGGCGCCTGTTCGGCGATTCCGAGCGCAGGTGTCGAGGAAACGGGTCAGGCCGGATTCCGCGGTATCTCGGAATCCGGCCTGAATGTGTGGAGCTAAGGGGAATCGAACCCCTGACCTTCTCGGAGCACGCGGCAAAGACAACCGTGGCCCACTCTGGACAACGATCGACTACCCAATCAGCACGTCTACCTGGGGAAATACGCTCCGATACGACCACTATCGACAACGCTGGACAACGCTCGACAACGGCGTGTCCAGCCGAATTAGTGGTGACATAGTGGGATCCCCGCCCCCTGCCACCGCGTTGGAGAGCCACTCGCCCTGCGCCGAGATCGACGATCGCGCACCCCAGATCGAGGCCGCCTGAGAGTGTGCCGAGCCATACGAGCGATCGGCACGGCCCCACCCGACCCGATCCACACGTGATGATCACACACCACCTTCTGGCCGAGCCGTGCATCTCGCCGCATCGCCGCATCGCCGACAGACACAAGCACTCAGCGATCGCGCGTCACACACCCACGAGCACCGCACTCACGACCTTCTCGAAGACGCCGTGCGGACAAGCCAGAGAAGTCGAGCTGAGGTGCATGATCATCGAGTAGATTCCCGAATGGCTCACATGCAGGAGCCATCTACACGGCATGAACGGCTCTCGACGATCGTCCGCTGCACAGAGAGCAGATCGAGAGACGAAAGCTCTTACTCCGGCGAGCGGGGCGAAGATCACGTGAGCCACGATCGCAGACCGATCGACGCTAACGCCGTGGCGCCGACCCCCACGATCCCGCCAGGCCACGCCTGCGCGGCAGGCGCCTTCAGAGCACGCAACGCGAGGTGGCCGACGCCCACCCGACTCGCGCGCGACGACATCGAGAGCTGGGACAACAGCCATCTCTCGCGCGATCGGACTCACCCGCCCCACCACAGCTGATCCTGTGCTCCCCGATCAGGGTGCATGCGCGCACGCTACACCCAAGACCGACACTGTGCGCACGCTCGTTCAGCCGTGCGCACAGTGCAACTGACCGTGCGCACTCGCACTCCATCCATGCCCACGCCGAGAAGTCCGAGAGATTCGGCCGTGCGCACACCCTGCAGCGCAATGTTCTCAGGCGCTCTACCCAGCAGATACGTGATCTCACACGACAGTGATGCGCGGGCGAGGCGATCCATCCGCGACCGTCCGCGACCCGTTTCCCTCGTGCTGGGTCATCGTCAGTCCGAACAGGTACTCGGTCACCCCTTGGGGAGTGAGACCGAACTCCTTGGCAATGTCGCGCACCGTCATCCCTTGCCCACACAGCATTTTCACCACCAGCCCGTCCACTGCGCAGGCAATGCCTGGCGAGGATCTACAGGCCGACCTTGGCTGGTGCCCGGTTGATATGGGCGGCCAGCGCGGTGATGACGAGTTCGGCGTCGCGATGGACCCCGCGCAGGGTGTTGGAGGAGAACGATCGCTGGAATTCAAGCCCGACGTAGACCAGCCCGGGGTGGGTGGTCGATACCCCGGCGCTGTGGAGCGGGTAGCCGTCGGCGAGAGCGCCGAGCCCGGTGAGGTAGTCGAGGTTGGGTCGGTAGCCGGTGGCGAACAGCACGGTGTCGACCGGTTCGACCGCGCCGTCTGCCCAGATGATGGTGTCGGTGTCGAAGCTGGTGAACACGGGTCGCCGGTCTATGCGGGCGGTAGTGAGGGCGTGCCGGTAGTCGCCGGTGTCCATGACCAGGGTGCCGCCGACGTAGCGGATTAGCCATTCGGGTGGGAGCTGGTCGAATCCGGTGGAGACGAGCCAGTGATGGATGTCGTGTCCGTCGCGGTGTTGGGGCAAGAAGTTGATGGGGTTGTGGGTTGCCAGGGTGACGGTTGCGTGGTCGGCGAGTTCGTAGGCGACCTGCACCGCGGAGTTGCCCGCGCCGACGACGATCACCCGTTGGCCGGTGTAGTCCTCGGGGCTGCGGTAGTCGGCGACGTGGAGGATCTTTCCGCTGAACTGGTCTTGTCCGGGAAGTTCAGGTAGATGCGGGTTACCGAAAGAGCCGGTGGCGGCGACGATTCCGGCGGTGTGGAGTTGTTGGCCATCAGTGGTGTGGACAAGGAACCCTTCCTCGGGCTGAGCCTCGACCGTGGTGACGGTGGTGTTGGTGCGGATGTCGGCGTCGAGGGTCTTCGCGTAGCGGCGCAGGTAGTCGACGACTTCGTCGCGGTGAGGATAGTGGTCAGGGTCGGCGGGGAAGTCCAGGCCCGCCAGGCTGCTGTGCTGGGCGGGCGAGAACAGGGTGAGGCTGTCGTAATAGTGCGGCCAAGAGCCGACGGGATCGGGTCCGGCTTCCAGGACGACCGGGTTGAGATTTCGGTCGGTGAGGGTGTGGGCGGCGGTGAGCCCGGATTGGCCTGCGCCGATGACGAGTGCGTCGATCACGAGTGTTGTTCTTTCCGTGAGGGTTTCGGGATGGTGGTAAGCGACAACACCGAGGCTGCCGCGGCGGCGATGCCCAGGATCAAGAAGGTGGCCGGGTAGCCACCCAGCCCTGAGGCCAGGGCGGTGGCGGCGAACGGTGCCGAGGCCACGGTGATGGTCATCGGTGCCGAGAGCAGCCCGGTGAGTTGCCCGTAATGAGTGGAACCCCAGCGGTCGGTGATCGCGGTTGCTTGGAGCAAGGTGAACACCCCGCGTGCCATGCCCGACAGCACGGCCGCGATGGTCAGTGCTGCTGCGGTGGTGAAGATTCCGAGCAGCATCGTGGTGGCCGCGATCGCGACCAGGATCACCGCCGTGCGGGTGCGCACACTGGTGCGGGCGGCGAACGCGCTGTAGCCGATCCGGCTGACGACCTGCCCGACACCACCCAGTCCGAGGGCGATCGCGGCGGTGGTGGTGGAGATCCCGCGTTCGGTCATCAACGGAACGAGGGTGACCACGACCGCGAACGAGGCGAACCCGGTGACGCTCAACGCGAAGGCCAGTGCGAGGAACGGTCGGCTGCGCGGGATCGTGCTGGGATCGCCCAAATAGAGGTGTTCGGTTTGCGGTTCGAGGTGGTCGGGCCAGGGCAGTCGCAGCCCGAACCAGTGCCCGGGAACGGTCACGACCGCGAGGATCACCGCGAGCACCAGATAGGTTGCACGCCAGTCCAACCAGGACACCAGCACTGCGGTCAAGGGGGCGAACACCGTGGAGGCGAGTCCGCCGGCCAGTGTCAGCACTGTCAGTGCCCTCACCCGGTCGGGCCCGTACCAGCGGGTCAGCGCCGCGAACGCCGGTGGATACAGCACCGCCCCCATCGCCACCCCGACCAGAGCCCAGCCGAGGAGAAACCCCAGCAGGCTCTGCGCGGTCGCGACGACGATCAGGGCCGCAACCGCGAGCACCGAGCCCGCTGTCATCACCACCCGTGGTCCGTGGCGGTCCAATCGGCGACCGACGAGGATCCCGGTGAACGCGGTGAGGAGGTGTCCGGCCGAGAACACCCCGGTCAGCGCGGTGGCGGACCAGCCGGTGTCGGTAGCTATGGAACCGAGCAGGACAGGGAAGGCATAGAACAGGATTCCCCAGCTGGTGATCTCGGTGACGCACAAGACCACCAGCACCCGCCGCAACCCGGTCGCGGCGGGCGCCGTCGATGTCGAAACAACCTGCATCGCAGCAGATCAGCGCACAGGCGAGGAGATCAGGGACAGTTCCTGGATCGCGGTCGGCGCACCGAGAGTCAACTCCTGCACCGCAGTCGGAGCCGCGCAGCACCCACCCGCGGATTCTTCGGCCGGGGCGTCGAACAGCCCGGAACCGCCGCAGACACCGGTATCGGGCAAGGTGAGTTCGACTCGTTGCGCGGCTTCGTGGTCACCGGCGAGGGCGGCGACGATGGAGCGGACCTGCTCGAAGCCGGTCATCGCCAAGAACGTCGGCGCGCGGCCGTAGCTTTTCATTCCGGCCAGGAACACGCCTGGTTCGGGGTGGGACAGTTCCTTAACTCCGTGCGGGTAGACGGTGCCACAGGAGTGGGCGTTCGGGTCGATCAGCGGCGCCAGCTGGGTCGGCGCCTGCAAGGTTGCATCGAGATCGAGACGGACCTCCGAGAGCCACGACAGGTCCGGGCGGAACCCGGTCAACACGATGGCTTCATCGACGTCGGCGACAGGGTCACCTTCGGCTGGAATCAGCGTGAGCTGGCCGTTCTCTTGCTGTTCGACGGTCTCGGTGCGGAATCCAGTGACCACCGTGATGTGTCCGGCTTCGACGGCTGCTTGCGCGCGCAGTCCGAGTGCGCCGCGGGCGGGCAGTTCGTCGGCTTGCCCGCCGCCGAAGGTGGATCCGATCGCACCGCGACGCAGCAGCCAGGTGATGCGAGTGTCGGGGTGCTCGGCGGCCAACTCGGCGAGCACGATCAGCGCGGTGAGCGCGGAGTGGCCACTTCCGGCGACGACGACGTGGTGACCGGCGTGGCGGGCGGCGATGCCGGGGTCGGTGAGGTCGGGAACTTGGTAGGAGATGCGTTGTGCAGCAGCGGTCTCCCCGATCGCGAGCAGACCGTCACCGCCGAGTGGGTTCGGCGTGGTCCAAGTCCCCGACGTGTCGATCACCGCGCGAGCGGTGATCCGCTCCTCGCGGCCGCCGGCGGTGCGGATATGCACGGTCAGAGGTTCGGTATCGCGTCCCGCGTCTACGACGCGGTCGCGGCCACGGCGCGCCACACCGGTCACTTCGGTGTTGAACCGGGCCGCCTCGCCGAGTGCTTCGCCGAGCGGGCGCAGGTAGGTCCTGACCCATTCCGCGCCGGTCGGGTAGCCCTCGAGGTCGGGTTCGGTCCAGCCCGCAGCGTCGAGCAGCGGGCGCGCAGCCGGGGCGATCAGCTCGGCCCAGCGGGAGAACACCCGCACGTGATGCCACTGCGCGACAGCGGCACCGGCGTGCTCGCCGCGTTCGAGCAGCAGGAACGGCAGTTCGCGGCGGGTGAGTTCGGCGGCGGCGGCCAGACCGACCGGGCCAGCTCCGACGACAACAACGGGCAGGGCGTTCATCACGAACCTCTTTCATCGACATGGATCGATTAACTACGGCCGAGAGTATCGACTGGAGTCGATGAATGCAACCATCGATCTACGTCGATATACTGACGGCATGCCCATCGCCCTGCCCCAAGCCCAGGTCCTGCCTACCGGCGAGGCCACCACCTACGCCGAATGGTTCGCTTGCCTGGCCGAACCGGTACGAGTGCGTTTGCTTCACGCGGTGGCGACCACCCCGAAAGGGATCACAGTCGGCGCGCTGACCGAGATCCTGGGCACCAGCCAGTCCACGACCTCCCACCACGTCCGCAAACTCGCCGACGTCGGATTCGTGCGCCTGCACAAGGAGGGCACCGCCACCATCGTCACCGTCAACGAAGCCTGCTGCGCCGGGCTCCCGCACGCGGCCGACGCCGTGATGGGACTGCTCGCCCCGCGCCCGTGCTGCCCCGGCGACCTGCCGGTCGATGTCACCGTCCGAGCCGCGGAGTCCGGCGATTGGGCCGATGTGCGTCGCATCTACGGCGAGGGCATCGACACCGGGATCGCGACCTTCGAGACGGAGGTACCCACGCGCGCGTACCTCGACAAGCACTGGCTGTCCGAGCACCGGTGGGTTGCCGAGATCGACGGACAGGTCGTCGGCTGGGCCGCCGCAGGTGCGGTGTCGAGCCGTGAGTGCTATTCCGGTGTCGCCGAGACCTCGGTCTACGTCGCGGACTCGCATCGCGGTCGCGGTGTCGGCAAGGCTCTGCTGCACAAGCAGGTCCTCGCCGCCGACGACGACGGCTTGTGGACGTTGCAGACCTCGATCTTCACCGACAACCGCGCCTCCCTGGCCCTGCATCACAGCGCCGGGTACCGCACCGTCGGCGTGCGCGAACGCATCGCCCAGCGCGACGGCGTCTGGCGCGACACGGTCCTGCTCGAACGCCGCTCGCCGATCCGGTAACCACGCACCTCGCGATGTTCACCGGGCGTTTGCTTGCACATTGATTCGATGTACGTCAATATCGAGGAATGTCTAAGTCGGAGCTGAACCTGACACCGGTCGCGGCCTGTGCCGCGGAACCGGTCGTCCGCGATCCCTTGACCCCTCCGGAGGCGGTCGAACTCGCCGCCGTGTTCAAGGCGCTCGCGGATCCGGTGCGCCTTCGACTGTTCTCGCTGGTCGCTAGCCGAGCGGGCGGTGAGGCGTGCGTGTGTGATATCTCCGACGGTGTCGAGGTCAGCCAGCCGACCATCTCGCACCACCTCAAGGTGCTGCGCGAAGCCGGGCTGCTCACCAGTGAGCGCCGCGCCTCATGGGTGTACTACCGCGTCGTACCCGAAGCATTCGCCCGCGTCGCGAGCGCCCTGATCACCGAGAGCGTGCACGCATGAGCGCGACCACCACGACCGAGCACCCGCCCGTCGTCGGCAAGCTGTCGACCCTCGACCGGTTCCTGCCGCTGTGGATCGGTGCGGCGATGCTGGCCGGAATCCTTCTGGGGCGCATGATCCCCGGCCTCGGTGACGCGCTCGGCGCGATCGAGATCGACGGTGTTTCGCTGCCGATCGCGATCGGCCTGCTGATCATGATGTACCCGGTGCTGGCCAAGGTCCGCTACGACCGCCTCGACTCCGTCACCGGCGACCGCAGACTCCTGATCGGCTCGCTGGCGCTGAACTGGATCCTCGGACCGGCGCTGATGTTCGCGCTGGCCTGGCTGTTCTTGCCCGACCTGCCCGAGTACCGCACCGGCTTGATCATTGTCGGCTTGGCGCGCTGCATCGCGATGGTCATCATCTGGAACGACCTGGCCTGCGGTGACCGCGAAGCCGCCGCGGTACTCGTCGCGCTCAACTCGGTGTTCCAGGTCTTCATGTTCGCCGTGCTCGGCTGGTTCTATCTGTCGATCCTGCCCGGCTGGCTCGGCCTCGAACAAACCCACATCGACACCTCGCCATGGCAGATCGCCAAATCGGTGCTGATCTTCCTCGGCATTCCGCTCGTCGCTGGGTACCTGACGCGTCGCTTCGGCGAACGGGCCAAGGGCCGCGAGTGGTACGAGTCGAAGTTCCTGCCCAAGATCGGGCCCTGGGCGCTCTACGGCCTGCTGTTCACCATCGTGATCCTGTTCGCCCTGCAGGGCAAGCAGATCACCTCCCACCCGCTCGACGTCGTACGGATCGCACTGCCGCTGCTGGTGTATTTCGCCCTGATGTGGGGTGGCGGCTACGCACTCGGCGCGGTCATGGGCCTGGGCTACGCGCGCACCACGACCCTGGCGTTCACCGCGGCGGGCAACAACTTCGAGCTCGCGATCGCCGTCGCGATCGCGACCTACGGCGCCACGTCCGGTGAAGCCCTCGCCGGTGTCGTCGGCCCGCTGATCGAAGTTCCGGTGCTGGTCGGCTTGGTCTACGTGTCGCTCGCGCTGCGAAAACGATTCGCCGAAGCCACCGCCTCCAACCCGGCCGTCACCGGGGACGTCAAGTGAGCGACAAGCCCTCGGTGCTGTTCGTCTGCGTCAAGAACGGCGGCAAGTCGCAGATGGCGGCCGGGCTGATGCGCCAGCTGGCCGGTGACCGAGTCCAGGCGTACTCGGCGGGAACCCGCCCCGGCACCGCGTTGAACGAGCTGTCGGTGGCCTCGCTCGAAGAGCTGGGTATCGACCTTGCCGGCGAGTCGCCCAAACCCATCGACCCCGACCTGCTGCGCACTGTCGACCTGGTGGTCACCCTCGGTCGCGAAGCCCAGGTCGAACCCGCCCCCGGCGTGCGAATCATCAACTGGGACACCGACGAACCCTCCGAACGCGGCATCGACGGCATCGAACGCATGCGCCTGGTGCGCGACGACATCCGCGATCACGTGCAACACCTGCTTTCCGAACTCGACACCTGAATATCCATCGGACCCGACCAAGGGACATTTGTCATGGCTGACAGCCCGGTAGACCACGCCCACACTCTCCGCGACACCCTCACCCTCGATCAGAAGCACGCCATGAAAACGGCCGCGACCCGGCTACAGCGCGACTTCGAATCGACCTTCGGCATCGAGACGATCGAACGGTTCCTGTACTCCTCCTACGACCAGTTCGCCGGTCGCGCGACCGTGGTGAACTTTCTGCCGCTGCTCGCCGAGCGGTTCGCTCGACAGCGCCTGATCGCGTTGGCTCGCGTCGAGGGCAAGGCCAACACCGGCAAGCCGACCGTGCTGTTCCTGTGCACCCACAACGCCGGACGTTCGCAGATGGCACTCGGGTTCTTTACCCATCTGGCCGGTGACAACGCGGTGGCCTGGTCGGGTGGTTCCGAGCCCGGCGACGAGATCAACCCCGCCGCCGTGGCCGCGATGGCCGAGGTCGGCATCGACATCACCAACGAGTTCCCCAAGCCGTGGACCGAGGAGATCCTGCAGGCCGCTGACGTCATCATCACGATGGGTTGCGGTGACGCCTGCCCGCTCTACCCGGGACGCCGCTACGAGGAATGGCAGCTCGAAGACCCCGCCGGTCACGACGTCGCCGCGGTGCGTCCGATCCGCGACGACATCGAGACCCGCGTCCGGCATCTGCTCGCCGAACTCGACATCCTCACCCACTGACTCACTCCCTGACCGAAAGGCATTGCAACCCATGTCGACCAAGCCCAGCGTGCTCTTCGTCTGCGTCCACAACGCCGGACGTTCCCAGATGGCCCAAGGGTTCCTGACCCATCTCGCAGGCGACGCCATCGAGGTCCGTTCCGCTGGTAGCGCACCTGGCAACTCGCTCAACCCGGCTGCGGTCGAGGCGATGGCTGAGCTCGGTATCGACATCACTGCCCAAACGCCGAAGATTCTCACCCCTGACGCGGTGGAGACGTCCTCGGTGGTGATCACCATGGGCTGTGGCGACGCGTGCCCGTATTTCCCCGGTGTCGACTACCGCGACTGGAAGCTCGAAGATCCCGCGGGCAAGGGCGTGGAGTCGGTGCGGCCGATCCGCGACGAGATCAAGCAGCGCATCGAGGAACTGATCGCCGAACTGCTCCCCGCCCGCGCCTGAACCACCCACCCCGAGAAAGCGACATGTTGATGAGCAAGATCGAGGTATTCGAGCCCGCGCTGTGCTGCAACACCGGTGTGTGCGGACCCGATGTCGACCAAGCCCTGGTGAGTTTCTCCGCCGATCTGGACTGGCTGCGCAGCCAGGGCGCAGACATCAGCCGGTTCAACATGGCATCGGAGCCTGTGGCCTTCGCGGGTAACGACGCCGTCCGTAGTTTTCTCGAAGTCGCGGGCTCGCAAGGGCTTCCGCTCGTCCTGGTCGACGGTGTCACCGCGCTGACCGGCCGCTATCCGACGCGTGACGAGATCATCCTGTGGGCGGGCACCAGCCAGGTGAGCCCGCCGCAGGGTGTGGGTTTGCTCGATATAGCCGAGGACAGCTGTAGCGGACCCGGCTGCTGCTGATCACTGTGGAGACGCCTGCCTTCTTGACCGATGCCCCGCGCTTTGTGTTCTTCACCGGCAAAGGCGGGGTCGGCAAGACCTCGGTCGCCTGTGCGTCGGCGATCGCGCTCGCACGCGGCGGTGCCCGGGTGTTGCTGGTCAGCACCGATCCCGCCTCCAACGTCGGACATGTCTTCGACACAACCATCGGCGCGTCGGTCACCGCGATCCCTGCGGTGACCGGCCTGTCGGCGTTGGAGATCGATCCACACCAGGTCGCGGCCGCCTACCGCGAACGGATCATCGGACCGGTGCGCGGGCTGCTACCCGCCGCCGAGATCGACACCATCACCGAACAGTTGTCGGGCTCGTGCACCACCGAGATCGCCTCGTTCAACGAATTCACCGCGCTGCTCGACCCTGCAGCCACCCAGTTCGCGCAGTTCGATCACATCGTTTTCGACACCGCCCCGACCGGACACACGATCCGACTGCTGCAACTGCCGGGAGCGTGGACCGAATACCTGCAGGGCAGCGGCGATGCCTCCTGCCTCGGACCGCTGTCGGGACTGGACGCGCAACGCGAGACCTATGCCGCCGCAGTGCACGCTCTGACCGACCCAGCGCTCACGCGTCTGGTTCTTGTCACCCGCGCCCAAGGCGCGGCGTTACGCGAGGTCGCCCGAACCTACGACGAGCTGACCGATATCGGCGTCAAAGCCGGACACCTCATCATCAATGCTGTTCTGCCGCAGACGGATACACAGGACGATCTCGCCGCCGCGATCACCCGTCGCGAGAATACGGCGATCGCGGCGATGCCCGAATCGCTGGCCCAGTTGCCGTGCGACCGGATCGCCCTCAAGCCCGTCGAGATGGTCGGCGTGCAGGCACTCGGCATGCTCTTCGACTCCGCCGCAACGGTTTCCGAGCCCATTAACTGCGTTGAACCGCTCATCGAGCCTGCTCCGCTGGCGGCGCTGATCGATGAGCTGGCTCTCGATGACCATGGCCTGATCATGTGCATGGGCAAAGGCGGTGTCGGTAAGACGACCATCGCCGCCGCGATCGCGATCGCTTTGGCCGCCCGCGGCCACGACGTGCACCTGAGCACCACCGATCCCGCCGCGCACCTGACCGACACCCTCGGCGCAGGTCTTGCCACCATGCAGGTCTCACGCATCGACCCCGACGAGGCGACCGAGCAGTACCGGCAGCGGGTGCTGCGCACCCGCGGAGCCGATCTCGACGACCAGGGCCGCGCGGCACTCGCCGAAGACCTGCGCTCGCCCTGCACCGAAGAAGTCGCTGTCTTCCAAGCGTTTTCGCGTCTGGTACACGAGTCGCGGCGTCGCTTCGTGGTCGTCGACACCGCACCGACCGGCCACACTCTGCTGTTGCTCGATGCCACCGGCGCCTATCACCGCGAGATCAGTCGCAACCTCGGCGCTGATCGCAGTTTCACCACTCCGCTCATGCGGTTGCAGGACCCCGCGCAGACGAAGATCCTCGTCGTCACCTCCCCGGAATCGACACCCATCCTCGAATCCGTCGAACTCTGTGCGGATCTGGAACGCGCGTCCATCACCCCGTGGGCATGGGTCCTGAACAACTCCCTCGCCGCAGCCCACCCCACCGACGCGCTGTTGCACGCCCGTGCCGCCACCGAGGTAGCCCATATCGAGGCTGTCGCAACGCGATACAGCCGTCGTCATGCGATCGTCGCGATGCTCAGCTGCGAGCCGACAGGCGCCGATCAGCTGGCCGAGCTGTCCGGCGACGCCCCGGTCTCGGCAGGCGAATAGCCACACCAAACATCTCGGATCGAAATTTATCGATCCATAGGGTGTCGAGTCGCCGTCCGTTCATCTCACCGTCACATCGAAATATTTGGATTCAAGGGTCTCGAGATGAGGGATCCGGTGGCCTACACCGGATCCGGGCAATGACTGGAGGCCCCACCCATGATCAAGCGCACCCGCGTGCACCTGACCGCCGCAAGCGCTGTCGCGGCACTGACTTTGGCCCTGTCCGCGTGCGGTGCTGACCCGGAGGGTCCCGATTCGACCTCGACCTGATCACCAACCAGCCCTCCAAGATCGCACCCCAGACCTCCGGCGTAGCCTCGGCCCTGTACGGAACGTTGTGGGTGTGCGTGCTGACCGCGACGTTCGCACTACCCCTTGGAATCGCCGCCGCGGTGTACCTCGAGGAATACGCCGACCCGAACTCCCGATGGAATCGGTTGGTCGAGTTGAACATTCAAAACCTCGCGGCGGTGCCGACGGTCATCTACGGCATCCACACGCTGGCGTTCGTAGTGCGCGGTCCCTTCGCGATCGGCGGTGTCGTGTTGGCCGGAGCGATCGCCTTGGCACCGTTGATCCTGCCGGTCGTCATCATCACCACCCGCGAAGCACTGCGTGCGGTTCCGCGCGAAATCCGCGACGGCTCCTTGGCATTGGGCGCCACGCTGTGGCAGACCACATGGAAGCAGACCCTGCCCTCGGCGATTCCCGGCATCGCCACCGGATCGATCCTGGCGCTGTCGCGAGCGATCGGTGAAGCGGCCCCGCTGATCCTGGTCGGTGCGACGACCTTCGTCACCTTCAACCCGGATGGGGTCTTCGACCGATACACCACCTTGCCCGTGCAGATCTACAACCTCGTCCCGCAGGACCGCCAGGCTTTCCGCGATCTGGCCTATGCCGCGATCCTGCTGCTGCTCATCGTCTTGCTGGCCATGAACGCTGTCGCGATCTGGCTGCGTAACCGCTACCAGCGCCAGTGGTGACCCCGTCATGAAGGAGAAGTCCATGACCACAGCCGATTCCCACCTCACCGCAGGCAGCGGCCGACCATCCACGCGCATCAAGATCGAAGCGAGTCAACCGTTGCCCGCGGTGGCCGGGCAACCCGACGGCGTGATCAGCCTGCGCGACCTCGCGGTCTACTACAAAGACTTCCGGGCGGTCTCGGATGTGACCATGTCGTTCAGCACTAAAGAGATCACCGCGCTGATCGGACCGTCGGGCTGCGGAAAGTCCACCGTGCTGCGTTGCCTGAACCGGATGAACGACCTCGTCCCCGGAGCCAGGGTCGAAGGCCGTGTCGCCTACCACGGCGCCGACATTTACGGACCCGGTGTCGATGTCATCGAGGTCCGCCGCCGCATCGGGATGGTGTTCCAGAAGGCCAATCCGTTCCCGAAATCGATCTACGACAACGTCGCCTACGGCCCCCGCGTGACGGGCATGCAGATCGAGAGCATGGACGAACTCATCGAACAGGCACTGCGCGGGGCGGCGCTCTGGGACGAAGTCAAGGACAAGCTCAAGGAGAACGCGTTCGGTCTGTCCGGCGGCCAACAGCAACGCCTGTGCATCGCCCGCGCGATCGCCACCTCCCCGGAGGTGATCTTGATGGACGAGCCGTGCTCGGCACTCGACCCGATCGCCACCGGCAAGATCGAAGACCTGATGACCGAGCTCGCTTCGGAGTTCACGATCATCATCGTCACCCACAACATGCAGCAGGCCGCCCGAGTCTCCCAGCGCACCGCGTTCTTCACCGCGGCCGCCGACGACAAGGGTCAGCGCACCGGCGCGCTGGTCGAATACGCACCCACCGAGCAGATCTTCGGTAATCCCGTCGACCCGCGAACCGAGGACTACATCAGTGGCCGGTTCGGCTGAGATGCCGGACCCGCTCACCGAGGCGTGGGAATTGGGCTACTCGCAGTTCCATGCCCGTCGCCGCGCCTGCGTCACCGGTGCCATCCGTGACCGGATGACCCTGTTGGTCGTCGACGAGGAAGACATCGCCCGAACCCTCGGTGTGGAACTGGCTGGGCAACCGGTCGAAATACGGGTGTGCAGCGACCCGGCACAGGCTCTGCTCGTTCTCGGACGGACTTGTCCGGACGCGGTGTTGCTCGGACCAGCGGTCGGGCGGCTGTCGGCAATCGATTTCCTCGAGATCTTGCGGGCGGAGGAACCCGGCATCCCGGTACTCGTGGCCGCAGGCTCGGGCGACGGCGCGTTCGCCGCCCGAGCCTCCGAGCACGGCGTGACCGCGGTCATACCCAGGCCCTACCGCAGCCGAGAGCTACTGGCGATCCTGCAGTCCCTCGCGGTCGCCTCGGAGCCACTCGCGATCCACCCCATGGTGATCGACCTGGGCAGACTGCGTATCGACGGCGCCGCCCCGCGGATCTGGCTCGACGGTGAGCAGATCATGCTGCCCCCACGGGAATTCCTGCTGCTGCGCTACCTCGCCGAACGCAAAGGCTCGGTCATACCGCGCAAGGATCTGGTCCGCGCGTTATGGGGCGACCAACCGGTATCGAGTAACAGCCTGACCGTGCACGTACTGCGATTGCGACGACGCCTCGGTGACGACGAACACAACCCCCAATGGATCCGGGCAATCCGTCGACTGGGCTACCAGTTCGACGTGCCGCCACGTTCACCGAACGTTCACCGCACATGGGCACGATGTCACCATGGCAGCGTCACCGAAGGACACCGAACAGCACAGCGACATCGCGGTCGCGACCGTTACCGGTCACGAACCCGCCGTCGCCGCTCGCCTGTTCAAGGCCCTCGGCGACCCCATCCGCGTCAAACTCCTCATCCTGGTGCGCCAGTCCGGCGGCGGCGAAGCATGCTTCTGCGACCTAGCCGAGGAATTCGACTTCGCGCAGTCCACGCTCAGCCATCACCTGCGGATTCTCGTCGACGCAGGGGTGCTCTCGCGGACCCGCCGGGGGCGGTGGAGTTGGTACCGCGTCGAGCACGAAGCTCTCGACGAGATGGAGCTGATTCTGCGCGCCGGTGGTCCATTGCGTGCGAGCCCGGGCAGCAACTGTGGCTCCTGACTCCGTCAGCGTCTTGTCCATCTGAGGTTCACCAGCCGTTCCTTGATCACCGGGTCGACACCCCGCAGGATCGAAATATGTCGATCCAGCCCGCTCGTCGAGCCGTGCCTATCGGTGCGGCCGGGAGGCTCGGCATCGCCATGGCAATCGAGTTCGCCGGCACCGCTCTGCTGGCGACACTGCTGTCGATGATCCAGGTGGCCACCGACGCGTCTCGACACTCCGGTAGCAGCGAATCGGTGACAGCAGCAGTGTCGGTGAGCGTGCTCGCCGCCTGCGGCGCCCTGCTTGCTCTCGCCCACGGTGCGCACCTCAATCCCCTTCTCACACTTGCTGCTTGGTTCGACGGCCGCCGTTTCCGCCACGACGGCCGAATAGTTTTCGCCTACTTCGCGGCGCAGGGCACAGGCGCGTTCGTCGCCGTGACCGTGATCGATCTGGTGATCGACGGGCGCCAGCTTCCCGCTGTCGACACCCCGGCGACGGCGTGGCTGGTCGGCACCGAATTCGTCTGCGCCACCGGACTGGTCGCGCTGTTCCTGATCTTCGCCACTGCACGGCGCGGTTCATCCATCGCCGCAGCATTGGGTGGGTACCTCGACGTCATCACCGTGGTCGGCTGGTCGTATTCGTTCGCCAACCCGGCGCTTGTTCTCGCAACCCTGCGGCACACATCCTGGGAAGACGGCACCACCGATACCGCCGTTGTCGTACTTGCCGCCCTTTTCGGGGGCGGGTTCATCGGTGCCCAATTCTTCGCCGCCGAAAAGAGCGGAGGTGTGAATCTTCGGCCGAGAAAATCGATAAATATCCATCACTGAGAACCCATTCTCCAACGTAAACTACGACGGCGATCAATCGCCTGCCGCGCCGCGAAACTGTCGCTCCAGCCCAGGCCTGACAGTAGGTTCTACCTGCCTAAATGCAATTTTATGAGGGTTGCCTAATTGGATTGAAATTCACTTTCCGGACTCTTTTCGATCCATTTCTGCCTCTACCGTCCCGAATACCACTCTATTTCGGGAGATTTCGTGAACCTCAAACCACTCGCCCTGTTCGTGAAGCACGACGGTCAGTCGTCGCGCACTTCCATGACGTGCCAGTACAAATGCGGCAACGCGTGCTTCCATGAGGTCTCCAACACCTCCGACGGCGCGTACTTCGGCGACATCGTCTCGGCGCTCTCCCGCCGTGGCGTGCTCAAGGGCGGCGCTGCCGCGGTTCTCGCTGTCGGTGCGGGCAGCGTCCTGGCCGCTTGTGGCGACGACGCTCCGGCCGATCCGGCCGCCAATCCCGCGGGCTCCCCGGGAACCGGCACCGAGTTCACTGCGATCGCGCCCAACACTCGCGACGAGGTCGTGATTCCCGACGGGTACGAACAGCAGGTCGTTATCCGTTGGGGCGACCCGCTTTTCGCTGATTCACCGAAGTTCGATTTCGACAACCAGACCGCGGCCGCCCAGGCCAAGCAGTTCGGCTTCAACGCCGACTACGCCGCACTGCTACCGGTCGAGGGCGCACCGAACAAGTACGTGCTGGTCGTCAGCCACGAGTACACCACCGAGCCGATGATGTTCCGCGGGTTCACTCCCGACACCGTCACCCAGGCGCAGTACGAAATCGCTTTGGCTGCACACGGTTTGACTGTGGTAGAGGTGCAAGGCGAAGCCGGGACCGGCAAGCTCACCACGGGCTTCGGCAAGTACAACCGACGCATCACCGCCACCACCGAGATCGGGTTCACCGGCCCCGCCGCGGGCAGCGACCTGCTCAAGACCTCCGTAGACGCGACGGGGACAAAGGTTCTCGGCACACTGAACAACTGCGGTGGCGGTGTCACCCCGTGGGGCACCGTGCTCTCGGGCGAGGAGAACTTCAACGGCTACTTCGCCGGTGAAGCCGCCGACCCGGCGGTCGCGGCACGCCACAAGCGTTACGGTGTCGGCAAGGTCGACATCCCACGCCACTGGGAGCGTTTCGACAAGCGTTTCGACGTCGCGCAGGAGCCCAACGAGGCCAACCGATTCGGTTGGACCCTCGAGATCGATCCCTTCGATGCTTCGTCCACCCCGGTCAAGCACACCGCGCTGGGTCGGTTCAAGCACGAAAGCGCCGAAATCTATGTCACTAGCGACGGCACGGTTGTGCTGTACATGGGTGACGACGAGCGCTTCGAGTACATGTACAAGTTCGTGTCCTCGAAGAAGGTCCAGTCCGGCACCGGTGCCGCGGCCCGCCGCCACAACATGACCATCCTGTCCGAGGGCACCCTCTACGTCGCCAAAGTCACCGGCGACCACCCCGACAAGATCGACGGCACCGGAAAAGTCCCCTCCGACAAGGGATTCACCGGCACCGGCCAGTGGCTCCCGCTGCTCGAAGCCCGCGCCGACGGCCAGAGCAAGTCCCTCGTCGACGGCATGAGCGCCGCCGAAGTCGCCGTATTCACCCGGATCGCCGCCGACAAAGCCGGCGCCACCAAGATGGACCGCCCCGAAGACATCCAGCCCAACCCCAAGACCGGCAAGGTCTACGTCGCGCTGACCAACAACACCAACCGCGGCAAGGAAGGCTTCGCCGGTCCCGACGAAGCCAACCCGCGCAACCAGAACAAGAACGGCCAGATCCTCGAGATCACCGACGACCACAAGGGCACCAGCTTCACTTGGACCCTGCTGCTGGTCTGCGGCGACCCCACCGCCGCCGACACCTATTTCGCCGGATTCGACAAGACCAAGGTCAGCCCGATCTCCTGCCCCGACAACGTCGCCTTCGACCCCTACGGCAACCTGTGGATCTCCACCGACGGCAACGCGCTCAAGTCCAATGACGGCCTGTTCTCCGTCGTCCTCGACGGCCCCAACCGTGGTGAGACCAAGCAGTTCTTGACTGTGCCGATCGGCGCCGAGACCTGCGGCCCGATCATCGAGGAGAACCGAGTCGTGGTCTGCGTGCAGCACCCCGGTGAGTCCGACACCGCCACCCCCGACAAGCCGGTCTCCCACTGGCCCGAGGGCGGCACCGCACAGCCCCGCGCGTCGGTCGTGGTCGTCTGGAAGAAGAACGGCGGCCGCATCGGTCGATAGCCCGCTGGTTGTCCCGGCCGATTGTGGCCGGGATAGCTGGGGGCCAATCGGGCCCGTGCGGACGGCGACACTGCCCAAAGCCCCCACGTGGCCGTTGGCGGTGTCCCATATTGCGTCCCGATCAACGGCGCGATCGCGGGCAGCGGCACCGGAGGCGATACCTTCGAGCTTTCGGCCCACACAAATCAGGGCAGCAAAATGCCTAACACCTCGCCTGACCACTGATTATCGGCGTGGAACACGTAGCGCTCTCTCTGCGCTGGATCCCAAATCTTGCAGCTGATCAGGCTGCGGGAAATTTCGGGGTTGCATCCTGTACCTAGGTACAGGCTTACCGTCGATTCATGACGATCTCACCAGCTCAGAGCGACTGGGTACCGCACGCGTGCACCCTGCCGACCGTGGAACAACCGATCCGAGTCGCCGAGTTCGACCGGTTCTTCGCCGAGTCGGTGCACAGCACGACCCGGCCAACCCCGACACGGCTGGACCTGGTCCTGGCCGCCGGCGCCGAAGCTGTCGGCCGGGATCTGGCGGCGCGAGAATCGAGCTGCTGCTCGTTCTTCACCTTCGACTTCGACGCCACCGACACCGGCCCGGTGATGCAGGTCGGCGTTCCGGCGACCTATGTCGAGGTACTCGATGCGTTCAGCGCTCGCGTTGCGGCCGCGATCGGTGCCCGGTGATGACTACCGGACTTCGCACCAGCGAGCTCGCCGCGGCCGCGGGGGTGAACACGCAGACCCTGCGCTACTACGAACGTCGTGGACTGCTGGCCGAACCCGACCGCTCCCCGGGCGGGCACCGCCTCTACTCCGGGCAAGCCGTCACCGTGTTGCGGGTGATCAAGGCAGCCCAGCGACTCGGGTTCACTCTCGACGAGGTCGCTGACCTGCTCGCAGCCACCCAGTTCGGCTCACGGCGGCGCGCCGCTGCCGGATTGCAGGCCCGCGCGGCGGCGAAACTGGCCGAGGTCGACGCGAAACTGGCCGAGCTGACCGCGGTGCGCGATACTCTGCGCGCGGCGCTGGCGGCGGGCTGCGACGACCTGGTGTTATGTAGCGAGATCCCTACCTGCCCAGTCTCTTTCGACGACAGCGCCCGTGCCACCAGTACCGGAGGTGGTGGCTGTGGCTGTGGCTGTGGCTGTTGAGGACACGAAGACGCGGCGCTGGTGGGCACCGATCGGCGCGGGCGCGCTGCTCTGCGTCGGGTGCTGCCTGGCGCCTATTCTGATCGCGGCCGGGGTCCTCGGCGGCGGCACCGTTCTGGTGAGCCTGTCGTGGCTGGAACCACTCGGCTTCGCGCTGATCGGGATCGGTGTCGTCGGGCTGATCCGGTCACGCACCAAGGCCCGACGCAGCCGATGCCGCTCGACCGGCACCGGCGACAGCGCTACCGGATCGAGGTGCGCGAGTACAGGGTGCGGTTGCGCCACCACGGTCACTACACTGTGAAACCCGACATTTAGGCTCAACAGATGACCGTGGTTCGCTCGATCCTGCTGTTCGTCCTGGCCGCCATCGCAGAGATCGGTGGTGCCTGGCTGGTCTGGCAGGGTGTGCGCGAGCACCGCGGCTGGGCGTGGATCGGTGCCGGGGTGATCGCCCTCGGTATCTACGGATTCGTGGCGACCTTGCAGGCCGACGCGAACTTCGGGCGCATCCTGGCCGCCTACGGCGGTGTATTCGTGGCCGGATCGCTGCTGTGGGGCATGGCCGCCGACGGGTTCCGCCCCGATCGCTGGGATGTGATCGGCGCGGTGATCTGTCTGGCCGGGGTCGCGGTGATCATGTACGCACCACGGACTACCTGACCGGCGGACCCCTTCGATCGGCGACCCCACTGATCCTCGTGTCGGCCACAGCATTCGAGCTCGGCGCGTCCTGACATCACCTCGGCCGCACACGGTGAGACAGCTCGGTGGCCGTAGCGTCTCGACCTGTGAGCGAAACAGTTGACAACCCATCAGCCTCGACAGCCGTGGCGCGACGCGACACGTTGGTGCTGGTATTCGCCACGGGCGCGGCAATCGGTGTACTGGGTGGGTTGATCGGGCTCGGTGGCGCGGAGTTCCGGCTGCCACTGCTGATCGGGTTGTTCGGGTTCGCGGCCCTGCACGCGGTAATCCTGAACAAAGCGATGAGCCTGATCGTGGTCCTCACCGCCCTCCCCGCTCGCCTGATCGCACTGCCCTTCGCCGAGGTGAGCCAGCATTGGACAATCGCGGCGAACCTGCTCGTCGGCAGCCTGGTCGGGGCGTGGTTGGGTGCGGGGTGGGCCACGCGGATGCACCCACGCACCCTCTACCGGGTCTTGGCGCTGCTGCTCGTGCTGATCGCCGCAGCCCTGGCCGTAAGCCACTGGGGCCACATCGGCACCCTCGAGATGCCAACGCTCGTCCGGGTCGGCGTCGCGGTCCTCGCCGGAGCCGGGATCGGGATCGTCGCGGCGTTGATGGGCGTGGCCGGTGGGGAACTGCTGATCCCGACGATCGTGCTGCTGTTCGGTGTCGACATCAAGGTCGCGGGGAGCCTGTCGTTGGTGGTCTCGTTGCCGACGATGCTGGTCGCGTTCGCCCGCTACAGCCGCGACCGCAGTTTCCAGATCCTGCGTGGCAACACCCGGTTCGTGCTCGTCATGGCCGCCGGTTCGATCGCGGGAACGGTCGTAGGCGGGCTACTGCTTGGTGTTGTCCCCACCGCCGCGCTCATTCCTATCCTGGCCTCGTTGTTGCTCATCTCCGCGGTCAAGGTGTGGCGCCACCAGTAGACGGTCGCGCCGCTGATCGTCGATCTGGCCACCGTCACACCGTCGACGGTGATCACATGGTGAGGGGCGCTCGAAGCGCGCGGCGACCTCGCGGACGCTATGATTTATTTCGGCGATGGATTTCCGCCGAGACAATCCTTCGCGATTGTCTGAACCGCCCCTATCTGGGGCTGATGATTCCTTCCCCCCGAGGAAGGAGTCTGTCCATTGTCCGGTCACCGCGAAACCTCCACGGCCGCGCCGATCGATCCCGATACCGCCGCACTCTCACCTGGTCCGCTACATCTGCGGCCCGTGGCGATCGTGGCAGTCGCCCTCGGCGGCCTGATCGGGGCACCTGCCCGATACGGTCTCGGCGTCGCGTTTCCCCACACCGTCGGCCACTGGCCGGTCACCACGTTCGCCATCAACATGGTCGGCGCGTTCATGTTGGGCGGGTTGCTCGAGGCATTGGCCCGGTCGGGCCCGGATGCCGGGTGGCGCCAGGGAGTGCGGCTGTGCGTAGGCACAGGGGTGATCGGGTCGTTCACCACCTACAGCACCCTCGCCGTCGATACCGACCTGATGCTGCGGGGTCACCACCCTCGGGCCGCGATCACCTATGCCCTGGGCAGTGTGGTGGCGGGCGTGGTCGCGACCACGGCCGGGATCGCCGTCGGCGCGTGGCTGACCTCGCAACGCGGTGAGGAGCCGAAATGATGGTGGTGTGGGTTTCGCTCGCCGGGAGCGCGGGCGCGCTGGCCCGGTTCGTTCTCGACGGGATGATCCGCTCACGACGCGCCTCGCAGTTCCCATGGGCGACGGTGCTGATCAATGTGACCGGGTCGCTGCTGCTGGGGGTGCTCACCGGTCGGTCTTGTTCCACGGCACACCGAATCAGGTGCAGACGATCGTGGGGGTGGGGTTATGTGGCGGGTACACCACCTTCAGCACAGCGAGTTTCGAAACCGTGCGATTGATCCAACGCCGACGCTATCTGGCCGGTGCGGCCAACGCGATCGGCACCTTGGTACTGACCGTCCTGGCGGGCGCGGCCGGCCTGGCCGTGGTCGGGTGGTGAGGAGCGAGAGCCAGAAAACACACCTGCAGGTCAGAGGTGCAGGACGGGTGCTGGTCAAGGCGAGATGTCAGAACTCGCCGAATGCCGCGGCTTCGTCAGTGGTGCCGGTGTTGTGCGTTGATGACGCGGGTGGTGCCGGTACTGGCACGCATGAGGATAGATTGAGTGGTCGCGTTGCCGGTCTTGTAGCGGACTCCTTGCAGCAGTGGGCCTTCGGTGATGCCGGTAGCGGCGAAGAACACTTCGTTTCCGCCGACCAGGTCGGTAGTACGCAGGACCTGATCGAGGTCGTGGCCCGCGTCGAGAGCTTTACGGCGTTCGCTCTCATCGCGGGGCGCGAAGCGGGTGTGGATGGCGCCACCGAGACAACGCATCGCGGCAGCCGCCAGGATCGCTTCGGGGGTTCCACCGATCCCGAACGCGGCGTCGATCCCGGAGTTGGGTCGGGCGGCGGCGACCGCGGCGACAACGTCCCCGTCACCGATGAGGTGGACCCGTGCGCCGGCGGCCTGGATTTCGTTGATCAGCGTGTGGTGGCGCGGCCGGTCCAGGACCGCGACAGTGACGTCGGCGGGTCTCTTGTCCAAAGCTGCGGCGATGTTGGCGATGTTGTCGGCAGTGGGCGCGTCGAGGTCGATGGTGTGCGCGGCGCGGGGACCGACAGCGATCTTGTCCATGTAGAACACCGCGGACGGGTCGAACATCATGCCGCGTTCGGCGACGGCGACAACGCTGAGGGCACCGGGCTGCCCGGTGGCCATGAGAGTGGTTCCTTCGACGGGGTCAACGGCGACATCGCAGTGCGAGCCGGTTCCGTCGCCGACGTTCTCACCGTTGAACAGCATGGGAGCAGAGTCCTTTTCGCCCTCGCCGATGACAACGACGCCCTGCATGGGCACTGTGGCGAGCATGGCGCGCATGGCGTCGACCGCGGCGCCGTCGCCGCCTTCCTTGTCACCACGGGCGACCCAACGCCCGGCCGCCAACGCTCCGGCTTCGGTGACCCGGACCAGGTCCAGGGCGAGATTGCGGTCCGGCATCGACGGTGACAGTGGTGTGTGATTCATCGCGGGCAGCTTTCGTGTCGTCGAGAATGGGTTGTTTACCGGCTCCGCGCACCTGGGGCGATCACTCAGCGGCCGCCGTACTGCGGCGGAGTCGGTGGCTGCGATAGCCCAGGAGCACGGTGGCCAGGACGGTGGCGGCGAGCGTGCCGAGCAGGACCCCGCCCTTGGCATGGTCCAAAACATCAGGTTGAGCGGGATATGAAAGCTCGCTGATCAGCAGTGACACAGTGAATCCGATCCCGGCCAGTTGCGACATCCCGGCGATATCTACCCACGACAGGCTCGGATCCAACCGGGCGCTGGTCAGGCGGGTGGCCAGCCATGCCCCACCCAGCACTCCGATGAGTTTTCCGATCACGAGCCCGGCGATTACTCCCAGCGTGACTCGGTCGACGAGCATCGATCCGATCCCGCCGAACGACACCCCGGCCGAGAGCAGCGCGAAGATCGGCAACGCCAATCCCATCGCCCACGGGCGCAGCAGATTCTCCGCCGCGTGGCTCGGATCAGTGGTCTCGTCCGGGCGGGGCCGAGTGCGCATCAGCATGCCCATCGCGACACCGGCGATAGTGGCGTGGATCCCGGCAGCGTGCACGAAACCCCAGATCGCCACCGCCAGTGGCGCGTACACCAGCGCACTCGGAACACGGGCAGGCAAGCCGGGCCCGTGTTGCAACCACGCGAACACCCCCAGCAGGATCGCGGCCGCCCCGAGGGCGGCGAAGTTGATACCGCCGGTGTAGAACACGGCGATCACGAGGATCGCGATCAGATCATCGACTACTGCCAAGGTCAGCAGCAAGGTCCGCAGTGCCAGCGGCAGCCCACGCCCGACCAGGGCCAAGACAGCCACGGCGAAAGCGGCGTCGGTGGCCATCGGGATGCCCCACCCACGCGCGGCGTCATCGTGCCCGACGGTGAAGGCCAGGAACACTGCGGCGGGAACCAGGGCTCCGGTGACCGCAGCGACCATCGGCACCAACGCTTGACGGGGATCGCGGAACGCACCGTGCACGAACTCCTGTTTGAGTTCGTTGCCGACAATGAAGAAGAACACCGCCAGCAGACCGTCAGCCGCCCACGCGTGCAACGGCAGATTCAAACCGGCCCACGCGGGACCGACCGTGATGTCGCGCAGATGTTCATAGACCGGTGAAGCCGGGGAATTGGCCCACACCAACGCGACAAGCGCGGCGGTGATCAACAGCGCCCCGCCGGCAGTGTCACCGCGCAGCGCGTCGGCGACCCGCGACCAGGGACGGGCGGTCACAGAAACAGAATCGGAATTCACAGCAGAGTGCCTCACTCGAAAGCCCGCACCGGCACACCTCACGACCGACCCTCGACACGACCGTGGTGCATACCCGAACAGGTGACAGAACAGCAGGAACACGACCGCGACTGCCGCGCCCGCAGATCCGGGCTGAACGCAGTGGCGGTGGGTCAGTGTCCTGGTGGGCAACCCGCTATGCGGCCGTGCGCGCAGGTGCCGAACGAACTCAACCAGCCATTGGTGCCAGGGTGGCGGTCCGCGCCGGCGGGCAGTACCGGAATCCGGGCCAGAACAGCGGCCTCACCGCCGCGCCGATGGCGCGCGCGGAACTGCTGCTGGGAACCCATACCCACCAACGTACCCGCGGCCGATAGAGCGACTGGCGGTCGGGCATCACCGAACAGCCAGCGCAAGCTCACGCTGGCGATGGTCGAGGACACCGTCGACGAGTTGCCCCTGAAAGCCGGCCCCGCTCGCGCCGTCCTGTCAATCGCGACCCTCGAGCCCGAACGAACTTCGGCTCATCAGCGGCCACGGTCTCTGACCGAAAATTTGAATATGAACAGTTACAGATCGATTGCCGGTTCCCGATCCGCGCAAAGTCGTTCGAAAGTTATTGACCCGGAGCTGATTTCACCGGACCGGCGTCGAGAACGTCGGATCGAGACGCACCGGTTTCGGTCGGACTATCGACCCGGATGGCGAGAAGACCGGCCAGTATGGTGGCCGCGATCGCCGCGGCGAGGAGATACCCGGTAGTGATCGAGGTCGCGGCCATGAGCGGCCCGAACACCAGCGGTGATCCGAACTGACCGGCGAAGATCGCGGTGCCTGACAGCGACGTCGCCTGTCCGCGCCGCCCAGCCGGTGGGGTTTCGCCGATGAGAACGGTGATCACCGGCAGCAGCAGCCCGTTGCCGAGCCCGAACAGTGCGGAGGCGACGAAAACCGGTGCCGGATGGGCAACCAGCCCCAAGATCGTGAAGGCGACGACCCAGCAGCAGGCTGTGGCGCGCAGCAGCGTGGTGAATCCGAAACGCGTTCGGATACGGGCATATCCGAGTCCGACCCCGATGGACGCGAGGGCTTGGACCACCATGAACAGCGACACGAAGATCGGGGCTTCGATCCCCAACTGCGCCAACCGCTGTGGCAGGAACACCGCCAGGCTGTACATCATCAGCCCGGTGGCGATCATCAATCCGTACCAGATCAGTAGCTTCGGGTACCGGCGCACCAGGTCCAGCGCTGAACCGGTCAACGTTTCGGTCGAACCATCTTGGGCAGCACGATGTTTCGGCATGGCCAGTAGTGTCGCGATGCCGAGCGGAATACCGACGAGATAGATACCGAAGGTCGCGTGCCAACTGATCCCGCCCAGGACTCCGGCCAGCAGTGGCCAGATCAGCCCACCTGCGGTGGTGGCCGTCGTGCGCCAGCCCATGACCTGATCACGACGGGTGCCGGTCGCCATCGCGAGCATCGCGACGGTGGTACCGCTGAAAACAGTTGCCGCACCGACACCGAGGAGCAGGCGGCTGACGATCAACAGCGGAAACGAGGTGATCAGCAATCCCGCACCGCCGGCTACCCCGTAGACGATGAGCCCGGCGGCCAGAGGCACGCGCACACCCCATCGATCGATCGCGCGTCCGATCAGCGGACTGACCACCGCGATCGCGAACCCGTGCGCGGTGATGATGAAACCCGCTTCCGTTCCACTGGCTCCGAGGTCACCGCGGATCACCTCGAGCACCGGCATCACGATCGCGCCCGCCATCACCCCCAGCGTGGAGGCCAACAACATGATCACCAGTTCTGCACGTTGCCGCATCACCACTCCTTCAGAAAACGCCACCGAGTGTAAAATTACAACAAGAGGCATCTTCGAAGGAAGGGCTACCGCGACTGGTTAAGGTGTATCCGTGAGCAAACAAGCGGGCGACGGTGCCGTGGTGTCGCTGCGCGAGCGCAAGAAGCAGCGGACGCGGCAACAACTGGGCGAGATCGCCTTGCGCCTGTTCACTGAAGACGGCTTCGACGCGGTCACCCTCGACCGGATCGTGGCCGAGGCGCAGATATCCAAGCGCACATTCTTTCGCTACTACGCCTCCAAAGAAGATGTTGCGCTGGCAGCGGAGGCCGAGCTGTGGGATGCCTACGTCGATACTTTCACCAGCTATGCCAGTCGGCCCGACATCACGGTCCTGCAGACACTGCAAGTGACCATGGCTGCCACGATTACCGACCGCGACGCTGACTGGGAACGCAGATTCCTCGCCACCCGCCGCCTGATCGCCCACTACACAGCGTTACGCCACCACAGCAACGCCCTGTCATTGGCCGCCCACGAACGTCTGGTCGAGGCACTCGAGGCACAGAGCGGCGCCGATGGGCGCGCCGATGTGGCGATCCGTTTGCTCCCGGAGCTGGCCATGGCCGCGTGGCGGTGCGGCGCCAAGAACTGGGTGCGTGAGCAACGGCATTCGGCAGGCCGCGGCGCCGGTGCGCGCCACTCGCTCATCGCCCGCGTCGAGGAAGCTTTCAGCGCCCTACCTAGCACATTGACGTTGACGACCGCGCAGATCACCGTCACCGATTCCGGCCGGGCGATCACTTCGAGGTCGTGATCGGCCCTGGCTGGTCGGTGGGTCGCCGGTCATGTTCGATCACGGTGAGCGGGCAGCGTCGGCGCGATCGCCGCCACCGCGACCATGGCTGCCGCGATCAGCCAGAAGGCTCGGCCGTAGTCCTCGGCTGAGCTCACCGTCGATGTGGCGGTCGCCGTGATCAGCGCAGCCAAGCCGAGTGCCGCGCCGACCTGTTTGGTGGTGTTCATCAGTCCCGAGGCGGCGCCAGCGTCGGCCGTCGGCACTCCGGCGGTGACAGCGGCGGTGATCGGGGTGTTCAGCAGGCCTGCTCCGACGCTGAAAACGACGGCGGGGCCGAGGATCCCGGAGACGTAGCTGCTGTCGGCGCTGAGCTGGGCCTGCCATACGAACCCTGCCGCGGCCAGCAGGGCACCGGTCGTGATGAGGACCCGTCCGTCGACCAGGCGCATCAGTCGTGGCGTCGCCTGGACGCCGACGGCGATGGTGATCAGCGTGTGTGGCAAGAACGCCAGCCCGGTTTGTAGCGGGGTGTAGCCGAGTATGTTCTGCATCGACAACGTCAGGAAGAACCACATCGGATTCAAACAGGCTCCGGTCAGCAACATCGCCACATTGCCGACCGCGACCGACCGAATCCGCAACAGCGACAACGGAATCAATGGTGTCGGTGCCCATCGGACCTCTACCACGACGAACACGACGAGCAGCACGGATCCGATTGTGATCGCCGCAAGCGTCGCCATCGCCGACCATCCGAGAGTGGCCGCTTCGCCGAACCCGTAGGCGACCGCGGCCAGCCCGGACGTGGCCAACAACGCCCCGGGGGCGTCCAGCCGCGTGGTCGGCCCGTTCATCGAATCCGGGGCCAGGGTCCGCGCTGCCAGCACCAGCGCCACGACGCCGATGGGCACGTTGATCAGCAAGGTGGCTCGCCACGACAGGAACTCGGTGAGGATTCCCCCGAGCAGGTTGCCCGCAGTCCCACCCGCCAGGCCGATCGCGGTCCAGATTGCCAGCGCCTTTGTCCGCCGTGGACCCTCGGCGAAGCTCGTGGTGAGGATTGTCAGCGTGGCGGGGGCAAGCACCGCCGCGCCTATTCCTTGGGCGGCGCGGGCGCCGATCAGGCAACCGGGCGTCGAGGCCAGCCCGCCGACCAAGCTGGCGAGAGTGAACAACAGTAGGCCGGCAAGGAGAACGCGCTTGCGCCCATAGAGGTCGGCCAGGCGACCGCCGACCAGAAGCAGGCCCGCGAACACCAGCGCGTAGGCGTTGACCACCCAGCCGAGCCCGGTGTCGGTGAAGCCCAGCGATATCCGCATCGACGGCAATGCCACGTTCACCACCGAGATGTCGAGCACGACCATGAACTGCGCTGAGCACACCACCATCAGCAGCGCGGCCGCTCGTGCCGGGACTACCGCCGATCTCTCGTGTGCGTCGGGTCGCTGCACACCCACCTCCAGATTGATACAGTTGTATCCGATACATGTGTATCATCATGGAGACTTTGAGGTCGAGAGAGGACCACGTGTGCCCAGAACCGTCGATCACGCTCAGCGACGCGCTGAGATCGCCGACGCGGTCGCCCGAGTCGCCGCCCGTGACGGGCTCCACGCGGTCACGATTCGCGCCGTCGCCGCCGAAGTCGGGTCGTCACTGCGATTGGTGCAGTACTACTTCCCCAGCAAGGCCGAATTGCTGATCGGCACCCTGCACCGCCTCGAACAGCTCAGCCATCAGCGCTGGCAGCAACGCCTCGCCGATCTGCCCGTCCCGCCGCCCGCCCGCGCACTCATCGAGGCGTTTTTCGCCGAGGCCCTGCCCACCGATGATGTCAGCCGCGCGTTCCATCTGATCGGCACGTCCTACGCGGTACTGGCCATGACCGATCCCGATCTCGCGCAACACCCCTTTATCGCGGGCATCGATCGACTCGAAGCTCACATCGCACAAGCACTCTCACGCGCACTGGCCAGCGGTGAGGTTTCAGCGGGGCTCGACGTCGAGACTGAGGCAACCCGGCTCGTCATGCTCGCCCACGGGCTCGGCACGAGCGTGCTCATCGGCCAGCACTCCCCTGCCACCGCCACCGCGGTATTGGATTATCACCTGAATCAGCTCTTCGACTCACCGACGGCGCGGACGTCAGCGGGCTCGGGTCACCGGACCAACCTCGACCCTGGTTAGCCGGTGCACTACGGCTCAGGCGGACGCTGTCGGCTGCTGTGCCGCGTCCTCGGCGAATTTCCAACAGCGACCTTCGAACACGGTGACCTCGATCAGCACTACCCCTGCCCGACCGTGCTGGAACCAACTGTTGAGACCGTTATGCCAGCGCACTGCGGTTTCGTAGGTATCTGTGACGATCGAGGCCTGCCCGGCAAGCGATATCGATGCCGCGGCTCCGACATGGGAGATGTTGACCGATGCCCGCCCGTTGATGTTGGCGACCACCCGTGATTCCCGGGGTGCGAAAAGGTGAACGGTGCCGTCGAAGTCGTCGCCGACATGGAGCACCATCGGGCGACTCACCAGCTGGAGACGTTCGTCGACGGTGGTGAGCATGACCGTGTCGAGTTCCCTCAGAATTTCGTGCATCGTGCGCACATTGGGCTTTGTCAATGCCGTATCTCCGTTCAGCAGCTTCGCGATTTCGTGCTCGAGTGGAAGTGAGCACCCCTTCATCATCACTCTACCCTTCCGTAACGGTAGAGTGATGGCCGGTTGCGGGTCGCAGCCACTGACCGCCGTCGTCGACGCGCCTGCCGAACGGAAGTACATGTCTTCTCACACCGATCGATCCGCCGGGCGCTTCGTCCTGCAGCACTTCGACTCACCGGGCGCCTACAGCCGGGCCTACCCGACCGCGAAGATGCCCGATCCCGTCCAGCTGGTTCTTCAACGCCGTTTCGATGCGGGCGGTACCGGTGTACGCGATGACCTCGTCGATTCCGGCTCGATGGTACGGATCGATTTCCTACCCGGCGGTGCACCCGGCGCGGACGACACCGATCGGACCGGCGTCGTCGTCGCGACACTGCCCGCGCACGGCGCTGTCTATGTCCTCGCCAAGGACGTCTCATTACGCGCAGCGTGGCAGACGATCAGAGCACAATGGCCTACGACGTTGTCGGAGGTGTGTTCGGCCCTGGCGGATGCTCGCTGGTATAGCGGGCGCCCCTGAGGGGTCAGCGAGTCGTCGAGGATGCTTCGGCGTCGAGTCGGGCGGTCAACAGATCGGTGAGTTCTTCGGCGTAACTGAGCTGGCGCCGAAGGTTTTCGCAGCTGCCTTCCGCCTTGCCCCGCAGCACATCCAGGGTCGCACCGGCTTGTCGGCGCAGTTGCGCGCTCGATGTCGAGTTCTCCAGAACGGCGAGCGCTTCCAGGAGTTCCTTCATCTCAGCAAGGGTGAAGCCCAGCGGCTTCATCCGGCGAATCACCAGCAGTCGTTGAACGTCGGCCTCGGTGTAGAGCCGGAACCCGCCTGCCGAACGCTCCGAGGGCGTCACCAGGCCGATGTCGTGATAGTGGCGCACAGTGCGAATCGACAGGTCGGTGCGCGCGGCGACCTCACCGATCTGCAGGTGCTCGTCATCCATGTTCGACCTCCACACTTCGGGCCGTTCGCCCGCTGCGGCCCGCGGCGGGACCGTACGCAGTTTTCGCTGTCGGCAAGGCTTTCACTGTAACCTCCGGGTGCTGTCGGGCTCAGCAGACATCAACTGCCGCGACTCAGCTGCGATCGCGGCTAGAACGTTCCGGTATAGCGGCGCAACCCAGCCATCACCGTCCGTGCGGCAGACAGTCTGGTCGGCCAGTGCTTGATGCTCGCGGTCCAGGCCGCGCGCAGCGAAACGGCCTCCGCGAGCACATAAACCGCGCCGTGGCCCCGACGTGTTGCGACGACGGTGCCGAGTCGATCCAGGTCATGTGACCCGGGTGCTCCGCCCGGCAGAAACTCCAGCGTCAGCACGGCGCCGGATGACATCAGGTCGTCTTCCACGCCGATACCGGCCGCGTCGAAGCCGCGCATCTGCTCACGGGCTCGCGCATTCGCGGGAAGTGGCGTGTGAGGGTAGGCGAGGTTGTAGGCGTACAGCGAGGGGAATCGCGCTACCAAAGGTGGGACGGGTTTGTCGAATTCGGACATCGTGGCTCCTTCGCGGTGGTGAGTGTTATGCGGCCGCGACCAGGAGTTCCAGGAGAAGGTCGGGGTGCTCCTTTTCGATGGCGGCCAAGCGCCATCGGTCGGTGAACAGAGCCAGCACCGCTCCGTCGGCACGGGTGAGCACTTCCACCGATCGCTGCGCCTGCAGCTCCGCTACGTCCTGGGGCCTGGTACGCCGCGCGATGGTGTATTTGAGGGGCTCGAGTTCGATCGGGGTGTGCAACTCCGTGGCCATGCGGTGGACGGCGACTTCGAATTGCATCGGCCCGACCGCGGCGAGGACCGGGGCCTGATCGCCGCGCAGGTCCGAGCGCAAAACCTGGATGACACCTTCTTGTTCGAGCTGGGTGATACCGCGGCGGAATTGCTTGTGCTTGCCCGCATCCGCGGCGCGGGCCACCGCGAAGTGCTCGGGGGCGAAACTCGGAATCGGCGGATACTGCACCGGGACTTCGCGATACAGGGTGTCGCCGACGCGTAGTGCGGTCGCGTTGACCAGGCCGATGACATCACCGGGAAAGGCGACGTCCATGGTGGTTCGTTGCTGACCGAACACCGACTGCGCGTATTTGGTGGTGAAGGGCTTGCCGGTCGTAGCGTGCACCACGACGTCACCGCGCTCGAACGATCCCGAACAGACACGGGCATAGGCGAGTCGATCGCGATGGGAGGTATCCATCCCGGCCTGCACTTTGAAGACGAACGCACTGAACGGATCATCGAGGCGCCGTGGCTCGCCGTCGGTGTCGAGTTGCGCTGCGGGGGCAGGCGCGTAATGCACGAGCACGTCCAGCAGTTGGCTCACTCCGAAATTGAGGACGGCCGCGGTGAACAGCACTGGTGTGGTGGTGCAGCCGAGGAAGGTGTCGCGATCGTAATCCGCGCCGTCGGCGGCCAGTAGCTCGCACTCCTCGACTGCGGTAGTCCATTGCGCGTCAGCGATCGTCAAGGCGTCCTCGGCCGACAGCACCCGCTCCGGGGCGATGGTAGCGCCGCCCGCTGTCCGCACGAAATGGATGAACTCGCCTGTGCGGCGATCCAATACGCCGTGAAAGGCACCCGCATAGCCGACCGGCCAGGTCAGCGGCGTGGGGCGAAGACCGATCCGTTGCTCGATCTCGTCGAGCAGTTCCAGCGCGTCGCGACCTGGCCGGTCCCACTTGTTGATCACGGTGATGATCGGGATGCGCCGGTGGCGGCACACTTGGAAAAGTTTGAGTGTCTGCGGTTCCAGCCCCTTGGCCGCATCGATCAGCATCACCGCGCAGTCCACTGCGGACAGCACCCGATAGGTGTCCTCGGAGAAGTCGGCGTGACCAGGGGTGTCGAGCAGGTTGATCACACAGTCGGTGCCGTCGGGCGCGCGATAGCCGAATTGCAGTGCCGTGGAGGTGATCGAGATGCCGCGTTCTTTCTCCATCGTCATCCAGTCCGACACCGTGGACCGTCGGCCCGCTTTGCCGTGGATCGCACCCGCTTCGGAAATCACCCTGGCATGGAGGGCCAACGCTTCGGTCAGCGTCGATTTTCCGGCGTCCGGGTGACTGATCACCGCGAAGGTTCGTCGGCGTCGCGCTTCGGCGAGCACTGATGGCTCGTCGAAACCAACAGTCTGGTTGGGGGCCGTCCTGGCCATCGGCACTCCTCGTATCGGAAGGTGCGTTGGTGGCGGTCGGCCCCGCGGCACGTGGCCGGCGCCGCGGGACGGAACGCGATCCAGACCATACACTACTCTTACGCAAAGGTAGAGTAGGTGTAGATGATCGAATCGGGAAGGCGGCAGGATGGCGCGGGCCAACGTGGCGAAATTGCACGTGGCGCTAGCGCCACTGAACACGATGATGCTGACGACCATCGACTGCGACTATCGGCTGGTCAGCCGTCCCATGGCGGTGGAGTTCACAGAATTCGACGGGCTGGTGCGCTTGTTCGCACCGATCGATGCGCCGTTGGTCGCCGAAATCGCGGTCCGAGCCCCGGTGACCATCGCCCATACTCGCGGCGAGGTGTCGGTGTCGATCGCGGGCCTGGCGAGCATCATCCGCGACCCCTATCGCATCGCCCGCTACTGGCACGACGGCCTCGACCCGTGGATACCGGGCGGCCCGAGCAGTGCGGCGGGAATCGAGGTGATCGTATTCGAAGGCCGGTGCCGGAAAGTACCGGCACCGGCCCCGGATTCAGCCGATCAGGCCTTCGGGACGGCCGGGTCTCGCGCGACGAGGAACCCGGTGAACTCCTCGGCGTAGTCGAGTTGGCGACGCAACTTCTCGCAGCTCGCGGTGGCATCGGTTCGGCATCGGCGCACAACCGAACTCGCCTGCGCGCGGGCCTGGGGGCCGCTGGCAGGATCGGCGAGCACATCCAGCGCTTCGAGCAACTCGCGCATTTGTTCCAGCGTGAAACCCAGGGGCTTCATCCGGCGGATAACCAGCAGCCGCTCGACATCGGCTTCGGTGTAGAGGCGGAACCCGCCCGCGCTACGTTCGGATGGGGTCACCAGTCCGATCTCATCGTAATGACGAATCGTCTTGATCGACAGCTCGGTGCGTTCGGCGACCTGCCCGATCTGCAGATGGGCGCGGGCGGTGTCCTCGGTCATGTCAGTGCCCACCAGACAGGTGGCCACTGAGTCGACCATGCCGCAGTTCGGAGGCCTCGTTGAGACCCACGATTTCGACGTTCTTGCCCTTGGACTCGTACTTGGTGGTGATCGCGTCCAGGGTCGCGACGGTCGAGGCATCCCAGATATGGGCGTCGGACATATCGATGACGACATTGCGCGGGTCATCGACATAATCGAACTGGTAGATCAGGTCGTTGCTGGAGGCGAAGAACAGCTCGCCGTGCACCTTGTACACCCGGGTGTCGAAATCTCCATCGTGGTCGATGTCGGCATCGCCGATCTTCTCGACTTCGGTGAAGTGAGCGACGCGATGCGCGAAAGCGACCATCGCGGTGAGCACACCCGCGATCACGCCATAAGCGAGGTTGTGGCTGACCACAGTGACGACGACGGTGACCAGCATGACGGTGGTCTCGGCGATCGGCATGCGGCGCAATGTCTTCGGCGCAAGCGAGTGCCAATCCATCGTGCCCACCGAGACCATGATCATCACCGCGACCAACGCCGCCATCGGGATCAACGCCACGATGTCACCCAGTCCGACCACCAGGATCAGCAGGAACACGCCGGCCAGGAAAGTCGAGATCCGGGTGCGTGCCCCGGCATCCTTCACGTTGATCATGGTCTGGCCGATCATCGCGCAACCACCCATGCCACCGAAGAAACCGGTCACCACGTTCGCCACACCCTGACCCCAACCCTCACGGGTCTTATCGGAGTGGGTATCGGTGATGTCATCGACGAGTTTCGCGGTCATCAGCGACTCGAGCAGACCCACCATCGCCATCGCCAGTGCGTAGGGGGCGATGATCTTCAATGTCTCGAGGGTGAACGGAACATCAGGGATCAGCCACGTCGGCAGGCTCGACGGCAGCTCACCCTCGTCGCCGACATCGGGCACATTGAGCGAGAACACGATGGTCGCGGCGGTCAGCAACACGATCGCGACCAGCGGCGCGGGCACCACGTTGGACAGCTTGGGCAGCAACACCATGATCACGATGCCGAGCGCGACCATCGGATACACCAGCCACGGCACCCCGAGCAGGTGGGGCACCTGCGCGGTGAAGATCAGAATGGCCAGCGCGTTGACGAAGCCGACCATCACGCTGCGCGGAATGAACCGCATCAACCGCGCGACGCCGATCACACTGAGCACGATCTGCAGCACGCCGGCCAAGATGACAGTCGCGATCAGATAGTCCAGACCGTATTCCTTGACCACTGGTGCGATGACCAGGGCGATCGCGCCGGTCGCGGCCGAGATCATCGCCCGGCGACCACCGACGATCGAGATCGTCACCGCCATCGTGAACGACGCGAACAAGCCGACACTCGGGTCGACCCCGGCGATGATCGAGAACGAGATCGCCTCGGGAATCAGGGCGAGCGCGACGACCAAACCGGCCAGGATCTCGATCCGCAACCGCTTCGGGCTCCTCAGCGCGGCCATCACCGACCCGTCGGTTTCTTTGGCGGTGGACACAGCTGTCTCCATCGGCGAGCTCCGTTCGGTCGTCGCGCAGGTGGCCATGCGGCCACGGGTCGGCGCGGTGGGAGAAATCGGTGATGCGAGCGGTCGGCGACGCTAGCGCGACGATGCTGGACATCACCGGCCACGCTGCCGGATGACGAACTTCAGCTAACACTCAGCGGAATGAATATACCCTCCCGTACGAGTAGGTTCACAACCCTGGGGTGGGCTTGGTGGCAGAGGTCTCACTTCTGAGCCGCGGCGATAACACACCAGGACAAGCCGACGCGACCCGTAATGCACGCCATCGTGCGAATGAGAGATGGAACACTGTTCAGCCGCTCGACTTGAAACTCTACCCTCACCGGAGAGTAGGGTAAGGATCGCTGAGTGATTGCTGATCTCGACGCCCACCGGCAATGTCGCCGGGGCGAAAACGGTCTCGATCCGTCTCGAGAGTCCAGCTCGGCCCCCATGAACTCTTACCCGTGAGCGCTGTGCTCGCGCGGTGGCGCCCGCGCGCGCCGAATATATGGAACGGAGTGCCGATGGTGTCGATGACACATCGACCAGACAATGCCCCGGGCTCGGTGCTCGCGGCGCTACGCAGCCCCAAACGGTTGCGGATCGAAGTAGTGGCCGGCCTGGTGGTGGCGCTGGCGTTGATTCCGGAGGCGATCTCGTTCTCCATCATCGCCGGCGTCGACCCACGAGTGGGGTTGTTCGCCTCGTTCGTGATGGCGGTAACGATCGCGTTCACCGGCGGCCGCCGCGCGATGATTTCGGCGTCGACCGGCGCGATCGCCCTGGTCATCGCACCGGTCGCGCGAGAGTACGGGCTGGACTACTTCATCGCGACGGTGATCCTGGCAGGCCTGATCCAGGTCACCCTCAGCGTGGTAGGGGTGGCGAAGCTGATGCGGTTCATCCCGCGCAGCGTCATGGTCGGGTTCGTCAACGCGTTGGCGATTCTGATCTTCATGGCGCAGGTCCCGCATCTGCTCGGGGTGCCGTGGCTGGTGTATCCGTTGGTCGGCCTCGGGCTGCTGATCATGGTGTTGCTGCCGAAGCTGACCTCCGTCGTGCCCGCACCGCTGGTGGCGATCGTGTTCCTGACCGGTGCGGCGATTGTGTTCTCGCTCAATGTTCCCGACGTCGGCGACGAGGGTGAGCTGCCGTCGAGCCTGCCGTCATTGTTCATCCCGAACGTGCCGCTGAACCTCACGACGCTGGGCATCATCGCCCCGTACGCGCTGGCCATGGCACTGGTCGGGCTGATGGAATCGTTGATGACGGCCAAGCTGGTCGATGACATCACCGACAGTCACTCCGACAAGACCCGTGAAGGCTGGGGCCAAGGCGTGGCGAACGTGGTGACCGGTTTCTTCGGTGGCATGGGTGGTTGCGCGATGATCGGCCAGACCATGATCAACGTGAAGGACTCCGGGGCACGCACGCGGATATCCACCTTCATGGCAGGCGTGTTCCTGCTGATCCTGGTGGTCGGACTGGGTGACATCGTGGCGTTGATTCCGATGGCGGCGTTGGTCGCGGTGATGATCATGGTCTCGGTCGGCACCATGGACTGGCACTCGATCACCCCGAAGACGTTGCGCCGCATGCCCAAGAGCGAAACGATCGTCATGCTCGTCACCGTGGTGGTCACCGTGGTCAGCCACAACCTCGCCTACGGCGTGATCGCCGGCGTCCTCACCGCCATGATCGCCTTCGCGCACCGCGTTGCCCACTTCACCGAAGTGATCAAGGTGTACGAAGCCGACATCGACCACGACGGCACCATCGACACCAGGGTCTATCGGGTGGTCGGCGCGTTGTTCTTCGCCTCCAGCAACGATCTGGTCTACCAGTTCGACTACGTCGACGACCCACACAACGTCGTCATCGATATGTCCGAAGCACACATCTGGGACGCCTCGACCGTCGCGACCCTGGACGCGATCACCACCAAGTACGCGGCCAAGGGCAAGAACGTGGAGATCATCGGCCTCAACAAAGCCTCCGAGGAACGCCACGGACGATTGAGCGGGCACCTGGCCGGATCACACTGACATACCCGCATCTGGACCCACCGACATCTCAGCCGTCAGGGCCGGGGTGTCGGTGTCCTGCGATTCGGTACGGGCGCCGATGAAGCGCTCAGGATCACCCCGGGTCGACCGGTGCCCGGCCCGGCCGCGGTCGATGTTGCCGGCCGCTTGGGCGCGGGTTCTCGAATCAGTAGCGCCGCGACGGCAACCGCAAAGGGCAGCGCCGTCAACGCGAGCAGCACGGGCCGGTAGCTGTCCGCGTGTTCGCGACCGAGGGCGACCAGTACCGGGCCGAACGCGGTGGCGCCGACCGCTGCCGAGTGCACCACTCCCCGGATCGCTCCGATATGGGCGACGCCGAAGCTGCGGGTGAATGCCGCGGCCTCGAGCGTGCGGATTCCGCTACCTGCCGCACCGATCGCCAGCGCGTAGAGCACCGCCGCAGGTCCTGGCGTCACCCATCCAGCCCCGACAGTCGCGGCCGCGAGCACCGCCATCGTGACAGCGATCAGCAACCGATCCGGCACTCGATCGGCCAGCCACCCGAGTCCTAGGGTCGTCGTGAGCCCGGCCACCGTTTGCGGTAGCAAGATCGCCGCGGCCTGAGTCGTGGTCAACCCGCGCTCGCCCAACAGCGAGAACTGGTGAAACACCAGTCCGGTGGTGATCATCGCGCACACACTCACCCCGGCGGTGACGACCCAGAACACCGCGGTTCGGACCGCCTGACCAACTGTCTGATCCGCATTTTCAGCGGCGCCCATGTCGGTACCGGTGGCAGCGGGGCCAAGCGATCGCGCTCGGTGGCGCGGGAGCAGTGCCAGAGCCGCCGGGATGACCAGCACCCAGACGACCATGCCCTCGACGAACCACATTTGTCGCCAGCCCCAATCCCCCACGTACCGCTCGACCAGGATCGGTGCCAGCGAGATTCCTACCGTGCCGAGAGCCGACGTCACACCGATGGCAAGACCGCGATGACGGCGGACATGCACGGCGACCGCGGTGGTAGCGACCAGACTGAGTGCTCCCTGCCCACCCGCTCGGATTCCGACAAAGGCGATCGTGAGCCCGACGATTTCGGTGACCATCGTCGCGGTCAGCAGCATCGCCCCGAAGCACCCGGCGATCGCGGCCATCACCAGCCGCGGGCCATACCGGTCGATCGCTCGCCCCAAAAACGGCACCACCACAGCACCGCTCAGCGAACCGATCAAATACGCCCCCGCCACCGCCGATCGCGAAACGCCGAGGTCGGCCATGATCGGATCGACGAATACCGACACCACGGCAGTCTGACCAGGGGCGGTCGCTACCAGCGCAAGCGCTGCGGCCGTCACCACTCCTACGGGGCTCGGGACATCCGCGACGACCTGCAAACCGGACGTGGACTTGGCGCCCACTGAGCTCGAAACAGTTCGCACTGCACGGTACTTGGCCAACCAGTCTCCCCGTCCGACAGGTCCTCACTCGACGTCGCCGACATCAATCAGGCCATACTCTACCCTTACGTTAACGTAGAGTTATTCTGGTCGTCGCATCGAGGCCGCGAGGAGGTCGTCGGGAATGACACGGTTGCGCTTGGCCGCATCACCGGTAGCCGGTGAGTCATGGATTCACAGTGGCTGGTACGTCGAGATGACGGAGCTGGCCAGCCGTACCACCTGGCTCAATGGTCCGACGCTCGCCTACACCAGCTTTGGTGGGCTCCTGTTCGTCGCCCTCCCGGTCGCCGCGTTCTGGGCGGTCCGCTATCGCGCGTTTGTGCTGATAGCGCCCTTGCTTGCGACGCCGATCGCCGCTATCGCCACATACTTTGCGGTGATAGCCCTCAAAAGGGCTGTCGCCCAATGAACTGGTCCCCGATAGTTGGACTGGCCAAGTAAGAGCCTAAACCGCGAGGGCCTGAGCCCGGTACTGCACCGGACTCAGGCCCTCGAGCTTTG
>NZ_JBHXRA010000014.1:0-202262 GCF_042717045.1 Nocardia sp. NPDC058633
TCGTAGATCACCGAGTCCGCCCCGGGGGTCTTCGGGCGGTGGTCGTCCGGCCCAGGGGCCGCGCTCGAGCGCGCCAGCGCTCCAATAAACACAGCGTCAAACCACCTGGGACCACTCAAACCCCGGCCCCCTGCCAGACAAACCCCAACCGGGCCCCAGATCCCGAGCCTCTGCCAGACAAACTCGAACCGGGACCACTCAAACCCCGGGCCTCTGCCAGACAAACCCGATCCGGCCCCCAAATCCCCCTACGCCCCCGGGTAATCCATGAAGAACGGCTCCCACTGGTGGCCATCCGGATCAATGAACGTCCGGCCGTGCATCCCGACCTGAGCCTCCTGAGCCTTCTTGTCGTCGTTCACCTCTTCAGTGGCACCCGCCGCCACAGCCGCGTCGGTCAGCGAATCAACCTCCGCCGCACTGCCAAGTGACAACGCGTAAGCAGCACCGATGGCCGCACCGGTATCAGCGATCGGACGCTTGCTGAACATGGTGAAGAAGTCCTTGGTCAGCAGCATCAGGCAGATGTTGTCGTCGACGACGATGCAGGCCGCGTTCTGATCGGTGAAATCATCGTTCACCTTCCAGCCGAGTGCCTCGTAGAAGGTCTTGGAACGGTCGAGGTCGGCGACGGGCAGGTTGATGAAGATCATCTTGGTGCTCATGGGATCAGCCTTTCGGGGGCGTCGTTGCGGTCTCGTTCATGTAGACGCGACGGTCGACGCGGATTCATCGCACGTGCGCACAAGTTCTCGGAATCGGGATAGTCCGTTTTCGCCTCTGTCGGCTGTCGGACCCCTGTGGCATCGTGAAACTATGAGCGACGCCACAACCGCGACCACCGGGCCCGACCCCGCCGTACTCGCCGAGTTCGAGACGCACCGGCGCGAGTTGTGCGCGTATGCCTACCGCATGCTCGGCTCCTCGTTCGAGGCCGAGGACGCGGTGCAGGAAACCTTCACCCGGGCCTGGCGCTCCTACGATTCCTTCGAGGGACGCGCCAGCCTGCGCTCGTGGCTGTACAAGATCGCCACCAATATCTGTCTGGACATGCTCGACCGTCCACAGAGCCGAGCCAGACCGATGGATCTCAACGGGCCGGGTCGCCCGGATTCACCGTTGCCCATGCCGCAGCCCGATTATGTGTGGATCGAGCCGATCCCGAACGCGCTGGCCTTCGGCGCCGATCCGGCCGACCACGCCTCCACCAAAGACACACTGCGCCTTGCCTTCGTCGCGGCCTGCCAGCACCTGCCCGCCACTCAACGGGCGATCCTGATCATGCGCGAGGTGCTGCGTTTCTCCGCGGGTGAGACCGCCGAGGCGCTGATGATGTCGCCGGCGTCGGTGAACAGCGCGCTGCAGCGGGCCAGGGCCACCATGTCGAAGGTGCAGCCCACTGTGGCCGACAGTTTCGACGAGTCCGATCCCGATCAGCGCAAGCTGATCGACGATTTCGTGAAGGCGTTCGAGGCCTACGACATGGACACGCTCACCACACTGCTCAAAGCCGATGTGGCGCTGTCGATGCCGCCGTTCGATCTCTGGATCTCGGGCCCGGAGAACGTGGCCGCGTTCATGCTCAGCACGGGCAGCGCGTGCCGCGATTCGCGCATGGTGCCGCTCGTCGGCGCCAACGGATCGCCGGCCTTCGGCCATTACAAGCCGAGCGAGGAGCCCGGCGTCTGGGTGCCGTGGTCGATCACGGTGCTCGAGCTCGAGGGCGACACCATCGCCGGCCTCAACTTCTTCCTCGACACCCAGCGCCTGTTCCCGCTCTTCGGGCTCGCGCCGGAGTGGCGCGAAGCCGTCTGAGCGGGAACGGTTTTCACAGCAGGCGACGCTTGTACAGCTTGCCGTTGGGGTCGCGGGGCAGCTCCGCACGGTATTCCACCGTGCGGGGCAGCTTGTACTTCGCGAGCTGACCGGCGGCGAATTCCAGGAGTTCGGCGGTGAGTTCGTCGCTGCCTTCGGTGCCCTCGACGGGCTGCACGAACGCCTTCACCTGCTGACCCCAATCCGGGTCGGGCACACCGAGCACCGCCACATCGGCCACCTTCGGATGGCTCATCAGCACACCCTCGATCTCGGCCGGGTAGATGTTCACCCCACCGGACAGGATCAGGTCCGAGCGCCGGTCGCACAGGAACAGATAGCCGTCTTCGTCGAGATAGCCGATGTCGCCGACGGTGAACAGATCACCGACGCGCGACTCCTCGGTCTTCTCCTTGGCGTGGTGGTATTCGAAGCTCGACGCGCCCATCCGCATGTAGACCAGGCCCTCTTTGCCCGCGGGCAGCTCGGTGCCGTCGGTCTCGTCGAGCACCTTGATCACCGACCAGGGCCAGGCCTTGCCCACCGATCCGGGCTTGACCAGCCACTCGGCCCCGCTGATCACGGTGCCGCCGCCCTCGGTGGCCGCGTAGTACTCGGTGACCACCGGGCCCCACCATTCGAGCATCTGCCGTTTGGTCTGCGGCGGGCACGGCGCCGCGCCGTGCACCATGCTGCGCAGCGAGGACACGTCGTAGCGGGCGCGCACGTCGTCGGGCAGGGCGAGCAGGCGATGGAACTGGGTGGGCACCATGTGGCTGTGCGTCACCTTGTGCCGCTCGATCAGCGCCAGCATGTCCTGGGCGTCCCAACGATCCATCAGAACGAGCTTGTGGCCCAACTGGATCGAGATGGTGGAGAAGTTCAGCACGGCGGTGTGGTAGAGCGGCGAACCGCAGATGTGGACGTGTTCGTCGTAGGGCGCGAGCCCGAACAGACTGAAGAAGGCCTTGTTCGGCGCGGGGACCTCATCGGGATCAGCCCCGGTCAGCGGGCGACGAACGCCCTTGGGCCGCCCCGTGGTTCCCGAGGTGTAGAGCATCGGCGCACCGACCGAACGATCCGAGGGCCTGCCGGTGTCGGCGGCGCCGAGCCACGACACCGGGCGGAAGCCGGGCACCGTGCCGACCGCGAACCGGGCGTCTTCGGGCAGTCCGGCGAGGTCGGCGGCCTCGGCGGCGGTGGCCGCGAACCGCTCGCTGGCCAGGAACGCGGCGGCGTCACTGTCGCCGAGGATGTAGGCGATCTCCGGCGCGGTCAGGTGCCAGTTCACCGCGACGATGTACAGCCCCGCCTGGTAGGCGGCGAAGTACGCGGCGATCGCCTCGACGCCGTTGTGCAGCATGCTGACCACGACGTCGCCGGTACGCAATCCGATGCCGCGTAGTCCGTTGGCGTATCGGTTGGCCAGAGTCGCCAATTCTCGATAGGTGATCTCCCTGCCGTCCGGGTCGACGACGGCGATCCGCTCGGGATCGGCCGCGGCGATATTCCACAGTCCGAGGACTTCCGTTGTCTGCTGGCTCACCCCTCGAATTTAGAACGTGTTCTACATGGTGACAAGGGGTTGGAGCCGACGCATTTGTTCGGCATCCGACACCGAGATCAGCATCATCGTCACGCCCGCGTCCTCCCATTCCTTCAGCCGGGAGCGCACATGGGCCTCGTCGCCGAAGATCGCGGTGTCGGTGATCAGCTCGTCGGGCACCGCCGCCGCGGCCTCGGCCTTGCGGCCCGCCTGGAACAGCGCGGAGATCTCGTCGACCTCGGCGCCGTAACCCATCCGCTTGTACACCTGAGCGTGGAAGTTCAGCTCGGGCGCACCCATGCCGCCGATGTAGAGCGCGCTCACCCAGCGCATCCGCTCGATCTCGCCCGCTGGATCGTCGGTGATCACCACCTGCGCGCTCGCGGCGATCTCGAAATCCGCGCGCGAGCGGCGAGCGCCCGCCCGCGCGAACCCCTCGTCGAGCCACTCGTTGTACATGCCCGCCAGTCGAGGCGCGTAGTAGATCGCGAGCCAGCCGTCGGCGATCTCCGCGGTCTGCGCGACATTCTTCGGCCCTTCCGCACCCAGCCAGATCGGCAGATCAGCGCGCAGCGGATGCACGATCGGCTTGAGCGGTTTACCGAGGCCGGTCGCGCCGGGGCCCTCGTACGGCAGGCCGTAGTGCTTGCCGTCCGAGGTCACCGGGGCGTCACGCGCGAGCACCTTGCGCACGATGTCGACGTACTCGCGCGTGCGTCGCAGCGGCTGCGCGAAGGGCTGGCCGTACCAGCCCTCCACCACCTGCGGACCGGAGACGCCGAGGCCGAGGATGGCCCGGCCGCCGCTGAGGTGGTCCAGCGTGAGCGCGTGCATCGCCGCGGCGGCGGGCGTGCGCGCCGACATCTGCGCGACCGAGGTGCCCAGCCGTACCCGCGACGTGGACGAGCCCCACCAGGCCAGTGGCGTGAAGGCATCCGAGCCCCACGACTCGGCCGCGAACACCGCGTCGAAGCCCGTTTCCTCCGCCGCGATCACCAGCTCGCCCGCGTTGGCGGGGGGCTGTGCGCCCCAGTATCCGAGTTGCAATCCGAATTTCATGATCGGCGCCCTTTCGGCGAATCCTTGCGAGCAGAATAAGAACCTGTTCTACTCGATATCGTGACCCAGGGGAATACCGCAGTGGAAGTATTGAGTGCACCCCTCAGGGTGCAGTTCGACTACACCAGGTCCGTCGGACCCATCATCGGCGCTTTTCTGACCGGACTGCGCGAACGCCGGATACTCGGCGCGCGCGGCAGCGACGGCCGAATACTCGTGCCACCGCCCGAATACGATCCGCACACCTGCGCGGCGCTGGCCGACCTGGTCGAGGTCGCGGCGACCGGCACCGTCACGTCCTGGACGTGGGTGTCCGAGCCGCTGCCCGGCCAGCCGTTCGACCGGCCGTTCGCATGGGCGCTGATCCAGCTCGACGGCGCCGACACAGCCATGTTGCACGCCCTCGACGTGGCCGACCCCGGCCAGGTCAGCACGGGAATGCGGGTCAGTGCCCGCTGGGCCGAGGAGCGCAGCGGCCGCATCCAGGACATCACCTGTTTCGAACCCGGCGAAAGCACCAGCCCCGCCGACTATTCCGAACAAGCACCGATCACCATCCTGACCACGCCCGTCGATCTCGACTACAAGCACACCGCCTCCCCCCAGGAGAGCGTCTACCTGCGCGGACTCGCCGAAGGCAAGCTCATCGGCGGCCGCTCCGAAGCGGGCGGGCGGGTGTACTTCCCGCCGCGCGGCGCCAACCCGACCGATGGCACGCCCACCGACGACCTGGTCGAGCTGCCCGACAAGGGCACGGTGACCACCTTCTGCATCGTCAACGTGCCGTTCCTCGGTCAGCGGATCAAGCCGCCGTACGTGGCCGCCTACGTGCTGCTCGACGGGGCCGACATCCCGGTCCTGCACCTGATCCTCGGCTGCGAGGCGAGCGAGGTGCGCATGGGCATGCAGGTCGAGGCGGTGTGGAAACCCCGCGAGGAATGGGGCCACACGCTCGCCAATATCGACCACTTCCGGCCCACCGGGGAGCCCGACGCTCCCTACGAGTCCTACCAGCACCACCTCTAGAGAGGCGACGTTGACCACATCAGCATCCTCCGGCAGCGACGCGAGCCTGCCCGAGATCGCGGTGGTGGGCTTCGCCCACGCACCACACGTACCCGAAACCCACGGCACCACCAACGGTGTCGAGATGCTCGTGCCGTGCTTCCAGCAGCTCTACGCCGAACTCGGCATCACCAAGTCCGATATCGACTTCTGGTGCTCGGGCTCGTCGGACTTCCTGGCCGGACGCGCGTTCTCGTTCATTTCGGCGATCGACGCGATCGGCGCGGTCCCACCGATCAACGAGTCGCACGTGGAGATGGACGCCGCATGGGCCCTCTACGAAGCGTGGGTGAAGCTGCGTTCCGGACAGGCGCAGACCGCGCTCGTGTACGGCTTCGGCAAGTCGTCGGCCGGCACGCTGCGCCAGGTGCTGACCATGCAGCTCGACCCCTACCTGGTCGCGCCGCTGTGGCCCGACGCGGTCTCGGTGGCGGGTTTGCAGGCGCGTGCCGGGCTGGATTCGGGCCGGTGGACCGAGCAGGACATGGCGGCGGTCACCGGCGGTGACCTCGGCGCACCCTATGTGGCCGACCCGCTGCGCGCCCACGACATCGCACCGATCACCGACGGTGCCGCCGCGATCGTGCTCGCGGTCGGCGACCGCGCGCGCGAGCTCTGCGAACGGCCCGCCTGGATCACCGGAATGGCGCACAACATCGACGCCCAGGCATTCGGTGGCCGCGATCTGACCCGCTCTCCCTCCACCACCAAGGCCGCCGCGGCGGCGACCGGCGGCAACACCGCCTTCGACGTCGCCGAACTGCACGCACCGTTCAGCCACCAGCAGTTGATCCTCGCGGAAGCGATCGGGCTGTCGGCGGACACGCGCATCAACCCGTCCGGCGGCGCGCTAGCCGCCAACCCGATGTTCGCGGCGGGCCTGGAACGCATCGGCTGCGCCGCCCAAGCCATCATGTCCGGCACCGCGAACCGGACTCTCGCTCATGCGACCAGCGGCCCTGCGCTGCAACAGAATCTGGTCGCCGTCATGGAGGTCAAGTGAGCTTCCCCGCCGCGGTGCTCGGCACCGGTCAAACTCATCACGTGACAAAACGTACAGACGTGTCCATGGCGGGCATGTGTCGCGAGGCCATCGATCGCGCACTCGATGACGCGGGTCTGACCATCGCCGACATCGACGCCGTCGTCGTCGGCAAGGCCCCCGATTTCTTCGAGGGCGTCATGATGCCCGAGCTGTACATGGCCGAGGCGCTCGGCGCGGCGGGCAAGCCGTTGATCCGCGTGCACACCGCGGGCTCGGTCGGCGGCTCGACCGGCGTGGTCGCCGCCAACCTGGTGCAGGGCGGGGTACACAAGCGCGTGCTCGCCATCGCCTGGGAGAAGCAGTCGGAGTCGAATGCCATGTGGGCGTTGTCGATTCCGGTCCCCTTCACCATGCCGGTCGGCGCGGGTGCGGGCGGCTACTTCGCGCCGCACGTGCGCTCCTACATCCGTCGCTCGAACGCGCCACTGCACATCGGCGCGATGGTGGCGGTGAAGGATCGGCGCAACGGCGCGAAGAACCCGCTCGCGCACCTGCATCAGCCCGACATCACCCTCGAATCGGTGCTGGCATCCCAAATGCTCTGGGACCCCATTCGTTTCGACGAGACCTGCCCGTCGTCGGACGGCGCGTGCGCCGTGGTGATCGGCGATGCCGAGGCAGCGGCGGCGGTCGAAGCCGAAGGCAAGAAGGTGGCCTGGGTACACGGCACCGCGATGCGCACCGAGCCGACCACCTTCTCCGGTCGCGACCAGGTGAATCCGCAGGCGGGCCGGGACGCGGCCGCTGCCCTGTGGCAGGCGGCCGGGATCACCGATCCGCTCGAGGAGATCGACGTCGCCGAGATCTACGTGCCGTTCTCCTGGTTCGAGCCCATGTGGCTGGAGAACCTCGGCTTCGCGGCCGAGGGCGACGGCTGGAAACTCACCGACAAGGGTGAGACGGAGATCGGCGGACGCATCCCGGTGAACCCGTCGGGCGGCGTTCTCTCGTCCAACCCGATCGGCGCCTCCGGCCTGATCCGGTTCGCCGAAGCGGCCAAGCAGGTGATGGGCCGCGCGGGCGACTACCAGGTGCCGAATGCGCGCAAGGCCCTCGGTCACGCGTACGGCGGTGGCTCCCAGTACTTTTCGATGTGGGTCGTGGGAAGCGAGCGTCCGGCATGAAATTCACCCTCGGTATCGCGCTGAGTCCGCTCGACCAGCTGACCGAGCTGGCCAAGACGGCCGAAGAATGCGGGTTCACCTCCATCGGCCTGCCCGACTCGCTGTTCTACATGAAGTCGCAGGCCGCCGACTACCCGTACACCCCCGACGGCAGCCGATTCTGGGGCCCGGAAACCCCCTGGGTCGATCCGTTGATCGCCGCCGCCACGATGGCCGCGGTGACCACGAAGCTGCGGTTCTACACCAATGTCCTCAAGCTCGGCTCCCGCAATCCGCTGCTGCTGGCCCGCCAGGTCGGCTCGATCGCCAACATGTCGGGTAACCGTTTCGGCTTCGGCGTGGGAATCGGCTGGGCTCCTGAGGAATTCGAGTGGTGTGGGGTGCCCTACGCTCGCCGTGGCGCCAGGGTCGATGAGATGATCGAGATCATCAAGCTGGTCCTCGACGGAGGCATGGTCGATTTCCACGGCGAGTTCTTCGATTTCGACGAGTTGCAGATGAGTCCAGCGCCCAGCGAGCGGGTGCCGTTCTACATCGGCGGCCACACCGCGCCCGCGCTTCGCCGCGCCGCCCGCATCGGTGACGGTTGGACCTCGGCGATGATGAAGTTCGAGCAACTGGAAACCACCATCGCCACCCTGCGCGACCTGCGCGCCGAATACGGCCGGGCAGCAGAACCTTTCGAGATCCAAGCGGTGTGCATCGACCGCTACGGCCGTGACGGCTACCAGGATCTCGCCGACGCGGGCGTCACCGACACCATCGTGGTGCCCTGGCTCTCCGACGGCATCGGCTTCGACGGCGAACTCGCCGCCAAGCAGGACTCCCTGCGCCGCTTCGCCGAGAAATACATCGCCGACCCCATCATCGCGAAGGGAACGCCATGACCGACACCGCAGTCGAGAACTCCGCGCGCGCCGCCGGCCTGGCGTCGCAGGCCGCGGTGCGGGCCAAGGACCGCGCCGCCTGGGTCGCCCTGTTCGCCGAGGACGGCATCGTCGAAGACCCGGTCGGTCCTTCGGGTTTCGATCCCGAGGGCGTGGGCCACCGCGGACACGAGGCCATCGGCGCCTTCTGGGACAAGGCCATCGCGATGACCGAATCCATCGAATTCCGCTTCGAGGATTCCTTCGCCTGCGGCAACGAGATCGCCTTCACCGGCCTGATCCGCACAACCATCGCGGGCCACGTCATCGATGCCGAGGGCGTGTTCACCTACAAGGTCGATGCCGACGGAAAGATCGCAGCACTGCGTGCCTTCTGGGAGGTCGACCGCGCGGTCGCGACCACCCGCTCGGTATAGGTGAAGCAGTAGACGCGAGAACGGCCCGGGACCTTTCGGTCCCGGGCCGTTTGTCGCTGTCGGTGACTAGTGCGCGACGGGGCAGCCGGCGGGCTTGTAATCGACCGGCAGCTCCTTGATCCCATTGAGCCACCCTGAACGCAGACGTTTCGGATCGCCGATCTGCGTGATATCGGGCAGATGATCAGCAATCGCGTTGAAGATCAGATCCACCTCGAGCCGAGCCAGGTTCGCGCCGACGCAGAAGTGAGCACCGGTGCCGCCGAAGGCCAGGTGTTGGTTGTCGGCGCGGGTGATGTCGAACTTCTCCGGGTTCTCGAAAACCTCTTCGTCGAAGTTTGCCGAGCGGTACAGCATGACCAGGCGCTGGCCCTTCTTGATCTGTACCCCGCCCAGCTCGGTGTCCTCGAGCGCGGTGCGCTGGAAGGAGGTGACCGGGGTGGCCCAGCGGATGATCTCGTCCGCCGCGGTGGCCGGGCGCTCCTTCTTGAACAACTCCCACTGGTCGGGGTTCTCCATGAAGGCGATCATGCCGTGGGTGATGGCGTTGCGGGTCGTCTCGTTGCCCGCGACGGCCAAGACGATCACGAAGAAGCCGAACTCCTCCGGCGTGAGGTGCTCGCCGTCGACATCGGCCTCGATCAACGTGGTCACCAGATCGTCGGCAGGACAGGCCTTCCTGGCCTCGGCCATCTGATAGGCGTAGCCGAGGATCTCCATCGACGCGGCGACCGGATCGGCCGTGCTGTCCGGATCGTCGTAGCTGGTCATGTCGTTGGACCAGTCGAAGACCTTCATCCGGTCCTCCTGCGGCACACCGATCAGTTCGGCGATCGCCTGCAGCGGCAGCTCACACGCCACCTGGGTGACGAAGTCACCGCTGCCGGACTCGAGGGCTCGCTTCACAATGCCTTCGGCGCGGGCCGAGAGTTCGGCACGCAGGCCGTTGATCGCGCGCGGGGTGAAACCCTTGGCGATCAGCTTGCGCAGCTTGGTGTGCTCGGGGGCGTCCTTGTTCAGCAGAACGAAGCGCTGCAGTTCGATCTGCTCGCGCTGGATGTCGTCGCTGAAGCGCGGGATCGCGGTGTTCTCGTAGGTCGAGAACACATCGCTGCGCCGCGAGACCTCTTTGACATCGGCGTGCTTGCTCACCACCCAGAAGCCGTCGTCGTGGAAACCGCCGACCTCGGGCGACTGCTCGTTCCACCAGATCGGGGCCGTACGACGCAGCTCGGCGAACTCCTCGGCCGGAATCCGCTCGGCGTAGATGGCCGGGTCGGTAACGTCGAACCCGTCCGGCAGGTTCGGCCGGGCACCCGTCACAGGGCCGGCGTGTTCGGTGCTCGGATCTACCACCAGATGTCTCCTTCGACAAACTGAAACACGTTCTACAATCATTCAAGCACAGGGGTTGCCGCGACGGAAGAACCTCGCGGTTTTACCCTGAAGACAAGATCAGAACCTGTTGCAGTTATGAGGGAGATTCAGATGGGCACACCCGTGATCGTCGAGGCCGTGCGTACCCCGATCGGCAAACGACGAGGGCAGCTTGCGGGCCTGCATGCCGCCGAACTGCTCGGCCTGGCCCAGCGTGGACTACTCGACCGGGCAGGCTTGGACCCCGCCGAGGTCGAGCAGGTGATCGGCGGCTGCGTCACCCAGGCGGGCGAGCAGTCCAACAACGTCACCCGGGTCGCCTGGCTGCACGCGGGCCTGCCCTGGCAGACCGGCGCCACCACGATCGACGCCCAGTGCGGTTCGGCCCAGCAGGCCAACCATCTCGTCGCGGGCCTCATCGCCACCGGCGCGATCGACGTGGGCATCGCGTGTGGCGTCGAGGCGATGAGCCGGGTGCCGCTCGGCGCCAACGTCGGCACCGAGGCGGGCACGCGACGGCCCGCCTCGTGGTCGATCGATCTGCCCGATCAGTTCGGCGCCGCCGAGCGCATCGCCCGCAGGCGCGGGATCACCCGGGCCGACATCGACGAATTCGGCCTGCGCTCACAGCAATTGGCAGCCGCCGCGTGGGCCGAGGGCCGCTACGACCGCGAGGTGCTTGCGGTCTCGGCGCCGGTACTCGACAGCGAGGGCGTGGCCACCGGCGAGAAGGTGGAAGTCGTGCGCGATCAGGGACTGCGCGCGACCACCCGCGAAGGCCTCGCAGCGCTGAAACCGGTCATGGCCGACGGCATCCATACCGCCGGTACCTCGTCGCAGATCTCCGACGGCGCCGCCGCGGTGCTGCTGATGGACGAAACCGTCGCGCGCCGACAGGGTTTGCGCCCACGCGCCCGGATCCGCACCCAGGTGCTCGTCGGCGCCGAACCGGAGTTCCATCTCGACGGTCCGGTGCAGGCGTGCACCCGACTTCTCGAGCGCTCCGGAATGACGATTGGCGATATCGATCTATTCGAGATCAACGAAGCATTCGCGTCGGTTGCACTTTCTTGGGCTGCCGTACATCAACCTGACATGCAACGGGTAAATGTCAACGGCGGCGCGATCGCAATCGGGCATCCTGTCGGCTCCACCGGCTCCCGTTTGATCACAACAGCGTTGCATGAGCTCGAACGCACAGGTCAGGGCACTGCCATGGTGCTGATGTGCGCCGGCGGCGCACTCGCGACCGGGACGATCATCGAACGCCTGTAGACTGGGCATCATCGAAACCGGGCGCCCAGGTTGAACATTCATCCCAGGGCGCCCGGAACGTGTCGTACGCCACAAAGTCACGGGGGCCAGGGGGATGATGAGATGTCAGCTATCTTTGGGCTATCATGCCTTGCCGAGGAAAGAACCCCGCGACGGGCACGAACCCGGACACCCTCCCGCTCCACAAGAGTCGTTGGCGTAACCCGCAAACGCGACCGCCGCCGCCCCTGCACGCAGGTGAGCGTCGGAAATCGCAGAGAAATCCTGAATCAGGCGTAGGTTTTCAGTTACTGAGCCGCTAATATCAATGATACGTATCCGAGATAACGACTGTTAGTACAGTGAAGGGAATTGGGCGGCTCACAATGGCTGATTTCGCGGCGCGGCTGAACAAGCTGTTCGAAACCGTGCATCCCCCGGGGCGCAAGCCGCACACCAACGCAGAGGTTGCGGCTGCACTGACTGCCTCCGGGCATCCGATCTCGAAGCCGTATCTCTCGCAGTTGCGGTCGGGACAACGTACAAATCCGTCCGATGAGACGGTGGCCGCCCTGGCGAAGTTCTTCAAGGTCAAGCCTGACTACTTCTTCAACGATATCTACGCGGCCAAGATCGATCACGACCTGGAGCTGCTCGCGCAGCTGCAGGGTTACGGACTTCGTCGACTGTCGAGTAGGGCATTCGATCTGTCCGAAGAATCACAGAATCTACTCACCTCCATGGCGGAGAAGTTGCGGGCCAGCGAAGGCTTGCCCGAAATCCCTCCGGACGGAACAGAATAGGATCCACACAGCGGCCGGCCTGACGCACCTGATGGTGTCCTGGGTGCGGCCGTAGAACATCGGATACGCAGACAACGGGCCTGAGACGGTGTAACCCACCAGCTCAGGCCCGTTTTCTGTGGTCCGCCGGTCAGCTCGACGAGGTGGCGTTCTGCGGTGTCGCCTTCGCGGCCGCCACCGCGCTCTCGTACTCTTTCGCGAGCGTGAGCACCCAACCACGGGGACTCATTCCGGGCGGCGGTGCGATCCAGCGCGCATCGACGAACAACTCTCCCAAGGGATTTCGCGCCCACTCGGCCACCACCGCGGCCCGCTGCGGCACCGAGGTCGGCGGCTCACCGGCCGCCGGGATGACGATGCCGCTGCCCGAGAGCAGATAGAGCGCGTCCATCACCTGCGCCATGTGATCGGATGCCTTGAGTTGGGCCGAGGTGGCATTCTGCTCGGGCGCGACCACCTCGGGGAACCGGCCGACCATCAGCTGGTGCAGCGGGCGGATCCGGCGCAGCAGCGTCTTGGCTCGCCACCACAGCTCGATCACGATCGACACGGCACCGAGCGCGATCAGCAACGCGGCGATCTCCCACGCGGCCCATCCCCACAGCGGCTCACCGGGCGGTGTCGGTTCGGCGTGCTGGAGGGCGCGGCCCACATTGGCGACGGCGAGCACCGCGACCAGGGCGGTGCCCGTGATGTAGATCGCGATGCCGCGGCCGAGGATGGTCCAGTCCAGGTTGCGCAGACCGGTGGTCACGATGAACACCGCGCCGAGCGCGACCATGACCCACCCGAAGGTGAACGACCACGCCAGGGTGATCGCGATCGCCACCGCGCCGATGCCGTACACGACCATCGCGACCTGGCGCAGGTTGCGCCGCGAGACCACCGGCCACGCGGCCGAGGCGACCACCGAGGTGGCCGCGGTGAACAGGATCCAGGCGGAGATGACGATGCCGGTGGACAGCCAGCCGCTGTGCACGCCGCCCTTCATCACGTTGTCGATGGCCACCGCCATCTCGGGAATCGCGACGGTGACCGCGAGCGCCACGGCGGCGACCGCCACGACGATGGCCACGCGGGCGGTCGTCGCGGGCTTCACCAGCACGCGACCCACTCGCGCACCCGCGGCAACCCAGACCAGCAGGGCTGTCAACCAGAGTGTCATCCGAGTGCCTCATCGAATCGAAGGACCGAGACGCCTGCGCCCCGGTTGCTGAATACGCGCAGTCGGGTCATGAGCATGGCCGCGAAGGTCTCGGCTTCCCATTCGGCGAGGTCGTCTCCGCCGTCGTCGACGATCTGCGCGTGGGCGCGCTGGCTGAGCATGTAGGCGATCAGGTCGTCGCTGACCTCGAGGGTCGTCTCCACCGCGGGGGCGCCCTCGTGGTCGAAGACGATGTGGCCGAGTTCGTGCGCGAGGGTGTGATCGCGACTCGGCAGGGAGTCGGCGAGCACGATGATGTCGCGCTCGGGGTAGAACCGGCGCTGACCGCACACGCCGGGGCCGAGGTTGGCGCTGGTGATCTCGATTTCGCGTTGCCGCTCCAACGAGATGGCGTGCACCACCTCGTCGAGGCTGGTGGCGTCGGAGTCCGCGGCCACCGCGCACACCGCGTCGACAGCGGCGGCGACGCGGCGATAGGACCGGGAGGTGCTCTGGGTCTTGCTCTTGGTCATCGAAGATCCCCTCACGACCTCGGTCCGAAGAACTCGGCACGCGCCGCGTTCACCCGCGCTTGGGCTGCCGCGGCACCTTGGAAACTCACTGCGCCCGAGCCGGTTCCGGCCAGCGTGAGCGCGATCAGGCCGCCGATCACCGACAGGAGTTCGGGCTCGGGCAGGCCGCTGTTGTCACTGGTCGGCGTCACCTCGTGGTTCGGCTTGGCCGCAGGCACCGGTGCGGCCGCGGCGGCCGGTGGGGCCGGAGCCTCGGCCGCGGGCGGGGCCGCCGCCGGAACAGGAGCTGCCACAACCACATTCGGCAGTGCCGGGGTCGACGGCGCGGCCGGCGACGGCGGGAGCGCGATCGACGGAAGCGCGGGCGCGGCCGGGGCCGAGGGGATCGGGATCAGGAGTAACAGCAGCGGCGAAGCCGATCCGACGGCCGCCGAACCCACCGCGGCGGAACCGACCGCGGCCGATCCCGCGCCCGCCGAACCTACCGCCGCCGATCCGGCAGCGGCGGAACCGACTGCGGCGGAACCTGTTCCGAGCACCGCGGACCCCGCGCCGAGCGCGGCCGAACCGGTGCCGGCGGCTGCTGAGCCGACGACGGCCGAGCCGGTACCGAGGACCGCCGCGGCAGCCGCCGAACCAGTGCCGAGCACCGCGGCGGCGCCCGCCGAACCGGTGCCGAGAACGGCTGCCGCGCCCGCGGAGCCCGTGCCGAGGACCACGCCGAGACCCGCCGAACCGGTGCCGAGGAGAACGCCGAGACCTGCTGAACCGGTGCCGAGGACCGCGCCTGCCGCTGCCGAGCCCGCGCCTGCCGCGGCGGAGCCGACGGCAGCCGAACCGGAGAGCGGGCCCGCTACGTCTTTCTTGGGGATGTCGTCGCGCGACTGTCCGGGAATGGTGAGGGGCGTCCATTCACCTTCGTCGGAGACCGGGGCACCGGACTGCGGGGAACCCGGCTCGGCGGGCGCAGGGGCCTGACCGCCGCCGCCGTTGCCCTGGTTCTGGCCTTGGCCATTACCTTGACCGGGCAGGCTCAGCTCACCGGGTGCGGGGGTGGGAGTGCTCTGACCACCCTTGTCCCCGCCACTACCGTTGCCCTGCCCGCTGCTCCCGCTACCGGGTGCCTGCGCGGCAGGTGTGGGCGGCTTCTCCGGCGCGGCCATGGCGACCGCGGGGCCTAAGAGCGCACAACCGGCCAGCACACTCGCAGCGGCAAATACGCGCAACATGCGACCAATGGCCATGCGCTAGATCATCCCCTTTAGTTTTTCAGCGCAGAATTACCCCCGGTCGCGACACATTCCGGGATCGACGAACAGTAGCCCATAGTAAACCCACCCCTCGAGGCCCGCAGCGGAGCACAAGAGTCGTCCAGCCCACTGAACGTGCGTGACATGCCATAAGTGCAGGCCGGGGACTTTTCCCCGACCGCACACCGCAAAGTTTGCTATGCGCCGTACACCGGCTCCGGCGGAGTACTCTTCTCGATCAGCTCTTTGACGACCGGACCCAGCTCGGCGGGGCTCCAGCGGGCGCCACGATCGACCGGAGTGCCATGGAGCCAGCCCTGCGCCAGCGCGACCTTTCCGCCCTCCACCTCGAACATCCGGCCGGTCACCCCGGCGGATTCGGCGCTGCCCAGCCACACGACCAACGGCGAGATGTTCTCCGGAGCCATCGCGTCGAAGCCCGCGTCGGGGGCGGCCATGGTGTCGGCGAAGACCGTCTCGGTCATCCGGGTGCGGGCGGCGGGCGCGATCGCGTTCACGGTCACGCCGTAGCGGCCGAACTCGGCCGACGCGGTCAGTGTGAGACCCGCGATACCCGCCTTGGCCGCGCCGTAGTTGCCTTGACCGACACTGCCCTGCAGACCCGCACCGGAGCTGGTGTTGATCACCCTCGCGTCCACCGGACGACCCGCCTTCGACTCCGCCCGCCAATACTCGGCCGCATGGCGCATCGTGGCGAAATGACCCTTGAGATGCACGCGCACCACGGCATCCCACTCGTCTTCGCCGAGGTTGACCAGCATGCGGTCGCGCACGAAGCCGGCGTTGTTGACCAGTACGTCCAGCCCGCCGAAGGTATCGACGGCCTGGCGAACGAGCCTGCGCGCGCCCTCCCAGTCGGCGACGTCGTCGTAGTTGGCGACAGCCTCGCCACCGGCGGCGACGATCTCGTCGACTACCTGCTGTGCGGGGGTTTCCGTGGTCGCCGCACCGTCGAGTGCGGTGCCGACATCGTTGACCACTACGCGAGCGCCCGCCGCGGCGAAGGCGAGGGCGTGGGCGCGACCGATTCCGCGGCCCGCGCCGGTGACGATTACGGTCCGGCCTGCACAAATTGGCTGGTCATCCATGCTGCACTCCTGTGTTTATTTGCGGCTGGCGCCGCGGGATTTTCGGCCCGGGGGGCCTCACATCCGAAGGGCGATACTGCGCCTTCGGCGGTCCGTCTCGCCCTTCGGATGCGAGGCGGCCGAAAATCGTGGTGGCTAGGTGGGGTGGGTGGCGTTAGTTGCGGCGGGTGGGGAAGGTCAGTCGCGAGACGGGGTCTGGACTGATGTTCACTTCGGCGACTGGTTATTTGTGGTGGCGACTGCTGATCTTGGCGACTGTTGTCGTGTTGTGTGTGTCGTATCGGCGACTGGTGTCCGTGGTGGCGACTGGCGTTCTTGGCGGAGACGGTGTCGTGAGGGTGGGCTAGTGGGTCGCGTTGGCGGCGTCCAGGAAGGCGGGGCGTTCGCCGCCGCCGTGGACCAGCAGGGCGGCGCCGGTGATGTGGGCGGCCAGGGGTGAGGCCAGGAAGAGGGCGGCGTTGCCGACGTCGGCGGGGTTGGCTAGGCGGCCGAGTGGAACGGTTTTCGCTACGGCGGCTACTCCGTCGGCGTCGCCGTAGTGCAGGTGGCTGAGTTCGGTTTCCACCGGGCCGACCACGACGGAGTTGAGGCGAACTTTCGGGGCCCACTCGACGGCCAGCGAGGAGACCAGGTTGTCCAGGCCCGCCTTGGCGGCACCGTAGGCGGCGGTGCCGGGCGAGGGCCGATGACCGCTGACGCTGGTGATCATCACGATCGAGCCGCCGGTGTCCTGCTTCTGCATCAGCGCGTTTCCCTGCTGGGAGATCAGCAGGGGCGCGAGCAGGTTCAGCTCCACGATCTTGGCGTGAAATTTGGGACTCGCGGCGTCGGCCATCGCGAACGGCGCACCACCGGCGTTGTTCACCACGTGGTCGATCCGGCCGTGCCTGGCGAGGATCTCGGCGTACATGGCCGAGACCGCGTCGACGTCACGCACATCGCAGGTGAGATGTTCGGTGCCGCGACCCCCGACCGTGATCGGTTCGTCGGCCGGTCTGCGCGCGCAGGTGAGCACCGTCGCGCCCGCGGCGAGGAAGGCCCGGCTGATCCCGGCGCCGACGCCGCGCACACCGCCTGTCACCAGAACGATCTGCTCGGAAAGGTCGATTTCTACAGCCACCGTGTTAACCTACCAAGCAATTGCTTGCTTTGTCTCGGGTTCGCCGAGGCGTGCACGAGGAGACATCGCGATGGGGATAAACCGTCACACCGAAGCCGACGGCGTAGAGGTCGTCACTGTCGACTATCCGCCGGTCAACGCCCTGCCCTCGGACGGCTGGTTCGCGCTGGCCGAGGCCGTCCGGGCCGCGGGCCGTGACCAGCGGACCCGGGTGGTCGTGCTGCGCGCGGAAGGCCGCGGATTCAACGCGGGCGTCGACATCAAGGAGATGAACGCCGACGTCGGCCATACCGCGCTGATCCGCGCCAACCACGGCTGCTTCGAGGCCTTCGCCGCGGTCTACGACTGCGAGGTACCCGTGGTCACCGCGGTGAACGGCTTCTGCCTCGGCGGCGGCATCGGCCTGGTCGGCAACTCCGATGTGATCGTCGCCTCCGACGACGCCACCTTCGGCCTGCCCGAAGTGGACCGTGGCGCGCTCGGCGCCGCCACGCATCTGGCCCGGCTGGTCCCCCAGCACCTGATGCGCACCATGTTCTACACCGCGGGCAAGCTCACCGCCCAGCAGCTGCACCACTTCGGTTCGGTGTACAAGGTCGTGCCGAGAGCCGAACTCGACGCCGCCGCGATGGACGTGGCCAAGAACATCGCGAACAAGGACGGCCGCGTGATCCGGGCCGCCAAGCGAGCGCTCAACGGTATCGACGTGCAGGACGTGCACCGCTCCTACCGCTACGAACAGGGCTTCACGATGGAGCTCAACCTCGCCGGGGTCGCCGACGAGATCAGGGCGCGCTTCGACGACGATCTCGCCGCGCAGAAGAAGGAGAGCTGAGCGCCATGCGCGACAAGAGAATGACCCTCGACGAGGTGGTCGGCGAGCTGCGCAGCGGCATGACCATCGGGATCGGCGGCTGGGGTTCACGCCGCAAGCCGATGGCGTTGGTGCGCGCGCTGCTGCGCTCCGATGTCACCGACCTGACCGTGGTCACCTACGGCGGCCCCGACCTGGGCCTGCTGTGCTCGGCGGGCAAGGTCCGCAAGGCGTACTACGGATTCGTGTCGCTGGATTCGGCGCCGTTCTACGACCCGTGGTTCGCCAAGGCACGCACCGAGGGCGCGATCACCGTGCGCGAGATGGACGAGGGCATGGTGAAGTGCGGGCTGCAAGCGGCCGCGGCGCGACTGCCGTTCCTGCCGATTCGAGCCGGACTCGGATCGGCGGTGCTCGACTTCTGGGAGGGCGAGCTGAAAACCGTCCCGTCGCCGTATCCCGCCGCCGACGGTCGCGTCGAAACTCTGATCGCGATGCCGGCACTGAATCTCGACGCCTCGTTCGTGCACCTGGACCTGGCCGACAAGCACGGCAACGCGGCCTACACGGGCGTCGATCCGTACTTCGACGATCTGTACTGCCTGGCAGCGCAACGTCGCTACGTCTCGGTGGATCGCATCGTCGAGACCGAGGAACTGGTGAAAGCCGTTCCGCAGCAAGCGATCATCCTCAACCGCATGCTGGTCGACGGCGTGGTCGAGTCGCCGGGCGGCGCGCACTTCACCTTCGCGGGCGGCTACGGGCGCGACGAGAAGTTTCAGAAGCACTATGTGGCCGCCGCGAAGACGCCGGAGTCGTGGGCCGAGTTCAAGGCTCGCTACCTCGATGTCTCCGAGGACGAATACCAGTCCGCCGTCGCCACTTTCGCCGAGGAGTCGAAGCTATGAGTTCCGCAGTGCACGCCGGGTCGATCACCCGTGCCGAGGTCTGTGTCGTCGCGGCGGCGGAGATCTTCCGCGGGGCGGGCGAGATCATGGCGAGTCCGATGTCGACGATCACCACCATCGGCGCGCGGCTGGCCCGGCTCACCTTCGAGCCCGATCTGCTGCTGTCCGACGGTGAGGCGCTGTTCTTCGCCGAGGTGCCCGCGATCGGCGCGAAAGCTCCGGTCGAGGGCTGGATTCCGTTCTCGCGGGTGTTCGATGTGGTCGCCTCCGGCCGTCGGCACGTGGTGATGGGCGCCAATCAGCTCGACCGGTTCGGCAACCAGAACCTGTCGGCCTTCGGCCCGCTCCAGCAGCCGTCGCGGCAGATGTTCGGTGTGCGTGGCGCGCCCGGCAACACCATCAACCACGCGACCAGCTACTTCGTGCCGAGGCACAACAACCGGGTGTTCGTCGAGAAGGTCGACATCATCTCCGGAATCGGTTACGACAGGATCGATCCCGAGAACCCGGCCTACCGCTTCCATCACCTGCACCGCGTGGTGTCCAACCTGGGCGTGTTCGACTTCAACGGCCCCGACCACACCCTGCGCGCACTGTCGCTGCACCCCGGCGTGAGCGCGGACGAGGTCGCCGAGAACACCTCGTTCGAGATCGCCGAGCTGGGCGCGGCGGGCGAGACCAGGTTGCCCACCGAGGAAGAGCTGCGGATCATCCGAACCGTGCTCGACCCCAAGGGGTTCCGCGACAAGGAAGTAGCGGCATGAGCGGGCGGCTGCGCACCCCCCTGACCGAGCTGGTGGGGATCGAACATCCCATCGTGCAGACCGGCATGGGCTGGGTCGCCGGGCCGCGCCTGGTCGCGGCCACCGCCAACGCGGGCGGACTGGGCATTCTGGCCTCGGCGACGATGACTTTCGAGGAGCTGGAAGCGGCGGTCGCCAAGACCAAGTCGCTCACCGACAAGCCCTTCGGCGTGAACATCCGCGCCGACGCCACCGACGCCGGCGAGCGCATCGAACTGCTCATCCGCGAGCAGGTGCGGGTCGCGTCGTTCGCGCTGGCGCCGAAGAAGGAACTCATCGCCCGGCTCAAAGATGCCGGTGTCGTGGTTGTTCCGTCGATCGGTGCGGCCAAGCACGCGGTGAAGGTGGCCTCGTGGGGCGCCGACGCGGTGATCGTGCAGGGCGGTGAGGGTGGTGGGCACACCGGTCCGGTCGCCACCACGCTGCTGCTGCCCTCGGTCCTCGACGCCGTCGACATCCCCGTGATCGCGGCGGGTGGATTCTTCGACGGTCGCGGTCTCGCCGCCGCGCTGTCCTACGGTGCGGCGGGCGTCGCGATGGGCACCCGTTTCCTGCTCACCCAGGAGAGCACCGTCCCCGAGGCCGTGAAGCAGGAGTACCTGGCTCGCGGCCTGCAGGACACCGTGGTGTCGGTGAAGGTCGACGGCATGCCGCACCGGATGCTCAACACCGAACTGGTGACCAAGCTCGAGCACTCCGGTGGCTGGCGCGGTCTTTCGGCGGCGGTGTCGAACGCGGCCAAGTTCAAGTCGATGACCGGCATGAAGTGGTCGACCCTCGCCCGCGACGGCCTGGCGATGCGAAAGACCAAGGACCTCAGCTGGTCTCAGGTCGTGATGGCCGCGAATTCGGCGATGCTGACCAAGGCCGGTCTCGTGGAGGGTCGCACGGACGCAGGCGTGCTGCCCGCGGGCCAGGTCACCGGCATCATCGACAGCCTGCCGACCGTGGCCGAGTTGATCGACCAGATCGTTGCCGACGCGGTCGCCCGGATCGCCGCGATCGGCGCGTTGACCAGCGAGCCCGCCGCCGAAACTCACTGACCGATCGAACCCCCCGACTCGACGGCCTGGAGCGTCCGTCGAGTTCGCCGGGTGACAGAGCGCCGGATCAGGTGCGACGCCCACCGGGCGCGCCCAGGTCCGGCGCTTCTGCTGTGGTCCACACGCGGCGGCGATACCTCATCGCAGCGCGACCTCGACGCGGTTGTCGTGAAAGACCGCGCCGCCGCCGTAGTCCGAATCACGTTCGGCGATCGTGGCATTCACGGTGGCGCCGCCGGTGAACTTGGCCCAGCGACCCTTGGTGGTACCCGCGACGCCGGGCCGCACTCGGTCCGACACCTCGGCGACTGCCTCGAAAGAGCCGCGGGCATTGGACACGACCACGGCGGCGCCATCGGCGATGGCCCGCGCGGCCGCGTCATCGGGGTGCAGGGTGATGCTGGATCCACCTGCGCGACGGCGTAACTCGGGGTTGGAGCCGAAGGTGCTGTTCAGGAAGTAGTGCGAAGCGGCGGAGATCAGTACCAGACCGTCGCCGGCGTCAGCGGGGGGTGTGTAGTCCGGCAGGGGGTCGTGACCTGCCGATTCCGCCCTGGTGGAGACGAACTGGAGTTTGCCCGCCGGCACCGGACCCGCCTGCACCTTCAGGAATCCGTCCGCGCGGAGACGTTCGAGGTCGAAGCCTTTGAGTAGTTGTCCGGCCAGTTCCTCGTCGGAGTCGTAGAGCGCGGGCTCGGTGAGACCGAGGCGCTGCGACAGCCGCCGGAAAGTCTCTGTCGTGGAAAGGCATTCGCCGGGAGGCTCGACCGCAGGCTCGTTCCAGATCAGGTAGAGGTGCCCGTAACCCGCGAGCACGTCGAGGTGTTCGGGCTGCATCGTGGCGGGCAGGACGATGTCGGCGTAATCGACGGTGTCGGTACCGAAGTGCTCGAGGACCACGGTGAACAGGTCTTCGCGCGAGAGCCCCTCGATCACGCGACGCTGATCGGGATTCGACCCGACCGGATTCGCCCCGATCACGAACAGCGCCTTGACCGGTGGCCCTTCGGTCTCGAGCAACGCTTCGCCGAGTCGGGTCATCGACAGTGTGCGGACCGGGCGCGCCAGCAGGTCATCGCGAAGCAACGCCGCCGCGTCGACCCGGAAATGCCCACTCGTCGAATAGTGCAGTCCCCCACCGGGGATCGCCCAGTCGCCGGTGACGCCGGGCAGGCACCCAAGCACCCGTAGGGCCATGCCGCCGCCCGCATGCCGCTGCATGCCTTGCGACGCGCGGATGGCAGTCGGCCTGGTTCTCGCGATCCGCTCACCGAGCGCGATGATCTGCTCCTCCCGCAAACCAGTGATCGCGGCGACTCGCTCGGGCGTGAATTCCTCGATGCGGTTCCGGAATTCGGGCCAGCCCTCGGTGTACTCGGCGATGTACTCGCTGTCCTGCGCGCCCAGCGAAACCACCACGTGCGCCAGCCCGAGAGCCAGCGCAGCATCGGTGCCGGGCAGCGGGGCGAGGTGTTCGTCGCAACGCTCGGCGGTCTTGGTACGGATGGGGTCGATGGAGACCAGGTAGGCGCCGCTGTCCTGGATGAATTTCCACAGGTGGTGGCCGGAAGTGAGCGGGTTGGTACCCCACAGCAGGATCAGCTTGGACTTCGCGAAGTCCTCGGGATCCATGCCGCCGGAGGTGCCGAGGGTATAGCGCAGGCCCGCGCCGCCCGCGACCGAGCAGATGGTCGGCGCGTGGTGCGACGCACCGAGCAGGTTGAACATCCGGCGCCCCGGAAGACCCTCCATCCCTTGGATATAGCCGAGGCTGCCGGTGCCGTGGAACGGCCAGATCGCCTCCCCACCGAATTCGTCGATGATGCCGGTGACCCGGGTGGCGATCTCGTCGAGCGCTTCGTCCCAGCTGATCCGCTCGAACTGCCCGGACCCCTTCGGCCCGACCCGGCGCATCGGATACCGGAGCCGGTCCGGCGCACCGACCTGCTCCAGATAGCGGTTCACCTTCACGCACAGCGCACCGCGCGTGACCGGGTGTTCCTTGTTCCCCCGTAGCCCCGTGGCGACCCCGTCCTCGACGGTCACCACCCACGAGCACGCGTCGGGGCAGTCGAGCGGGCATGCGCCGAGCACCTTCACCAGGCCATCGTAAGCGAAAACCGCAGCTCGAAGCGCTGACGAGGAACGCCGGGGCCCTGCATCGCCGGGAGGTCGTGGCATATCGGTGGTGACCGAAAGGCGGGTCGGTCCGGAGACCGACCCGCGACCTCACTCCGTCTCGATGACCGGGTTGAGAATTCCGCACACCTTCCAGCTTCCGCCTTCCTCGACCAGTTTGTACGTCGCGGTCGAGGTTGCCTTCTTGCCGAGAATCGTCATGCTCATCGCCGTGGTGAAGGTTCCGGAATCGGCACCGGAAGCGACATCCACGCTCTTCAAGGTCGTTGTCGTCGCGGGGAGCCCGGTGTCCGATGGGGCCCCGGTCGGCGTGGCCGTGTTCTTGTACTTCGCGATCTCGTCCCGATCGGAGGCACACACCAGATCCTCCAACTCACCCTTCTGGTCGACCCACGCCTGCGCCGCCTCGCGCGGGGTGTCGTAGCCGCCGCCACCGATCGAACCGCCACCGCCGAACATGAACAGCGCGCCGACCGCGACGACGATCAGCACGACCGCGCCACCGATGATGAGTGCGATCTTGCCGCCGTTGCCGCCGGATGGACGGGGCGGCGGACCGTAACCACCCGGGGCGCCGTGCTGCGGCTGCCCCTGTGGAAACGGCTGACCCGGCATCGGCTGACCCTGCGGGTAGGGCTGACCGTACTGCGGCTGGCCCTGCGGATACGGCTGACCGTACGGCTGGCCCTGCGGATACGGCTGACCGGGCATCGGCTGACCGTGCCCTTGATACGGGTTGGGTTGTTGTGGGTGACCCATTGTTCGGAGTTCCTGTTCGCTGTTCCACGAGTGACGTCGATCCGACGCCACCTGGCTTATCCACTGCGCCAACGTGTTCTAGCGACACAGGAGATGAGCAACCGTTCAGTCTCGATCACCGATCGATTGCTCGCAAGCCTGGAACTCCGCGTACCGCGCGGCCGCCGGTTACTCCGCCGCGTCGAGTCGCTCGATGATGGTCACGTTGGCCGTGCCGCCACCCTCACAGATGGTGAGCAGGCCGTAGCGGCCGTTCACGCGCTCGAGCTCGTGCAGCAGGGTGGCGAACAGTTTCGCGCCCGTCGCGCCGAGCGGGTGGCCGAGCGCGATGGCCCCACCGTTGACGTTCACCTTCGCCGGGTCGGCGCCGATCTCCTTGATCCAGGCCAGCACCACCGGGGCGAAGGCCTCGTTGATCTCGATGACGTCCATGTCGTCGATGGTCAGCCCGGTCTTCTCGAGCGCCCACTGCGTCGCCGGGATCGGCGCGCTGAGCATGAAGATCGGGTCGGCGCCGCGCGCACTCACATGGTGGATCCGGGCGCGCGGGGTGAGTCCGTATTCCGCGACCGCCCATTCCGAGGCGAGCAGTGTCGCGCTGGCACCGTCGGAGATCTGGCTGGCGACGGCGGCGGTGAGCGGGCTGCCCTCACCCAGCGGCTGCAGGGTCGCCATCTTCTCGAGGCTGGTCTCGCGCGGACCCTGGTCGACCGTGAAGTCGCCCACCGGCACGATCTCGGCGTCGAACTTGCCATCGGCGATGGCCGCGCGGGCGCGTTCGTGGCTGCGCAGCGCCCACTGCTCCATGTCCTCGCGGGTGATGCCCCACTTCTCGGCGATCAGCTCGGCGCCGCGGAACTGCGAGACCTCGCCGGTGCCGTAGCGGGAGTCCCAGCCGGTGGCGCCGACGAACGGGGAGTCGAAACCGTATTCCTTGCCCGCGAGCATGGCCGCCGAGATCGGGATGGCGCTCATGTTCTGCACGCCGCCCGCGACGATCACCTCGGCGGTGCCGCTCATGATGGCCTGGGCGCCGAAGTTGATCGCCTGCTGGCTCGACCCGCACTGCCGGTCGACGGTGACGCCGGGAACTTCCTCCGGGAAGCCCGCGGTCAGCCACATGGTGCGGCCGATATTGCCCGCCTGCGGACCGACGTTGTCGACACAGCCGACGATCACGTCGTCGACGACAGCCGGGTCGATGCCGGTGCGCTCGATGAGCCCGCGCAGGGCGGCGGCGCCGAGGTCGGCGGGATGCACGCCGGCCAGCGCGCCGTTGCGCTTGCCTACCGCGGTACGCACCGCGTCGATCACATAGGCCTCCCGCAACGGGGTGTAGGGGCGGCGCTCGGCGGGTGCGGTCATCGGGGAACTCCTAGTGCGTGGTGCTCCCGGGCAGGGTGAGCCCGTCGAGCACGATGGTGAGATATTGCTGGGCAAGGTTTTTCACGGTGATCGGACCACCGGGGGTGTACCAGCGCACCGCCACCCACACGGTGTCGCGCAGGAAACGGAACGCGAGTTCCACGTCGAGTTCGGGGCGGAAACTGCCATCGGCGACGCCGGCGGTGAGTACCCGGTGCCACAGATCGCGGAACTCGATGTTGAAGTCACGGATGTAGGCGAAACGTTCTACGTCACGCAGGTTCTTGGCCTCGGCCTGGTAGATCGCGACCGCGGCGTGGTGCCGGTCGAACGCCTCGTAGGAGGCGATGACCAGCGACTCCAAGGTGTCTCGTGAACTCGGGGAAGCGGCCGCGATCTCGCGGTAGCGGCCGAACAGGTCGTCGAGGAAGCCGCGCAGGATCTCGTCGACCATCGATTCCTTGGAGTCGAAGTGGTGATAGAGGCTGCCCGAGAGAATGCCCGCGGAGTCGGCGATATCGCGCACCGTGGTGGCCCGCAGGCCACGTTCGGCGAACAGGCCGGCGGCGAGGTCGAGCAGTTCGGCGCGGCGGGTGCGTTTCACGGTGTCGGGTGCGGTCACACCCGTCATCGTACAACCAAGCACTTGCTTGGTTTCGGGTAACCCGCCACGGCGATCATGCGCGCTGGCTGCTCACCGAGACAACCTCGCCGGTCAGATACGAGGTGTAGTCACTGGCCAACATGGCGATCGTCGCCGCCACTTCCCACGGTTCGGCGGCACGACCGAACGCCTCGCGTTCGCTGAGCGAGTCGAGCAGCTCCGCCGAACTCACCTTGTCCAGGAACGGATGACGGGCGATGCTCGGCGCCACGGCATTGATCCGCACGCCGAATTCGGCGGCTTCGACCGCACTGCACCTGGTCAGCGCCATCACACCGGCCTTGGCCGCGGCGTAGTGGGCTTGCCCGTGCTGAGCGCGCCAGCCGAGGACGGAGGCATTGTTGACGATCACCCCGCCATGGCCCGCGCCGCGGAAGTAGCCGAGGGCGGCCCGGGTGCAGCGGAAGGTGCCGGTGAGGGTGATGTCGAGAACCTGGTCCCACTGCTCGTCGGTCATGTCGACCACCGGGGTCTCACCGCCGAGGCCCGCGTTGTTGACCATGATGTCGATCCGGCCCAGACGGACGGCGGCATCGGTGAGCAACTGGTTGACCTGGGATGTGTCGCGGACGTCGCAGACCACGGCTCCCACCGTGCGCTCCGGGAAATCCTTCGCGAGCAGCTCGGCGGTTTCGGTCAAACGCCGTTCGTGCCAATCGGAGACGACGACATCGGCGCCTTCATCGAGGAGCCTGCGCGCGGTGGACGAACCGATTCCGGTACCCGCCGCCGCGGTGATCACGGCCTTGCGGCCGGTCAGCAGCCCGTGCCCGGCGACCGGGGCGGGAGCGACCGACAGCGGGGAATTGTTCGCACTCACGGGCGCGCCTCTCGCGGCAGGCCGAGCACACGCTCGGCGATGATGTTGCGCTGCACTTCGTTCGAACCTCCATAGATCGTGTCGGCGCGGCTGAACAGGTACAGCCGCTGCCATGCGGTCATGTCGTCGGGGCCCAGGACCAGGCCTGCCGCGCCCTGGACGGCCATCGCCAGTTCGCCGAGGTCGCGATGCCAGTTGGCCCACAACAACTTCGACACCGAGGCCCCGCCCGAGTCGTCGTGGTCCTCGCTCATGGTGCGCAGCGCGTGCGCGCGCAACACCCTGAGCCCGACCCAGGCGCGATCGAGGCGATCGGCGATCAGCGGATCGTCGGCGGCGCCGGTGCGCCGGGCCAGGTCTTCGATGTCGGAGAGCTCGCGCGCGAAACGGATCTGCTGACCGAGCGTGGAGATGCCGCGCTCGAAGGTGAGCGTGCCCATCGCGATTCGCCAACCGTCGCCCGGCGCGCCGACGACCAGGTCGGCGTCGGTGACGGCATCGTCGAAGAAGACCTCGTTGAATTCGGAGGTTCCGGTGAGCTGTTCGATCGGGCGCACTTCGATGCCGGGCTGGTTCATCGGAACCAGCAGATAGGACAGGCCCTTGTGACGGCTCGAGCCGCGCTCGGTGCGGGCGATGACGAAGCACCAGTCGGCGACGTGCGCGAGCGAGGTCCAGATCTTCTGGCCGTTGATCACCCACTTGTCGCCTTCCAGGCGAGCCGTGGTGCTGACCGCGGCGAGGTCGGAGCCCGCGCCCGGTTCGGAGTAGCCCTGGCACCACAGCTCGCCGACCGAGCGGACGCCGGGCAGGAATCGCTTCTTCTGCTCCTCGGTACCGAAGGCCAGCAGGGTCGGGCCGAGTAGTTCCTCACCGACGTGCGAGACCCGCGCGGGCGCGTCGGCCTTCGCGTATTCCTCGTGGAAGATCACCTGCTGGCGCACACTGGCACCACGGCCACCGTGTTCCACCGGCCAGCCGAGGCAGGTCCAGCCGGCCTGGGCGAGGTGGCGGTCCCACGCCAAGCGCTCTTCGAAGAACTCGTGCTCACGGCCCGGCCCGCCGGTCCCGCGCAGGTCAGCGAACTCGCCTGTCAGGTTCTCGGACAGCCAAGTTCTTATCTCCGCGGTGAACATCGCGTCGGAGGTCGCGGTATCGGAATCTGAGGTCTGGATCACGCCCACCTCGGTAGGATAACCTACCAAGCACTTGCTTTGTTAGCTGCTTCGGAAGAACAGCGAACCGCACAACGGTGAGGACCCCGTGACACCCCCCGCACACACCACTCCGCAGGCGCTGCGACACATCGCAGCGGCGCATCCGCACGAGCCCGCCCTGATCGACGGCGCGATCCGCCTGGACTGGACCGAGCTACTCGACCAGGTCCGGGTGGCCGCCCGCGCCCTGATCGCCCGTGGCATCCGCCCCGGCGACCGGGTCGCGATGTGGTCGCCGAACACCTATCACTGGGTGGTCGCCGCCCTCGCCGCCCATTCCGTCGGGGCCGCGCTGGTTCCCTTGAACACCCGCTATGTGGCGGCCGAAGCCGTGGACGTGCTGACCCGCGTCGACGCGAAGGCGCTGTTCGTGGCCGGTCCGTTCCTCGGTCGGGATCGGGCGACCGAACTCGCGGCGGCGGCGCCGGCACTGGGTATCGGGACTGTCGTCGTCATCCCGATCGAGGACGAGCCCGCCCCCACGGCGGTCGAGTCCGCGCACACGACGGTGACGTGGGACGAGTTGCTCGAAGAGGCCGCGACGGTGCCGGAAGCGGTCGGCGAGGAGCGGGCCGCCCAGGTGTCCCCCGACGACGTCTCCGACATCCTGTTCACCTCCGGAACCACCGGCCGCAGCAAGGGCACCCTCGTCGCGCACCGGCAGGCACTGGACGTGGTTCGTGGCTGGGTCGAGTGTTCGACCCTGCGCGCGGGCGACCGCTACCTGGTGATCCCCCCGTTCTTCCACAACTTCGGTTACAAGGCGGGCATTCTCGCGTGCCTGGTCACCGGGGCCACGATCGTGCCGCAGGCCACCTTCGACGTGCCCGCGGCGCTGGCGCTGATCGAGTCCGAGCGGATCACCGTGCTCACCGGTCCGCCGACGATCTACCAGACCGTCCTCGCCCATCCCCAACGCGGCGAGCGTGACCTGAGCTCGCTGCGGGTGGCGGTGACCGGCGCGGCGACCGTGCCGGTGGTATTGATCGAGCGCATGCGCGACGATCTCGCCTTCGAGGTGGTCATTACCGCCTACGGCCTGTCCGAATCGGCCGGTTTCGGCACCATGTGCCGCCCCGAGGACGACGCGACGACCATCGCCAATACCTGCGGCGGGCCGATCGCCGGGTTCGAACTGAGCCTGTCCGAGGCCGGTGAGGTGCTGCTGCGCGGCCCCAATGTGATGCTGGGCTACCTCGACGATCCCGAGGCCACCGCCGAGGCGATCGACGCCGACGGCTGGCTGCACACCGGCGACATCGGCGTCGTCGACGAGCGCGGCTACCTCAAGATCACCGACCGGCTCAAGGACATGTACATCACCGGCGGGTTCAACGTGTACCCCGCCGAGATCGAACAGACCCTGGCCAGGCTCGACGGTGTCGCCGAGTCGGCGGTCATCGGCGTGCCCGACGAGCGGATGGGCGAGATCGGCAAGGCCGTCGTCGTCCGCGAGGCCGGATCGGCGCTGACCGCCGAGGACGTGATCGCCTTCGCCGCAGCCGAATTGGCGAATTTCAAGGTGCCCAGGCTCGTCGAGTTCCGCGACCAGCTGCCCTACAGCGCCGCGGGCAAAGTGCTCAAGCGTGAGCTACGTGAGGAGAAGTCGTGAGTTCCGAAACCGAGACCGAGGTCGTCACCTACGAGGTGCGCGGATCGGTCGCCGTCGTCACCATGAACCGGCCCGACTTCCGCAACGCGCAGAACTCGAAGATGACCTACGCCCTCGATGCCGCCTTCGTGCGCGCGGTCGAGGATTCGGCGGTCAAGGTGATCGTGTTGGCCGGCAACGGAAAACACTTCAGCGCCGGGCACGACATCGGGACACCGGGTCGCGATCACGACGTGCACTACGAGAACAAGGCCGCCCTGTGGTGGGACCACCTGGACCGTTCCGGCGGTGATCAGCGGTTCGCGCGCGAATCCGAGGTGTATCTCGGAATGTGCAGGCGCTGGCGGGAAATCCCCAAGCCGATGGTGGCGATGGTGCAGGGCGCCTGCATCGCGGGCGGGCTGATGCTGGCCTGGGTGTGCGATCTGATCATCTGCTCCGACGACGCGTTCTTCTCCGATCCCGTTGTCCGGATGGGCATTCCGGGTGTGGAGTACTTCGCGCATCCGTGGGTGATGGGTCCGCGCGCGGCCAAGGAGTTCCTGTTCACCGGCGACCGGTTCGGGGCGGCGCAGGCCAAGGAGTGGGGCATGGTCAACCGGGTCGTGCCGCATGAGCAGCTCGAGGCCGAGGTCATGGGTCTGGCCGAGAAGATCTCCGCCATGCCGCAATTCGGGCTGGCGCTCACCAAGAAGGCCGTCAACCAGGCCGAGGATCTGATGGGCATGCGCACCGGCATGGACTCGGTCTTCGGGCTGCATCATTTCGCACACGCGCACAACGCCGAGGTCGGCGCCGATTCGCTGGGCGGGATGAACGCCCGCTCGATGAAGGCCACCGCCACCTCTACCGAACAGAACGGGACGAAGTAAGTGGATCTCGAGATCGACCCGGCTGCCCGGGAATTCCAGCTGGAGGTGCGCGAGTTCCTCGCCGCCAATGTACCGGCCGAGCCGTTGCCGTCGATGGATACCGCGCAAGGCTTTGCCGCGCATCGGGAATGGGAGGCGAAGCTGGCGCAAGCCCGGCTGTCGGCGGTGTCGTGGCCGCGCGAGTTCGGCGGGCGCGACGCCTCGATCCTGGAATGGGTGCTGTTCGAGCAGGAGTACTACGCCGCGGGCGCACCGGGCCGGGTCGCGCAGAACGGCATCTTCCTGCTCGCGCCGACGCTGTTCGAGCACGGCACCGCCGAACAGCTCGCGCGGATCCTGCCGCGCATGGCGCGCGGTGACGACATCTGGGCGCAAGCCTGGTCGGAACCCGAGTCGGGCAGCGACCTCGCGAGCCTGCGTTCGACCGCTCGGCGCACCGAAGGCGGCTGGCTGCTCAACGGCCAGAAGACGTGGAGTTCGCGTGCGTCCTTCGCCGATTGGGCGTTCGGCCTGTTCCGCAGCGATCCCGAGGCGCAGCGCCACCACGGACTCACCTACGTGATGTTCCCGCTCACCGCCGAGGGCGTGAGTGTGCGGCCGATCCCCCAGCTCGACGGCGAACCGGGTTTCGCCGAGATCTTCCTCGACGACGTCTTCGTGCCCGACCACGACGTGATCGGCGGGGTGAACGAGGGCTGGCGGGTCGCGATGGCGACCTCGTCCAACGAACGTGGCCTCTCGCTGCGCAGCCCCGGCCGGTTCAGCGCCACCGCGCAGCGGCTCATCGACCTGTGGAAGGAGACGGCCGATCCGAGCGACACCGCGGCCCGCAACTCCGTGGTCGACGCCTGGCTCGGCGCCGAGGCCTACCGCCTGCACACCTTCGGCACCGTCACCCGACTCACCGACGGCGGCCAGCTCGGCGCGGAATCGTCGATCACCAAGGTGTTCTGGTCCGAACTCGACATATCCATGCACGAGACGGCGCTCGACCTGCTCGGCTCGGCCGCCGAGCAGCGCAGCGACTGGACCGACGGCTATCTGTTCTCGCTGTCGGGCCCGATCTACGCGGGCACCAACGAGATCCAGCGCAACATCATCGCCGAACGCATCCTCGGCCTGCCCCGCGAGAGCAAGCGATGAACGTCAATCATTCGGGCCGAATCGCCCTTGCGAACACAGGAGGTCTGCGATGAGATTCGCGCTCAGTACCGAACAGCTCGACTTCGCCGCCGAGCTGCGCAAGATTCTCGATGCCGGACAGGTGCCCGCGGCGGTGCGCGCTTGGGCCGATGGCGACACCGGCAAGGGGCGCGCGATACTGCGGCAGATCGCCGAGATGGGTGTCTTCGGCCTGATCGTCGACGAGAAGTACGACGGGGCGGACGCGACCACCGTCGATCTCGTCGTCGCGCTGATCGAACTCGGCCGCGGCGCTGTACCCGGGCCAGTGATCGAATCCGCTGCCGTGATTCCAGCGCTGTTGCAGCGGCTCGCCGATGACGCACCCGCGCGACGGTGGCTGTCCGCGCTCGCGAGCGGGCAGGCGCTGGGCACCATCACCTTCGAGCCACAGCGCGGCATCGCCCTCGACGCCGAGATCGCCGAGCCGGTACTCGTCGCCACCGACGGTCGACTGGCGTTGGGCAGGCTGTCCCGCTCCGACGTCGAGACCAGCGCGGACGCGGCGCCGGGTTCGGTGGCCTCGATAGACCCCGCCCGCAAGCTGTGTCGAGTCACCGCCGACGAGTCGATCGCCGAGGGCCCCGAGGTCGAAGCGGCCATCGACTACGCCTTCGACACCGGTGTTCTCGCCTGTGCCGCGCAACTGCTCGGTGCGGGCCGCTCGATTCTCGAGCAGACCACCTCCTATGCCAAGCAGCGCAAGCAGTTCGGGCGTGCGATCGGCGAATTCCAGGCGGTGAAACAGCAGCTCGCCGATGTGCGAATCGCGCTGGATCTGGCCGAACCGCTGGTGTACCGCGCGGCGCTCACGCTCGATTCGGCCGACCGCGCCCGCGATGTCTCGGCAGCCCTGGTGACCTGTGGCGACGCCGCCCATCGCGCCGCGCGCACCGGGCTCCAGGTACACGGGGCCATCGGCTACACCGCGGAATTCGATCTGTCGCTGTGGCTCACCAAGGTCGCCGCGCTGCGGACAGCTTGGGGCACAGCGGATTTCCACCGAGGCAGGATCGCCGATTCCCTACGCGCCGCCGAACCTGCGGCCGCGACGATCTGAGACCCGCGATGCCACCGTCGACACAGACCGAACGCCGCGCAGGTTCGTGTCGCGGTGGCAGCCGGGTCCCGCCGAACCGCAGCCGACGCGCTCCCACCTCCGACGCCATCACCGAGCCTTACGAGGAACCCCATGCCATCGAATGAACTACTCGAATTCCGGACCTCCGTGCGGGCCCTGCTCGGCAAGCACGCCACCTCGGCCGCGCTGCGTACCGCGATGGACACCGACCTCGGGTACGACCCGAAGTTGTGGCGGATGCTGTGTGAGCAGGTCGGGGTCGCCGCGCTCGCGGTGCCGGAGCAGTGGGGTGGAGCGGGGGCGGGCCTGGTCGAATCACTCATGGTCGTGGGCGAATTGGGGCGGACGCTGAGTGGAGTGCCGATGCTCGGGTCGGCGGTGCTCGGGGTGCAGGCGATCTTGCTGGCCGGCGACGAGCAGGCCTGCGCCCGGCTGTTGCCCGATCTGGCGGATGGGTCACGCACGGCGGCCCTGTGCTGGGCCGACGCCGCGGGCTGGGATTCGGCCGGGGTCAGCGTCACCGACGGGAAGCTCAGCGGCGCAGCCCATTACGTTCTGCACGGTGCGCAGGCTCACCTGCTGTTGGTCCTGACCGATGACGGACTCTTCGAGACGACAGCGGACGCTGCCGGTGTGACCGTTGCCGCGACCCCCGCGCTCGATCCCACGCGCACGCTGGCCGCCATCACCTTCACCGACGCCCCCGCCACCAGGATCGGCACCGGCGACCCCGCCGCGCTGCGCCGCCGGCTGCGCGAGATCGCCTGGGCGGCGCTGGCTTCCGAGCAGGTCGGCGCGGCCAGGCGCTGCCTCGAGATGACGGTCGAGTACACGGCCTCGCGCGTGCAGTTCGGTCGTCCGATCGGCAGCTTCCAGGCGCTCAAGCATCGGATGGCCGACATGTACGTGCTGGTCGAGTCGGCCGAATCGGCGGCGTTGGCTGCCGCCCTCGCGGTGGCCGAGGACAGTCCGTCCGCCACGGAGGAGGCCTGGGTCGCGCGCAAGCACTGCTCCGAGGCCTTCTGCACGGTGGCGGCGGAGACCATCCAGTTGCACGGCGGCATCGCCATCACCTGGGAACACGACGCCCACCTGTACTTCAAGCGTGCTCACGCCACCGCCGAGCTGTTCGGCACCGGCAGACGTCCGGCCGCGGCTTAGGCCGAAGCGCCACCGCGCCCTGTTCGGCACCCGCTGACTGCAGCTTGCGAGAGTTGCGCCGATAGCCCTGGTCGCAGTCCTGCGGCCAGGGCTTTCGGCGCGTTGTGCGCCATTTCACCAGGGTCGCCGAGCCGAGCTGCCTGGATTTAGATAGTTAGCTTATGTAATATTATTTTCCGTGAAGCAGACAGCGCAGCCCTCGGCAGACGACATCGTGGTCGACCTGCTGGTCACTGCGGGTCGGCTCACCCGGCTGGCCGGGGCGATCAGCACCGACGATCTGCCCCGCGCGGTCCTGCGGGCCCTGGCCGTGCTCGACGAGCACGGCGGCCTGCGGGTCAGCGACTTCGCCCGGATCGACAGATGTTCCCAACCGGCGGCAACGGCGCTGATCGGTCGACTCGTCACCGACGGCTTCGCCACCCGCACCAAGGACCCGCACGATTCCCGGGCAGCGCTCGTCGAGCTCACTCCGGCCGGCCGGTCCCGACTCACCGAGGCCAGGCGCGCGTTCGCCGCCGCCATGGCGCCCGGAATCGCCGATTTCGATCTCGATCGGCTGATCCGGCTCGACACCGACATGAACGACCTGCTGACAGCCCTTCGCTCGGTTGCCCGCGGTCATCAGTGATGCAACCAGGAGTGCCCATGAACGAGCGCAGCGAGCGAATCATGTGCCGGCGCGCAATGCGCATGCCGCAGCCGAGCGCCAGCGAGGCGCAGGCATGAGCAACCCCCAGCTGGCTCGCGACGACAACGCCGCAACCACCGACTCCCAACCCAAGGCCGTGTGGGCCGTCGCCTTCGCGAGCGTCATCGCGTTCATGGGCATCGGCCTCGTCGACCCCATTCTCAAACCGATCGGCGAACAGCTCGACGCGACACCCTCCCAGGTCTCGCTGCTGTTCACCAGCTACATGGCCGTAACGGGTGTCGCCATGCTGGTCACCGGCGTGATCTCGAGCCGCTTCGGCGCGAAGAAGACGCTGCTGTCCGGGCTGGCGATCATCATCGTGTTCGCCGCGCTGGCAGGCATGTCCGGCAGCATCGGCGAGATCATCGGCTTCCGCGCGGGCTGGGGCCTGGGCAACGCCCTGTTCATCGCGACGGCACTGGCCACCATCGTCGGCGCGGCCACCGGCGGTGTCGCCAAGGCGATCATCCTCTACGAGGCCGCGCTCGGCATCGGCATCGCGACCGGTCCGCTGCTCGGCGGCGTGCTCGGTGGAATCAGCTGGCGTGGGCCGTTCTTCGGAGTCTCGGTACTGATGGCCGTCGCTTTCATCGCGATCGTCGTGCTGCTGCCCGACACACCGAAGGCCGCGCATCCGACCTCGATCACCGCGCCGTTCGAAGCGTTGCGGCACCGGGGATTGCTGACGGTCAGCATCACCGCGTTGCTCTACAACTTCGGCTTCTTCACCCTGCTCGCGTTCACCCCGTTCCCGCTGGACATGGGCACCTACGCGATCGGCTTCATCTTCTGCGGCTGGGGCATTCTGCTCGCTGTGTCGTCGGTGTTCCTCGCCCCGAAACTGCAGGCACGCTACGGTTCGCTGCCGATGATGGCCCTGTCGCTGGCCCTGTTCGCGATCGACCTGGCGGTGATGGCGATGTTCACCGAGCACAAGGTCGTGCTGATCGTCGGCGTCGTGATCGCGGGTGCGTTCCTCGGTGTGAACAACACACTGATCACCGAGGCCGTGATGATCTCGGCGCCGGTCGAGCGGTCGACCGCGTCGGCGGCCTACAGCTTCGTCCGGTTCGGCGGCGGTGCGGCGGCGCCGTGGGTGGCGGGCAAGCTCGGCGAGCACAACATGTCACTGCCGTTCTGGCTGGGCGCGGCGTTCACCGCCGCCGCGGTCGCGGTGCTGTTCCTCGGGCGCGGCGCGCTGGCCCACATCGACGACCACGACCCGGCCCCACACTCCGTCGAGGAGGCCCGGGCCCTCACCGTCGGCGATTGAGCTGAATTGCCGGAGCGCCGGCGCGCTCGAGTTCGCGGCCCCGCCGGTACGCGTCCGGTCCCTCCCCAGAGGTCGGGGTTCGGGGCTTGCGGTTCGGGTAGCGTCGGAGCCATGACCGAGCGTGGACGTGTCAAGGTGGAGACCGGGCAGAAGCGGGTGCGGGTCTATCTGCGCGGGAAGCTGGTGGCCGACACCCTGCGGCCGCTGCTGGTCTGGGAGGTCCCGTACTACCCGACCTATTACGTGCCGCTCACCGACGTACACGCCGACCTGGACCCGAACGGGATCACCGAACACTCCCCCAGCCGTGGCGACGCGACCGGATACGACGTGGCGGTCGAGGGCCTGCGGGCCGAGGGTGCGGCGCTGCGGTATCTCGATTCACCGCTGGCGGAGCTGAAAGACGCGGTGCGACTGGATATCGCCGCGTTCGACTGGTTCGAGGAAGACGAGCAGGTCTTCGTCCATCCGCGCGATCCGTACTCGCGCGTGGACATTCTCGGCAGTTCCCGGCACGTGCGGGTGGAGATCGACGGGGTCACCGTCGCGGACTCGCACTCACCGCGCATCCTGTTCGAAACCGGTTTGCCCGCACGGTATTACCTGCCGCTGACCGATGTCCGGATGGATCTGCTGACCGCGTCGGACACCCACACCAGCTGCCCGTACAAGGGCACCGCCGACTACTGGAATGTCCAGGTCGGCGACACCGAACACCGCGACGTCGTCTGGATATATCGCACGCCGCTGCCGGAGAGCCAGAAGGTCGCGGGCCTGGCGTGCTTCTACAACGAGAAGGTCGACATCTACCTCGACGGTGTGCGCGAGGATCGCCCGCACACACCGTTCGGCTGACTATTCACCGACGTCGAGCACGCCTTCGTCGACCGCCCATTTGATCGACTTCTCCAGCGACGGACATGATTCCGGCCGACCCGGCCGTGCACCGTGTTCGGCCAACTGCGCGAAAACCGGGCAGTGCGCGCCCGGGCGGTCGGTCCACTGCACCGAGGTCTGGTGCGCGCTCGCCTTGCGTACCAACACCTGCGCCGAGCAGGCCTGACACCGCAGCGGTGTGAGACCCGTGTCGAGGTAATGCTGTTTGTCGACCACGGTTTGCGCCCGCACCGCGGCTTGCAGGACGGGCTGATTCGCGAAATCAGGCGCCTTGGCCCAGGTCGGGCGAGTCGCAGCACGCTGCGAAGTATCGCCCGGCCCCTGCTCGGCCGAAGCGAGCCGCGACGGATCGCCGGACCTTTGCGGCTCGCTTCGGCTGGTCGATGCGCGCTGCGACGGATCGCCAGAGCTCGGCGGTTCGCTCGACATCGACCTCGAGCTCATATCAGACGCCCGCTTCTTCGGATTCGGCCTTGCGGCGCAGGTTCTCCGCCACCTCGGCCTCCCATGCCTGATTCGCTTTGGTCGTGTCGACCTCGAATTCGAAGCGCTGGGTCATCTTCTCGGAGACATCGGCGATGTCGACGTAGAACTGGTCGTACCAGCGGCGCAGCTGGTAGACCGGGCCGTCCTCCTCGCAGAGCAGCGGGTTCTCGACCTTGGACTTGTGCTTCCAGATCTCGACATCCTGCAGGAAGCCGTCGCCGAAGAACTTGGCCATCGTCTCGGCCAGCTTCTGCGCGGCCTCGTCGGGGATGCCCTTGGGCTTCTCGACGGTCAGGCCCCACTGCAGCACGAACGAATCCTGGCTCACCGGGTAGTGGCAGTTGATCAGCTGCACCTTGATCTCGTACCCGCTGTAGATGTTCACCAGCGGATTGATCATGTAGGACGGCCCGAAGTAGGACGCCTCCGACTTCAGCAGCGTGTCACCGCCGTGCTTGGCCGCCATTCCGACGTCCGGGCGACCCTTGGTCTCCAGGAACTGTGTCGCCACATGGCCTTCGAAGACGTTCTTGAAGTACGTCGGGAAGGCGTAGTGGATGTAGAAGAAGTGCGCCATGTCCACGACGTTGTCGATGATCTCGCGGCAGTTGGCGCCCTCGATCAGCAGCGAGTCCCACGTCCAGGCGGTCCAGCCGCTGTCGTGGGTCTCGGTCGGGTTGCCCTCCGCATCGGTGTACGGCCCCTCGATGTGCGGGATCGTCACCTCGGGGGGCGGTTCGTTGCCCTCGTGGTCGTGCCAGACGAACAGCTGACCGTTGCGCTCGAGCGTGGTCCACTTCCTGGTGCGGGCCAGCGGCGGAACTCGGCGCGCGTACGGAATCGCGGTGCACTTTCCGCTCGCGCCCCAGCGCCAATCGTGGAACGGGCAGGCGATGTCGTCGCCCTTCACCGTGCCCATGCTCAGATCGCCGCCCATATGCCTGCAATAGGCGTCGAGCACGCGGAGCTCGTCGTTGGTATCGGTCCACACGACAAGCTTGGTACCGAAGATCTCTACCGCGTGCGGCTTACCGTCGCGGTAGGTCGACGCCAGGCCGATGCAGTGCCAGCCGCGCGCGAACCTCGTCGGCGGTGCACCGACATCAAGTTCCCTCACTTTGGGGTTGATCGCCATCCCGAACCCTCCTCGTTCACTAGAACACGTTACAAAACTGAGCCACTTCACGCCAGTTATCCAGCGAACTTCTCTGTTGCATCCTGTTATATCCGAGGTAGGGCGATCTTCTCGACATAAATGAGAACCTGTTCTAATCTCAGAGTCGAACCAAGCAGACGAACCAAGCAGTCGAACAGAACCGGTTGTCGATCCGACACAGGCAGGAGCGGGCTCCGAAATGACGCAAGAAGTGACCGAACGGGTCGAGGCACTGCTGCCGACGCTGCGTGAACGCGCGCAAGAGGCCGAGGACCTGCGCCAGATTCCCGAAGAATCCATGAAGGCGCTGCAGGAGACCGGTTTCTTCCGGTTGCTGCAGCCCAAGCAGTGGGGCGGCCACGCCGCCGACCCGGTGGTCTTCTACGACAGCGTGCGCAAGATCGCCAGCGCGTGTGGTTCCACCGGCTGGGTCGCGGGCATCATCGGGGTGCACAACTGGCACCTCGCGCTGTTCGATCAGCAGGCCCAGCAGGACGTGTGGGGCGAGGACACCGATGTGCGCATCTCCTCCTCCTACGCGCCGATGGGTGCGGGACAGGCCGTCGACGGCGGCTACATCGTGCGCGGCTCGTGGGCCTGGTCCTCGGGTTCGGACCACGCCACCTGGGCGGTTCTCGGCGGTCCGGTGATCAAGAACGGCAAGCCGGTCGACTTCGGCAGCTTCCTGATCCCGCGCTCGGACTACCGCATCGACGACGTCTGGAACGTCGTCGGCCTGCGCGGCACGGGCTCCAACACCGTCGTCGTCGAGGACGTCTTCGTTCCGACGCACCGGTTCCTGAGCTTCCGCGCGATGAGCGAGGGCCGCGCGCCGGGCATCGAGCAGAATCCGGACCCCGTGTACAAGATGCCGTGGGGCACCATCCACCCCACCACCATCTCCACGCCGATCGTCGGCATGGGCTACGGCGCCTACGAGGCGCACGTCGAGCACCAGGGCAAGCGCGTGCGCGCGGCCTACGCCGGCGAGAACGCCAAGGACGACCCGTTCGCCAAGGTGCGCGTGGCCGAGGCGGCCAGCGATATCGACGCCGCGTGGCGCCAACTCTCGGGCAATGTGGCCGAGGAGTACGCGCTGCTGCTGGCGGGCAAAGAGGTGCCGTTCGATCTGCGCGTGCGCGCCCGTCGCGACCAGGTGCGCGCGACCGGTCGGGTGATCGCCTCGATCGACAAGCTCTTCGAGTCCTCCGGCGCGACCGCCCTGTCCAACGGCACTCCGCTGCAGCGCTTCTGGCGTGACGCGCATGCCGGGCGGGTCCACGCGGCCAACGATCCCGAGCGCGCCTACGTCATGTACGGCACGCACGAGTTCGGCCTGCCCGTCACCGACGCCATGGTGTAGCCGATGACCCGGACCGCTGAACTCACCTACGAAACGACCTCACGCTTCGCGCAGGTCACCCCCGATCTGAAGCTGCACTACCACGAAGCCGGGGTGGGCAACGCGACCACGATCGTGCTGCTGCACGGTGGCGGACCCGGCGCCTCGGCGTGGTCGAACTTCGCCCGCAATATCCCTGTTCTGGCCGAGCGCTATCACGTGATCGCGCCCGATCAGCCGGGTTACGGCAAGTCCGACAAGCCGATCGACCACCCGCAGTACTTCGTGCACAGCTCGAACGCCCTGCTCGCGTTGCTCGATCACCTGGAGATCACCGACCGGGTGCACCTGCTCGGCAACTCTCTCGGCGGCGGCGCCTCGGTGCGGTTCGCCCTCGACCACCCCACGCGCGCGGGCAAGCTCGTGCTGATGGGGCCGGGCGGACTGAGCACCAACCTGTTCGCGCCCGACCCCACCGAGGGCGTGAAGCTGCTCTCGCGCTTCACCTACGAACCGACCAGGGACAACCTGGAGAAGTTTTTGCGGATCATGGTCTTCGATCAGTCGCTGGTCACCGACGAACTGATCGACGAGCGATTCGCACTGGCCAACACCCCCGAGTCGCTGGCGGCGATGAAGGCGATGGGCAAGTCCTTCGCCGGCGCCGACTTCGAGAAGGGCATGCTGTGGCGTGACGCGTACAAGCTGCGCCAGCCGGTGCTGTTGATCTGGGGTCGCGAAGATCGGGTCAACCCACTCGATGGCGCGCTGATCGCCACCAAGGTGATCCCACGCGTCCAGCTGCACGTGTTCGGCGGCTGCGGGCACTGGGCGCAGCTGGAGAAGTTCGACGAGTTCAACCGGCTCACGGTCGATTTCCTCGGGGAGAAGTGATGAGTATCCGCGCCCTTGGCTACATGCGCATCGAGGCCACCGACATGGCGGCCTGGCGCGAGTACGGCCTCAAGGTTCTCGGCATGATGGAGGGCACCGGGCTGAACCCGGACGCGCTCTACCTGCGCATGGACGATTTCGCCGCGCGACTGGTGATCGTTCCCGGCGAGCAGGACCGGCTGCTGGTCTCGGGCTGGGAGGTCACCGATGCCCCCGGTCTGCAGCAGTTGCGCGAGACCCTGGACAAGGCGGGGGTCGCGTTCACCGAGGGCACCAAGGAAGAGCTGGGTGAGCGCCGCGTCGAGGGCATGATCCGGTTCCAGGACCCGTCCGGGAACACCCTGGAGGCGTTCTACGGCGCGCAGTACCTGGGTCGCCGCTTCGTGAGCCCCTACGGCCACAAGTTCGTCACCGCCGAGCAAGGTCTGGGCCACGTCGTGCTGACCTGTACCGACGATGGCGCGGCCCAGGCGTTCTACCAGGACATCCTGGGCTTCCGGCTGCGCGACTCCATGCGGCTACCGCCGCAGATGGTGGGCCGTCCCGCCGACGGTGACCCGGCCTGGCTGCGCTTCTACGGCTGCAACCCGCGCCACCACGCACTGGCGTTCCTGCCGTTGCCGAATCCGACCGGCATCGTGCACCTGATGGTCGAGGTGGAGAACTCCGACGACGTCGGCCTCTGCCTGGACCGCGCCTACCGCAAGAAGGTGAAGATGTCGGCCACCCTCGGCCGCCACATCAACGACAAGATGCTGTCCTTCTACATGAAGACGCCCGGCGGCTTCGATATCGAATTCGGCTGTGAGGGACTCGAAGTCGACGACCACGCCTGGGTCGCCCGCGAATCGACCGCGGTCAGCCTGTGGGGTCACGATTTCACCGTCGGATTCAAGCAGCAATAGGAACGGCGGCGAGGGACATGACCGAACAGACACCGGCGATCGACGGCCGACAGTTCCGCACGGTACTGGGGCAGTTCTGCACCGGCATCACCGTGATCACCGCGCTCGATCCGGACGGTGAACCCATCGGGTTCGCCTGCCAGTCCTTCGCCGCGCTCTCCCTCGACCCGCCCCTCGTACTGTTCTGCCCCACCAAGGGGTCGCGGTCGTGGGCGGCGATCGAGGCGGCGGGCAGGTTCTGCGTGAACGTGCTCTCCGAGGAACAGCAACCGACCTGCGCGCGGTTCGGCTCACGCGAGACCGACAAGTTCGCCGGAGTCTCCTGGCACACCTCCGAACTCGGTGTTCCGGTGATCGACGATTCGCTGGCCACCATCGAATGCACGGTCGACTCCGTCGTCGACGGCGGCGACCATTACATCGTCATCGGCCGGGTCCACGCGCTCTCGGAATCGGCCACCACGGGCGGGCGGCCACTGCTGTTCTACCGCGGCCAGTACACCGGCATCGAGCCGGACAAGACCACCCCCGCCCCCTGGCGCGCGGACCTGGACCACTTCCTCACCACCACCAGCCTCGACACCTGGCTCTGAATCGAGCGGGCGTGGCCGCGCACCCCGCGGCCATGCCCGTCTCTTTGTTTTTAAGTGCTCATTCGTTGAGCACTTTGCCTTGGATCATGGTTCACATGACCATCGAATATCTCCTCTGCGCCGACGCGAAAGCTTGGGAATCGTGGCTGTCCACCCACCACTCGTCCGCGGACGAGGTCTGGGTACGCATCGCGAAGAAGGGCGCACCCGAGCCATCGGTGACCATCACCGAAACCCTGGACGCCGCCCTCTGCTACGGCTGGATCGACAGCCAACGCCGCACCCTCGACACCCACCACTACCTGCAGCGATACTCCCCCCGTCGAGCTCGCAGCCCCTGGTCCCAAGTCAACGTCACCAAGGCCGAAGCCCTCATCGCCACCGGCCGCATGCGGCCCGCCGGATACGCAGCCATCGAATCGGCCGTAGCCGACGGCCGCTGGGCAGTCGCGTACGAACGCCAACGCACCGCCGAAACCCCCGCCGACCTCCACACCGCCCTGTCCACAGCCCCCGAAGCACGCACCACCTACACCGCCCTCAACCGCACCGCCCAGTACCAACTGTTCCTCCCCATCCTCAAAGCAACCACCCCCCAAGACCGAACTCGACGCATCACCCAGGCGATCACCACCCTGCGATCAAGATCATCAGGCTCTCAGGGATTTTCGCTCTCGGGCGATAGTGCCGTGGTGGCCTGGTGATCCATCGTCCAACTGGGCTCCACGCGCGCTCAGGGCCGCCACCACGCGATCGATGACGATGTGGGGGCGGTTGCGCAGCAGGTCGGCGCCGACACGGACGATCGACCAGCCGTGCTCGGCGAGGATGGCGTGCCGGTCGATGTCCTTCGTACGCTGCGCGGAGTCGGTCCAGTGCTGCGCGCCGTCGTATTCGACTGCCACCCGCCATCTTTCCCAGCCCATGTCCAAGCGGGCGAGGAACGCGCCCCCGGTGTCGCGGACCACGAGCTGGGTGGTCGGCGCGGGCAATCCGTGGTCGATCAGCAGCAAGCGGGTCAGCGATTCCGGCGGCGACTCGGCGCCGGGATCGACCAACCGGAGTACAGCGCGCGCCCGCGCAGAGCCACGCACCCGTTGGTGAACGTCGGCGAAGGCCAGAGCAGTCGACGGGTCGAGGCCGGTGGCTCGGCACAGGGCGTCCAGCGCCGGGACCGCTCGGTCGCGGGGAAGTCGACAAGCGAGGTCGAATGCCGTGCGCGATGGTGTCGTGACCGGGTATCCGTCCACCTCGCACCGGTCACTCCTACCGATCCGGGCCTGCACCACGGTGATGCCCGGCGCCGGACGCCGATGCCGCGGCAAGGCGATCTCGACAGGTTGATCGGCATCGACGAAGGCGCTCCCCAGCAGCGCGGCGGCCGAGCGCCCGAGCAACACCCCCTCGCCTTTGGTCCAGTGGACCGCCGCCTTGGCGCGGCCTATCGCATCGAGCGGTCTCCCTTTGCGCGAATACACATCCGGCACGACTCGCTCGAAGTCATGGCGCAACTGGTGCCGCGTGAGCGCCCCCGCCGCCAACGCCCACGACCCCACAAACGGTTCATCCAATACCCCCATACCGCAAGATCGTCCCCCACCCCACCGACAACCCACCCCCCACCGAGGCGCCCCCCACTGGACGCGTGATCACCAGGCCACCAGGGATTTTCGCTCTCGGGCGATGGTGCCGTGGTGGCCTGGTGATCAGTGGTCCAGGTCAGGCGATACGCAAGGCGACGTCGCCGAGGACGGGGGCGTCGTCTCGTTCGACCACGGTGACGACCGCGATCAGGTCGTCGGCCTCGCGCCAGACCTTGGTGCGCAGGGTTTCACCGGGGTAGAGGACGCCGGCGAACTTGGCGCGGAAGCCGCGGACTCGACTGGCGTCACTGTCGAGAAGGGCGTCGGTGATGGCCTTGCACACCGTGCCGTAGGTGGACAGGCCGTGCAGGATGGGGGCGGGAAAGCCTGCGTTGCGGGCGAATTCGGGGTCCGAGTGCAGGGGGTTGCGGTCGCCGGACAGGCGGTAGAGGAGGGCCTGCTGCGGCATCGTGGGGGTGAGCAGTTCGGCGTCGGGGGCGCGATCGGGCAGTTCGGTGCGGGTGCTCGGGCCGCGCTCGCCGCCGAAGCCGCCTTCGCCCTTGGCGAAGATCGACGACCGTGCCGTCCACAGCGGTTCACCGTCGGACCCGGTGACGGTGTGCTCCTGCACGATCACCGCATTGGCGCCCTTGTCCCAGATCTCGGCGATCCGGCCGACCGAGACCGCCTTGCCGGTGGCGGGAATCGGCTTGTGCACCAACACTTCCTGGTGACCGTGCACAACCTTGGCCAGGTCGATCTCGATACCGGGGAAGCTCACCCGCGGCGGCTCGGTTTCGCCGAGGGTCGGCGCCACCGTCGCGAACGTGGGCAGTACCTGGGGCGTGCGATCGTCGAGGTAGGCCAGCTCGGCCGGGTCGGTCGGGCGGGCGCCCGCGCCCAGGCCCAGGTGGTAGAGCTGCACGTCGGTGGGTGTCCAACTGAACTCGCGTGCGGGCAGTGTCGCGCCGAGCGCGATCGCTGGATCAATGGGCATGGTTACTCCTGCATGTCTGCTGAACAGAATGAATGGCTCGTTCGGTGCACTGCGGAGGTGGCATGAGCGTGCACTCGACGGGACTTGCCATCCAGTCGTCCGGTTGCGCGGATCGATCGCACGAAAACACCACCTCCGATCATGCGTCGGCCTCGTCCGCCGACGCCGTCGTCGAGACATCGAGGACCGCCGGGTAGCCGATCGCGATCGCCGGGCTGACGCTCATGCTGTCGTCTTCGCCGATTCGGTCGTCTTCCTCGCGGCGATGTCGAGGACCGCCAGGTAGGCGAAGGTGATCGCGGGGCCGATGGTGGCGCCGGGGCCCGCGTAGGTGTGGCCCATCACCGGCGCGCTGGTGTTGCCCGCGGCGTAGAGGCCCTCGATGACGGAATCGTCCTCCCGCAGCACACGTGCGGCCGTATCGGTGACCAGTCCGCCCTTGGTGCCGAGGTCGCCGGGCACGATCTTCGCCGCGTAGAACGGGCCCTGCGACAGTTCGGCCAGGCACGGGTTCGGCTTCACGGTCGGGTCGCCGTAGTAGCGGTCGTAATGGCTGTTGCCGCGGCCGAAGTCCTCGTCTTCACCCGCGGCGGCGAAGCCGTTGAAGCGCTCGATCGTCGAGGTCAGGTTGTCGACGGGCACGCCGATGCGCTCGGCCAGCTCTGCGACGGTGTCGGCCTTGACGATGTAGTCGTTCTCCATCCAGCGCGACGGAAAGCGCTGCCCCGGCTGGAGTCCGGCGAAGATGTAGCGGTTGCGGTAGCGCTGGTCGAACACCAGCCAGGCGGGAACGTTCTCGCCGGGGCCCGCGCCCTGACCGTGCTCACCGCCGTACATGGTGTGCACCGCCTCGACATAGGGCGCCGACTCGTTGCCGAACCGCTCGCCTCGGTCGTTGACCATGATGGTGCCGGGCAGGTTGCGCTCGGCGAGGGCGAACCAGGGCTTGCCACCCTTGAAGATCGTGGGACCCCACCAGGCGTCCTCCATGAACCCGACCGTCGCGCCCGCTGCCATACCCGCGACGATGCCATCGCCGGTGTTGGCCGCGGCACCGGTTGTCCACTCAGTGGTTATCGGTGCACGCTGGTACTTGGCCCGCATGTCGGCGTTGTGCTCGAACCCGCCTGCGCCGAGTACCACTCCGTAGCGCGCGGTGAAGGTGACCGGCTCGCCGTCGGCGATGGCCTTGACGCCGGTGACTCGCCCGTCGGTGACCACCAGCTCGGTGAGCGGGGTGTTGAGCAGCACCGGCACGCCCGCGTCGAGCAGGCCCTTGCGCATGGCGGCGATGATGGCCTGGCCCATGCCGAGCAGATGCTTGCCGGTCCACTTGGCCAGGTAGGTGCGCGCGCCGACGCGCAGCGCCCGCATCATGCCCTTGGGGTGACGACGAATGAGGTTGAGCCGCACGAAGTCGGCCTGCATGACGACCACGTTCAGCGGCGCCTTGGCATAGGGCGGTTCCAGATTGACCAGCTCCGCGCCGAGCACCTTGCCGTTGAACGGCGTGGGTTCGCACGAACGCCCTTGGCCGAGCCCGCCCGGCGCCTCCGGGTAGTAGTCGGAGTAGCCGGGAACCCACTTCATCTTCAGCGGGGTGTGGTCGAGGACGAAGTCGAATGCCTCGGCGCCCCGGTCGAGGTAGGTGTCGATCTTCTCGGCGGGCACCACGTCGCCGATGATGCTGTGCAGGTAGGTGCGCGCGTCCTCGCGATCGTCGGGTCGCCCGGACGCGAGCAACGCCTTGTTGCCCGGAATCCAGACGCCACCGCCTGAGCGGGCCGTCGACCCGCCGTAGTGCGCGGCCTTCTCCAGCAGCACAACGCTCAGTCCCTTGTGCGCCGCGGCGAGGGCCGCGGTCATCCCGGCGGCGCCGCTACCGACGACCACGACATCGTATTCCCGATCACTCATGTAGAACACGTTATAGAAGGGCCCGGCCGTTTGGACAGACAAAAGTAGAACTCAGTAGAACATGTTGCAGAAATCACCAGATGTAGCGTTGTATTGTCAGGTGAACGGCTGACGCTGCATCGGGAAACCGGTTACAGTTTTGACGCCTAGATCCTTCCGACCGTGCTGCCAAGGAGGTCCGCGTGCTGCCTGACGCGGTACGAACCCAACTCGCCGACGAACTGGCCCGCGCCGAAGACGAGCGCGTCGCCGTCTCGCCGCTCGTGGACCGGTTCCCCGACATCGATGTGGTCGACGCCTACGAGATCCAGCTGCTCAACATCCAGCGTCGGCTCCGGTCCGGCGCGAAGGTCGTGGGGCACAAGGTGGGGCTGTCGTCGAAAGCGATGCAGGAGATGATGGGGGTCGACGAGCCCGACTACGGTCACCTGCTCGCCGACATGGAGGTCTACGAGGACGTCCCCGTCGACACCTCGAAATTCCTGCTGCCCCGGGTGGAGGTCGAGGTCGGATTCGTCCTCGGCGCCGACCTACCCGGTGAGGACTGCACCGAAGCCGACGTGTTGGCCGCGACCGTCGCGTACGCACCCTCGATCGAACTCATCGACTCGCGCATCAAGGACTGGAAGATCGGTCTGACCGACACCATCTCCGACAACGCCTCCTCGGCCGGATGGGTGCTCGGCAAAGAACGCGTCGCCCCCGGCGACATCGACATCAAGGCCATCGACGCCGTGCTCACCCGCAACGGCGAGGTCATCGCCGAGGGCCGCAGCGACGCGGTGCTGGGCGATCCGGTGATCGCCGTCGCGTGGCTGGCGCGCAAGGTCGCGACCTTCGGGGTGCGGCTGAAGAAGGGCGACATCGTGCTGCCCGGTTCCTGCACCCGCGCCATCGACGCCCGCCCCGGTGACGACTTCCACGCCGAGTTCTCCGGGCTCGGTTCCGTCCGCCTGCGTTTCAGCTGAACTTCACTAGGAGACACCGTGACCAGCAAAGTCACCGCCGCGATCGTGGGGTCCGGCAATATCAGCACCGACCTGCTCTACAAGCTGCTGCGCTCGGACAAGATCGAGCCGCGCTGGATGATCGGCATCGACCCGGATTCGGAGGGGCTGAAACGGGCACGCGGGCTCGGCCTGGAAACCTCCGCCGAGGGCGCTGACTGGCTGCTCGCCCTCGACGAGAAGCCGGATCTGCTGTTCGAGGCCACCTCCGCCTATGTGCACCGCGCGTACGCGCCGAAATACGAGGCCGCGGGCATCCGCGCCGTCGACCTCACCCCGGCCGCGGTCGGCCCGGCCGTGATCCCCGCGGTGAACCTGGATTCGCTGCGGGATGCGCGCAACGTCAACATGATCACCTGTGGTGGTCAGGCCACGATTCCCATGGTGGCGGCGGTGTCGCGCGTCGTGCCGGTGGCCTACGCCGAGATCGTGGCGTCGGTGGCCTCGGTATCGGCCGGTCCGGGAACTCGCGCGAACATCGACGAGTTCACCAAGACCACCTCCAAGGGTGTCGAGACCATCGGCGGCGCGCAGCGGGGCAAGGCCATCATCATCATGAACCCGGCCGAGCCGCCGATGATCATGCGCGACACCATCTTCTGCGCCATCCCCGAAGACGCTGATCGGGATGCCATCGCCGAGAGCATCTTCGAGATGGAGAAGTCGATCCAGCAGTACGTGCCGGGCTACCGGCTGCTCAACGATCCGCAGTTCGACGAGCCGTCGGTGATCTCCGGTGGCATGGCGAAGGTGTCGATCTTCGTCGAGGTCGAAGGCGCGGGCGATTTCCTGCCGCCCTACGCGGGCAACCTCGACATCATGACCGCCGCCGCCACCCGCGTGGGTGACGTGCTGGCCGACCAGATCATCTCGGCTCGGGTGTAAGGAGTTTTGACCATGAGCAATATCCTCGAGCCCTTCTCGGGCGAACTCGATGTACGTGTCACCGACACCTCGCTGCGCGACGGCTCTCATCACAAGCGTCACCAGTTCACCGTGACCGAGGTGCGCGATATCGTTGCCGCCCTCGATGCTTCGGGTGTCCCGGTCATCGAGGTGACCCACGGTGACGGTCTCGGTGGTTCCTCGTTCAACTACGGTTTCTCGAAAACCCCTGAGCAGGAGCTGATCAAGGCCGCCGCCGAGAGCGCCAAGCAGGCCAAGATCGCCTTCCTCATGCTGCCGGGCGTCGGCGTCAAGGAAGACATCAAGATCTCTCAGGACAACGGCGCGTCCATCTGCCGTATCGCCACCCACTGCACCGAGGCGGATGTCTCGATCCAGCACTTCGGTCTCGCGCGCGAACTCGGCCTCGAGACCGTCGGCTTCCTCATGATGGCCCACTCCACCACGCCGGAGAAACTGGCCGAGCAGGCCCGCGTCATGGCCGACGCGGGCTGCCAGTGCGTCTACGTCGTCGATTCCGCGGGCGCCCTCGTCCTCGAGCAGGTCTCGGACCGTGTCTCGGCCCTGGTGGCCGAACTCGGTAACGACGCCCAGGTCGGCTTCCACGGCCACGAGAACCTCGGCCTCGCCGTGGCGAACTCGGTCTACGCCGTGCGCGCGGGCGCCACCCAGATCGACGGCTCGGCGCGCCGCTTCGGTGCGGGCGCGGGCAATCTGCCGGTCGAAGCCTTCATCGGCGTCTGCGACAAGCTCGGCATCAAGACCGGCGTCGACTTCTTCGCCGTCACCGACGCCGCCGAAGACGTGGTCCGCCCGGCCATGCCGTCGGAATGCCTGCTCGACCGCCAAGCCCTGATGATGGGCTACGCGGGCGTGTACTCCAGCTTCCTGCGCCACGCCGAACGCCAAGCCGAACGCTACGGCGTCTCCGCCGCCGAAATGCTCGTCCGCGCGGGCAAGCGCAAACTCGTCGGCGGCCAGGAAGACCAGCTCATCGACATCGCCCTGGAACTGCAGCGCGAAGCATCCGTCACCTCGAGCTAGCCATCGCACTCGGCGTTACGGCGTGACCCGACACGACTCGGGCCACGCCGTTGCTCGGTCACCGAGCGCCTGTCGCGAGGTAGTCGTCACCGCCGACATAACGCGTCTGCCCCTCGGCGCTGTCCTCAGTTCCCGCGTGCACGATCACGCGCGCGAACTCCTCGACCGTGGGCAACGGCCCCGCTTCTCGACGTGACTCGACGCTGCTCGGGTCGCGCCGTTCGAGCAGGCGCACGATGATGGTGCCGTCGATCATGTCTCCGGAGACCACCGTGAAACCGACGCCCCGCGCACGGAATTCGGGAATCAGTGCCCGTAGCGCATCCTCCCCGGCCCGCTTACTCGCCGCGATCGGCGCGTACCCGGCGGGTACGTCGCCCTTTTCGCGGAAGAAGTGCGCCTGATGACTGGTCACGAACACGATCCGGCCACCCGTCGGCATCAGCGGCAGTATCGCCGTCGCCAGGTTCACCTGCGCATCCCGGTTGAGCCGCAGCGCGTACCCGGGGTCGACATCCCGCTCGAGTCCACCGGATGCGTTGAGCACCAAGGTATCCAGTCGCCCGAACGTCCGGCCGATCTCCTCGACCATCGCCTCGACAGCCGCCGGATCGGACACATCGGCGCCGAGCACCGAGGCGCTCCCACCCGTCGTCACGATCCCGTCCACGACGGCCTCGGCCCGCTTGCGCTTCTCCCGAAAGTTCACGACGACATGCGCTCCCGCCGCGCCGAACTGCGCGGCAGCCTCCGCCCCGATCCCCCGTGAAGCCCCGGTGACCAGCACGATCCGCTGATTTCGCCGCTCTGTCGAATCCATCGTCGATCTCCTCGTCCACACCCCGACCGGCCATAACGCTTCTGATTCAGAAGCAACTATCGTGCTTCTGAATGAGAAGCGCAACCGGCGACGAGCCCTCCCAAGCGATCCTGGCCGCGATCGACCTCCTCGGCCAGCGCTGGATGCTGCGCGTGATCTGGGAACTGGAGCCCGGTCCCCTCGGCTTCCTCGACATCCGCCGACGCATGGGCAATTGCTCGTCGAGCATGCTCTCGGACCGGTTGCAGCAACTCCAGTCCGCGGCGCTGATCCGCAAGAACGGCGCACGTGGCGCCTACGAACTCACCACCGAAGGCGCCCTCCTCGCCGAATCCCTGCAACCCCTGTGGGACTGGTCCGAGCACCGGACTTCCTCCGGCGACGGCGACGGCCGCATTCCATGGCGCCCCGACCGCTAGTGCGCTGATCGCCGGAAAACCGCTGGACAAGGGCGATATAACTGGCTGATGAGCGAGGATGCGGCGACATTGTTCTGCGATACCGCCACGGCTGCCCGGATAGAGCGGATGGAGACCGATGCCATCACCGGCGGGGTGCGTACGGGGCTGCGACGGAGCAACGGCGGGTTCGCCCAGGAGATCGCCGGTGGCGCGGCATGTTTCGCGGCGCCCGGCTCCCCGCTGAACAAGGTGGTCGGGGTCGGCTTCGCCGGGGTGCCGACGGTGGGGCAATGGGAGGCTGTCGAACAGGCTTACGCCGAGGTGGGGGCGCCGGTCCAGGTGGAATTGGCACATCTGGCCGACCCTCGGATCGGGGCAGACCTGACCGCCCGCGGGTACCGGTTGACGTCGTTCGAGAACGTGCTCGGCCTGCGTCCACGGGGACGCGCCTGGCCGACACCGCAGTCGGTCGAGGTACGTCGCGATGACGAGAACGGGTTCGATACCTGGCTCGATACCGTCGTGGAGGGCTTCGCCCACCCCGACGACGACGGTCGACCCGCCCACGAAGAGTTCCCCCGCGACATCCTCGCCACTGTCGTCCGGGACCTCGCCACCGCAGGCGACACCCACCGCTACCTGGCCTACCGAGACGGCGTTCCCGCAGGCGGCGCCAGCCTTCGCATGGCCGGCGGCATCGCCGCTCTCGCCGGGGCGGCCACCCTGCCCGCGCACCGCCGACAAGGCGTCCAGACAGCGCTGCTCTCGGCCAGGCTCCGTGCCGCGGCCGTGGCCGACTGCGATCTCGCGGTCGTCACCACCGAGCCCGGATCGAAATCCCAGAAGAACTCCCAATCCCAGGGCTTCGCGCTGCTCTACACCCGGGCCGTGCTGGTCAAAGACCCTGCCTGAGGGTCCTACTCGACGCGGATCTCTTCGACCGTCGGGCCCTTGGCCGCGAGGCCACTCACCAGCAGGGCGTAGATCGCGACGATGAGGATGGGTGCGGCCAGCGGGGCCCAGATCAGTTGGACGGGCACCCAGGCCGCCGTGGCGGCGGCGATGGTGAACAGGACCGCGCCACCGACCGAGGGGATCGTGGTGGGCACCACGCCGTCGGGCGCGTGCAGCACGGCGGCGTTGAGCAGGTAGGTGGTGGCCACCAAACCCGCTGCCGCCGCGGCTGTGACGCCCACATCGGAGACGGCCAGCGCGGCGATGGTGATCAGGACCGCGCCGACCGAGGCCGGGCGCCACCACCAGCTCGCGATGACCAGAACCAGTGCGGGCACCCCGGCGATGGGGTTGATCAGCGCGACCGCGGCGACCAGGAGCAGGCCGGCCAGAAGGGCCAGAAATCTCGTCATCGGCGTACCCGTACTGCGCGGCGGTGTTCGGGCAGCAGGCGCATGGCCTGGTCGAGGCGCGTGCCTTCGGGCCAGGCGATGATGTCCACACCGACAGTGCCCATATCCCGATACATCGAGGCGCGTTCGAGCTGCCACATCTTGGCCATGGTCGGGTCGAGGCCGTCCTCGAAGGGCGTGCCGCGCAGCACGTCGACCGCGACGACCACGTGGCCGCGTTTGCGCAGATCGATCAGGGCCAGCGCGAACTGGGTGTCGAGCAGGGTGGAGAAGGCGACCACGATCGCGCCGATCGGGACGGCGGCGTGCGGGGCGAGGGTGCCGGTGGTCTCGACGTGCTCGTCACCGACACCGAGGACGGTGTCGACGATGCGGTAGAACTGCCTGCGGCCGATATCGGGGCGCAGCCAGCGCGGCGATTCACCGAGGCAGACAACCGCTGTCCGATCGCCGGATTGCAGGGTCGACTGCACCACCTGGGCCGCGCCACGCACCGACAGTTCCAGCGAGGCGGTGGCCGGGCCCGGCGCCTGCAAGGAGGTGTCGACCATGACCACCACGTCGGCGGAGCGGTTGGTGAACCGCTGGGTGACGTAGAGCCTGCCGCGCCGCGCGCTCACCGGCCAGTTGACCGCACGCAATTGATCGCCCGGGGTGTAGGCGCGGATATCGGCGTATTCGACGCCGGGGCCGTGTCGGCGGGTCAGGTGGGTGCCGATGCGGTCGGGAAGTTCGGTGCGCGGCAAGCGCATTCGCTGCGGATCGGCGATGGGATAGACATAGAGCTTGGCCGCGGGCAGCTCGGTTGTCGCGACCGCGAGACCGGCCGGGCTCAACGCCGACACCTTCACCTGCACCGGGTAGCGTCCCCAGCGGGCGGCCGAGAGCCCCAGCCGCATCCCCGCGGGCGCGCCGCCGGAATCGTGGGATTCCTCGACCTCGAGTTCCAGGCCGGGCATCGGCAGGGCCGTCATCCGCAGCAGCGCGTGTCCACTCTCGACGAAAGCCGCGGCGCTGCACCCGATCACTTCGTTCTCGAAACAACGAACGGTGCCGCTGCCGTCTACCTGCACCCGGGTCGGCGCCTGCTGCCACGGGGCGGTGGCGAGCACACCGAGCATCGGCGCGGCGAACACGACCAGCTGCCACTGCCCGAGCAGCACCGCGACGACCAGCGCCGCCGCGGCGCAACCGGCCAAGATGAACACCAGCGGTGCGGGTCGCCACCGGAGGTCGACCTCGACCGATCTCGATTCGTCGCGGTGCTTCATGTGCTGGTGGCGCGGGGTACCGGTAGCCGGCGCAGTAGTTCGGTGATCACGTCCTCACCGCGGATGCGGCGGACCCACATCTCCGGGCGCAGGGTGATGCGGTGCGACATGGCGGGCACCGCCAGCGCTTTGACGTCCTCCGGGATCACGTAGTCGCGTCCGAGCAGCAGCGCGCGAGCCCGCGACATCTGCACCAGATCCAGTTCGGCGCGCGGGCTGGCGCCGACCTCGACCTGCGGGTGGCTGCGGGTGGCCGAGGCCAGCGCCACCACGTAGTTCACGACATCGGGGTGCACGGTGACGAATTCGACCGACTGCCGCATTTCCATCAGCCCCTGCGCGTCGACCACCTGGCCGACTTGCGGTGCGGTGGAGCCACGTTCGAGCCTGCGCCGGATCATCTGCGTCTCGTCGGCCTCGGAGAGGTAGCCCAGGCGCAGCTGGATGGCGAAACGGTCGAGCTGGGCCTCGGGCAGCGGGTAGGTGCCCTCGTACTCGATCGGGTTGTCGGTGGCCAGCACGACGAAAGGCTGTGGGAGCAGGAATGTTTCGCCGTCGATGCTCACCTGACCCTCGGCCATCGCCTCCAGCAGGGCAGCCTGGGTCTTGGGCGGAGTGCGGTTGATCTCGTCGGCGAGCAGCACATTGGTGAACACCGGGCCACGACGGAAGTTGAAACGGCCCGAAGCCATGTCGTAGATCGTCGAACCCAGCAGGTCGGCGGGCAGTAGATCCGGCGTGAACTGCACGCGGGTGAAGTCGAGTCCGAGCGCGGCCGCGAAAGACCGCGCGATCAGGGTCTTTCCGAGTCCCGGCAGGTCCTCGATGAGTACGTGCCCTCCGGCCAGCACGGCAATCATGATGAGCTGCATCTCATCTCGCTTGCCGACTACGACCCGACCCAGCTCACGCAGTACGGCATCGGAGCGCTGGACGGTCACGTTCAACGGCATTGTCATCGGTGGCCTCTAACCCCTCACATCGTCTGCAAACGGCGCAGGATCTCATCCAGCGCCTCCCTACCCGGTGCGCGACCGGTTTGATCGCGCAGCGCGGAGTTCGCCGGATCCACCCAGCGCCACAGTTCTGGTCCGAACTGCAGCTGACCGGCGGCCTCGGTGGCCCGGCGATTCTTGGAGACCCGCAGCCCGGTGGACAGCTCGAATTCCTTGGCCAGCAGCGGCCGCAGGTGGCGGTCCCAGTCGGCGCGGGTGCCGTCGGCGCGGGCGGTGAGCATTTCGGCGCGCGCGTGCCAGCGACCGAGCATCTCCGCCGGTCCGTTGTCGATGTACTCGGTAAGTGGTTCCTCGCGGATCACACGGTGACGCAGCGACCAGACCAACATCGCGAGCGCCGCGGCCACCGGCACGGCGACCGCGAGCAGCACCGAGTCGCGGTTCAGGCGCACCAGCACCACTTCGATCACAGCGACCGCGAGGAGGGCCGTGACGATCACCGAAGTCCGACTCACGCCGTGTCCTCCTGGCATGCTCGGGCGTGCCGCGTGGTGACGCGGGCTACCGCCTCCGGGCGCTGACCGCTCATGCTGTGTCCATTCGGCATGCTCGGGCGCCCTACGTGGTCACACTTCGCTACCGCCTCCGGGCGCTGACCGCTCATGCCGTGTCCATTCGGCATGCTCGGGCGCCCTACGTGGTCACACTTCGCTACCGCCTCCGGGCGCTGACCGCTCATGCCGGCACCAGCCTGCGCTGCAGATCGGTGAGCACGATGCGCAGCAGTTGTTCGGCGCGCATGCGCTGCCATTCGAGCATCGAGTGCGGGCTGAACCGCGCCTCCTCGAACAGCGCGACCAGCTCGCGGGCCGAGGCATCGTGCAGCACACCGCTTTCGAACGCCCTGGCCAGCACTTCCATCGGGGTGTCGGACGCCAGCGGACGGGCGGCGCGGTCGCTGGACAGGCCGCGTTCCATCGCCACATAGCAGGCGATGATGGCGGTGCGCGGGTCCTGGCCTGGGGCGTTCATCGCGGCCAGGCCCATCTCGGCGGCGCGCGTGAGGGAATCGACTTCGCTGGGGGTCGGCTCGTCCTCGACGGGGGCCGCGGTGGCCGGTTCGCGGCGCGCGGCCACCGCGACGACGATCAGGCCGACCAGTGCGACGACGATCAGCACGATGGCCAGCACCGCCGCGATCACCAGGGCGGTGCCGGTGAGCTCGGTGGGCCCGGTGGTGGGGTCGGCGGCGTGCGTGTCGGTCGTGGGGACCGGGCCGGAGCCCTCGGCCAGCGTTTCAGCGGCCGGGTTCATCGGACGGGCACCGGGCAGCAGGAACAGCGCGGTGACGCCGCCGGCGAAGATCAGCGCGACAGCGGCGACGGCGATCGGAATCAGCAGAGCCATCCGATGCCACTGGATACGCGGCATGGCGTCGCGTTCGGCTTCCGGCATCGCCAGGGGCAGGCGGTGCTGGCTGGCGATCACGCCCGCGATGAGGATGACGATGGAGACCAGCAGCAGCACCGGCATCACGGCGATGAGCAACGGCGAAGGGGCGCCCGACGACGTGTCGCCGGCGCCGGGCAGCGTGCCCTGCAGAGCGATCGTCGAGGCGACGACGAGTGCGATCACGACAATCGCCCGCGTTATGGGCTGATTCACCCCGATCACAGCTGTACCACCAAACCCCAGAAGACTGCACAAAACAGCCACATAGTTACATGCCGAGTGGTCCGCTCGCGAGGAAATCGATGCTTTTGGACCCTCCACATAATTGTCCCCCCAGCAACAAGGACTTGCTACGCATTGCGCACCGGCGACGCGCCATTTAATGGCAACTCGCCGAGGCGGCTGGCGGTGCGCGCCAGATCGGGGATCGCGGGCACGCCCCCGGTCAGTCGCTGCGGGGGTAGCGAGGCGTGGATGGTGAACGGGAGGTCGGCGTCGTAGACGACGTCGACGAGGTTCACCAGGCGCATGGACCAATCGAGTGGGACCTCGCGCAGCGGTGGGACCGAGTGCAGGGTCCAGCGGTGGTAGCGCTCGGCGAGCCGGAGGTAGTCGGCGGCGCTGGTCGCGGCGGCGCAGATGTGATGGAAGTCGACGGTGATGGTGTTGGCCGCGATGTGGGCGCGCAGGGTTCGACCGTCGCCGATGGACACCTCGGCGAGATCGACGGCGAACTTCGCCGGTGTGAGCACATAACGACCCGCGAGGAAGCCGGTGTCGCGCGGGGCAGTGCGGGTGCGGTAGTCGAGCGGTCCGTCGAGGGTCACGGGGTGGAGGTTGGCGATGATCTGCTTGATGGTGGGGAGGAAGTGGTCGTGGAACAGAGGGTTGGGCAGGAGGTCCGCCGGCCGGTAGTTCGAGGTGACCACGAGGGTGCGGTGCTCGGCGAACAGGGTCTCCAGCATGCGGGCGACGAGCATGGCGTCGCCGATGTCGGTGACATGGAATTCGTCGAAGCAGACCAGGTCGGCATCGCCGAGGAGTTCGTCGATGCCACGTTCGATCGAGCCGAGGACGTGGGTGGCGGTGTGTAGCGCCGCGAAGAAGGCGTGGAAGTGGAAGCGGCGCTTGCGATCTGTGTCGACCGAGGCGAAGAAGCGGTCCATCACCATGGTTTTGCCCCGGCCCGGGCGGCCGTGCAGATAGACGCCGGATCGCACCACTCGCGGGTCTCGGCGCCCGGTACGACGCCGAGGTGCGCGCCGATCGCCGCGGCTCGCGGGCCGCCCGTCCCGGTCGAGCAGCGATTCGAGCGCGTGTAGGGCCGCTTGCTGCGCGGGGTCGAGGACCACGTTGTCGGGTTTCATGCGCACCTCCTGGATCCTCTACAGTTGTAGAGGATGGACGTCGTCGACGGCCAGGAGAGGTGACGATGTCCACAGACCGGCGGGACCAGATCGTGGTCGGCGCTATCGAACTCATCGCGACACGGGGGGTCCGCGCACTCACCCACCGCGCACTGGACACCCAACTGGCCTTGCCGCCGGGTTCCACCTCGTACTACTTCCGCACGCGACAGGCCTTGATCGAGGCGGTCGCGGAAGGGATCACCGCTCGATCACGCGCGGATTTCGTTGCCGCACAGCCCGACTCCCCGCCCGGCCGGCCTCCGGACCCCACCCAGGTGGCACGCGATGTCGCCGACTGGCTCGATCACCTACTCGCCCATCGCCGTCACGAGTTGATCGCCAGGCACGCCCTGATCATCGAGGTCATGTCCGATCCGCCACTGCACGCTCGCCTGGCAGGCAGCTTGTTCTCCCTGGACCGCGCGAGCGAGCTGTTCGCCGCCCTCGGCGCCGCCGAGCCCCGCACGTCGGCCCACGACTTCCTCGCACTGCTGGAAGGGCTCGTCTTCGATCGCTTCGCGGGACTGCGCGCGGGTGCGACCGGCGACATCGATCAGCTCGCCCGACCGCTGGCCGACTTTCTGACAAGTGGTCGCAACTATCGGCCCTGCCAACCGAATTCGGAATAGGTAGCGGCCGAATTCAACGCGGCCAATCCGAGCGCGGAATATTCGATCAGGTCGGCGGGCAGATCGGCCAGCGGGAACCATTGCAGTGCATAGCATTTGTCAGGTTCTCGATTGAAAGGTTCACCGCGCCAGCTTTCGGTGCGAAAGAACAGCCCGAGCCGCGAAACCAGGCCCGGCGCGGTGACGTGGGCAACGTGGAACAGAGCCAACGCGGCGGGATCGATGTCGACCCCGACCTCCTCCGCCGCTTCGCGCACGGCAGCCGCCGCCACCGATTCGTCGGCTTCGAGTTTCCCCGACGGCAGGTGCCAGCGGTGATCGAACGCGTCGCCGCTGCGGCGCAGGCTCAGCAGCACCTGGTCAACGCGGATCAGCAGGATGTGTACGTCGACCAGGTGGCAGGGAGTCACCCGGCCGAGCGTACGAGAACGGACCGGAAACGGTCACCCGGGTTACGAGGTGAGAACCAGTCCGGAGGTGGGGACGCCGGTGCCCGCGGTGACCAGGATCCGCTCCAAGGCGTCCACCTGGTTGACGGAGGTGCCCCGAATCTGGCGGACCGCTTCGGCGATGCCGTTCATGCCGTGGATGTAGGCCTCGCCGAGCTGGCCGCCGTGGGTATTGAGCGGGAGGCGACCGCCGATCTCGATGGCACCGTCGGCGATGAAGTCCTTGGCCTCGCCACGGGCGCAGAAGCCCAGTTCCTCGAGCTGCATGAGCACGAACGGGGTGAAATGGTCGTAGAGGACGGCAGCCTGCATGTCGGCGGCGGTCAGGCCGCTCTGCGCCCACAGTTGGTCGCCGACCAGGCCCATTTCGGGCAGACCGGTCATGGCGTCGCGGTAGTAGCTGGTCATGACGTACTGGTCGGTGGCGCTGCCCTGGGCGGCGGCGGCGATGATCGCCGGGCGCTGCGCGAGATCGCGGGCGCGCTCGGCACTGGTGACCACGATGGCCACGCCGCCGTCGGATTCCTGGCAGCAGTCGAGCAGGTGCAGTGGTTCGGCGATCCAGCGCGAGTCCTGGTGCTGCTCCAGGGTTATCGGCTTGCCGTAGAAGAAGGCATGGGGGTTGACCGCGGCGTGCTTGCGATCAGCGACGGCGACGGCGCCGAAATCAGCGCTGGTGGCGCCGGTGACGTGCATGTACCGGCGCGCGACCATCGCCACCTGCGCGGCGGGCGTGCCCAGACCCTGCGGGTAGGCCCACCCCGCGTCGATCCCCGACGACGTGGGCGCGGCGGCCAGTGCCGGGGAGAACTGACCGAAGCGGGCGCCGGAGCGCTCGTTGAACGCCCGATAGGCGACCACCACATCGGCGACCCCGGTAGCCACCGCCATGGCGGCCTGCTGCACGGTCGCACACGCCGCGCCGCCGCCATAACCGATGTGGCTGAAGAACTTCAGGCTCGGAATACCGACGGCCCTGGCGACGGCGGCCTGGGTGTTGGTGTCCATGGTGAAGGTGGTCAGGCCGTCGACATCGTCGGGGGTGAGGCCGGCGTCGGCGAGAGCGGCGCTCACCGCCTCCGCGGCCAATCGCAATTCGCTGCGGCCGGAATCCTTGGAGAAATCGGTGGCACCGATACCGACAATGGCGGCGCGGCCGGACAGACCGGCGGAATCGCCCCGGGCTGTGGTGCTCATTTCGACTCCAGATCGGGGATCGCGATAACAGCGGTGGCGGTGATGTGCTCGCCGAGGCTGTCCTTGCCGTGCACATCGATGGTGAGGCGGGCGCCGTCGATCTCGGTGACCGTGCCGGAAAGGGTCAGGGTGTCACCGGCGTACAGGGGGACGCCGAGCCGCAGGGCGATGGACTTCACCCGCGCCCGAGGGCCTGCCCAGTCGGTGACGAAGCGCTGCACCAGACCGGTGTCGGTGAGGATGTTGACGAAGATGTCGCTCGACCCGCGCTCGACCGCCTTGTCGCGGTCGTGGTGCACGTCCTGGAAGTCCCGCGTGGCCATGGCCGTACTGATGACGAAGGTCGGGTCGGCGTGGATCACCAACTCCGGCAGAGTGGTTCCCACCGCGACGGTGGCGAGTTCGACGGTGGGAGTCATCGGGGCGTCCTTTCCCAACGGGCGGAGCGGGTCGGCGATGCGGCGGCGGTCATCACACGGCCTGCCAGTACGGCAGTACGGTGCCGTCGGCGAGCTTTTCGAAGGCGGCGCGCACCGGCAGGTCGATGGCGACCTCGGCCGGGTCGACGCCGCGCAGTTCGCCGAGCATCCGCACACCCTCGTCGAGTTCCACCAGGGCGACCACGAAGGGCAGATCGCGGCCGGGCACCTTGGGCGCGTGGTGCACGACGAAGCTGAATACCGTGCCGGTGCCCGCGGCGACCACGTAATCGGTGGTCGCCGATTTGTCCTGCCACAGTGCGGGAACGGGCGGGTGACGCAGCGTGCCGTCGGGCAGCCGCTGAATCCGCAGTTCGCCGACTTCGGTCCCTGCCCAGAAGAACTCGGTGTCACGCGAGATGACCGGGCCGACACGACCGGCGGGCGCGATGGTCGCCGGAGTCTGCCCGTCCACCGTCGTACCGGATTCAGCGGTCTCCGCCTCGGTAGCGGCGGCGACCGGCACGAACTTCAGAATGCGGAAGAGCATTTCGGTGACGACTTCGTCGCCGACCGACCAGGTGGTGGTGAAGGTCAGGAACCAGCCGTCACCGAGTCCGGTTCGCTTGGGGCCCTTGAACTCCGAGAGCCTGCTGGTCACCGTCACCTGCTCGCCCGGCTCCAGGTAGCGGTGGTAGGTCTGCTCACAGTTGGTGCCGACCACGGAGGTGTAGCCCGCGTCGTCGAGCAGTTGGGTCGCCAGGCCGAGTGGGTCGTCGGCGGTGCGCACCCCGCGCAGGCCGTTCATCGTCCACACCTGAGCCATGGCGGGCGGGGCGACGATGCCGGGATGACCTGCCGCCCTGGCGGCTTCGGCGTCGACGTAGATCGGGTTGGTGTCGCCCAGCGCCTCGACCCAGTTGTTGATCATCGGCTGGTTCACCGGGTCGCGGCCGGCGCGCGGCGCCGACTGCCCGGCCGCCGACAGTTTCGCCAGCGCTTCCGCAATGCCTTCGGGGGTGATGCTGTCCGGCACGCGCCGCTCCTTGTTCATCGGGGGACGCGCGGGAGATCCAGGCCCGCGGTGGCGACCAGTTCACGCATGATCTCGTTGACGCCGCCACCGAAGGTGACGACGAGGTTCTGCTTGGTGCGCCGGTCGAGCCAGCCGAGCAGGTCGGCGGTGCCGGGCTCGGCCGGGTCGCCGAAGCGGCCGATGATCTCCTCGACCACACGACCGGCTTCCTGCAGCGATTCGGTGGAGAAGATCTTGGTGGCCGAGGCGTCGGCGATCACCGCGTTCTGGGCCGCCGAGTCATCGGCGGCGGCGACCTGCCAGTTCAGTAACTCGTTGAGCCGCACCATGGTTCGCACCCGCCCGAGCGCGCGACGGACCTCCGGCTCACCGAGCAGGCCGTGCTCCGCGGACCAGGCGCGCAGGCGGTCGTAGAGCTGTTCGATCTTGCCCGACGGACCGAGGCTGACGCGCTCGTGGTTGAGCTGGGTGGTGATCAGCCGCCAGCCGCGGTTCTCCTCGCCGACCAACATGTCCGCGGGTACTCGGACGTCGTCGAAATAGGTGGCGTTGGTGTGGTGGGCGCCGTCGCAGGTGATGATCGGGGTCCAGGAGTAGCCGGGATCCTTGGTGTCCACGATGAGGATCGTGATGCCGCGGTGGCGGGACTCGACCGAACCGGTGCGGCACGCCATCCAGACATAGTCGGCTTCATGGGCGCCGGTGGTGAAGATCTTCTGCCCGTTGACGATCCAGTCACCGTCGCCGTCGCGCACCGCGGTGGTGCGCAGCGCGGCGAGGTCGGTGCCCGCCGACGGCTCGGAGTAGCCGATGGCGAAATGGATGTCGCCGGAGAGGATTCCGGGCAGGAACTTCTTCTTCTGCGCGTCGGTGCCGTACTTCTGCAAGGTGGGCCCCACGGTCAGCAGGGTGACCAAGGGCAGCGGAACATCCGCGCGGACAGCCTCGTTGAAGAAGATCTGCTGCTCCATCGGGCCGAAACCCTGGCCGCCGAACTCCTTGGGCCAGCCGACCCCGAGCCAGCCGTCGCGACCCATCCGGCGCACCACCTCGCGGTAGGCGTCGCCGTGCCGGTCCACCGCCATCGCGGCGGCTTCCGCCGGGGTGACGAGTTCGGCGAAATAGGAACGCAATTCTTCGCGCAACCGCCGCTGTTCGGCCGTCAGATCGATGAACATCTTGCTCCCAGAAGGTCGAGCCGCAGACCCGCACCGCCGAGAAGCCGGGCGAGGTCTTTGGCCTGCGAGTAGTACCGATGCATCGGGTGGGTGATATCCACGCCGAGTCCTCCGTGCAGGTGGTGACATTTCTGCATGGCGCGCGGAACTTCGGCGGCGGCCCAATAGGCGAGCACGTCGAGGTCCTCGTCGACGCGGTGCTGGTGCTCGGGCGAGGCATCGGGCTGTGCCAGGGCCCAACAGGCCGACTCCGCCGCGACGTGCAGGGTGCGCGACACCACGTACAGATCAGCGATCTGCTGGGCCACGGCCTGGAATTCGGCGAGCGGCCTGCCGAACTGTTCCCTGGTGCGTACGTGCTCGGCGGTGAGGGTGATCGCGCCCTTCAACAGGCCGTCGGCCATCGCGCCGATGCACGCCAGCGCGTGGCGGTGCAGCACGGGCAACGCGTCGGGCAGCAGTTGGTCGGCCGGGATCTCGACATCGTCGAGGACCAGCGTCGCCTCCGGGATGCCCGCCGAACCGGTGACCGGGATGATCTCGACTCCCGGCGCCACCGAATCGACCAGTGCCACACCGATATCGGTGGGCACCAGAATCCAGCGCGCTTGCGCGGCGTAGATCACGCCGGTCTTGCGGCCGGTGATCCGCACCGTCTCGCCGTCGCGCACAGCCTTGGTGGTGGGCGCGGTGGTGAACGGCGCGCCCGGTTCGTTGAGCGCGGCGGTGAGCACGATGCCCTTACCGACCTCGGCGAGCACCCGCTCGGCCACCTCGTCGGACAGCACGCCCAACAGCGGCAACACACCGAACCCGAAGGTCGGCAGTGCGGGCACCGCCGCGGCATCGGTGGCCAGCTCCATGAGCATGGCCGACACCTCTAGCAGTCCCATGCCGTCGCCGCCGAATCGTTCCGGCACCGGCACGGCGAGCAGACCGGAGTCGATCAGGCTCGGCCACAGGGCCATATCCCTGGCCGACTCACGTTCGAGCAGGCTTACCACTACCTCGGCTACGGCGTCGGCGCTTTCGTCGCGGGTGAAATCCACGGCGTCCTCCCTCATCGAGCTAACTGTCCGCATCGCGCGGCAGGCCGAGAATCCGTTCGGCGGCCACGGTCAACAGGATCTGCTCGGTACCGCCCGCGATCGACAGACACCGGGTAAGCAGAAATTCTTTCAGAGCGTCGCTGTCCAAGGAACCTTCTTGGCCGACAAGTTCCAGCGCGTATTCCGCCAGCTCCTGCCGATGCCGGACGCCGACCAGTTTGCGGACGCCCGCTTGCGCGCCCGCGTCGACGCCCGCCACCGTCGCCACCGCGATTCGCTGTTCCAGCAATGATCCAGCAATCGAAGAGGTGATCAGTGCGCCGAAACGGTCCTCACGCAGTTCTGTTCCCCATCCGCCGGCCGGGAAACGGTCGAGCAGGGCTTCGAGCGCGCCCCCGATACCGCCGCCGCCCATGGCGACCCGCTCGGCCGACAGCGTGGTGCGCGCGATCTTCCAGCCGTTGTTCAGCGCGCCGACCAAACAGTCGTCGGGCACGAACACGTCATCGAGGAAGACCTCGCTGAACCGGTCCTCGCCGGTGATCTGCACCAGCGGCCGCACCTGCACGCCCGCGGCGCGCATATCGACCAGGAAGTAGCTGATGCCGCGATGTTTGGCCGCCGACGGATCGGTGCGGGCCAGGCAGATGCCCCAGTTCGCGGTGGAGCCGAGCGAGGTCCATACCTTCTGGCCGCGCAACACCCAGCCACCGTCGACCTTCTCGGCGGTGGTGCGCAGGGCGGCGAGATCGGAGCCTGCGCCGGGTTCGCTGAACAGCTGACACCAGATGACCTCGCCGTGCAGGGTCGGCCGGACGAAGCGTTCGATCTGCTCCTCGGTGCCGAAACGCAGCAGCGTCGGTACGGCCCAGCCCGCGACAGCGAGGTCGGGGACCGCCAGGTCGGCGCGGCGCAGTTGTTCGGCGATCTGCAGGCAGGTCATCGGATCGGCAGCGCGACCGTAGGGCCGCGGCCAGTGCGGCATCACCAGGCCCGCCTCCACCAGCGCCCGCGCCCGATCCGCCGGGTCGAGGGCGGCGATGGCGGTGATCTCGGCCACCAGCTCGGTGTCGACGGCGGCGTCGCCGAGCACCCGTTCGGCGCCGGTGGTGCGGCGCTGACCGTCCCTGGTGAGCTCGGCCACGCGGGCACGCCAGCGCGCCGATCCGCCGAGGAGCTGGCGCAGCGAGCTCGCCCGGCGCAGGTAGAAGTGCGCGTCGTGCTCCCAGGTGAAGCCGATGCCGCCGAGCACCTGAATGGCGTCCTTGGCGTTGTCGACCGCGGCGTCGAGGGCCACCGACGCGGCGACGGCGGCGGCGATCGGGAGCTCGTCGCCACCGGAGTCGATCGCGGCGGCGGCGTCGGCGGCGACCGCGCGGATCAGCTCGGTGCGGCACAACATCCAGGCGCACAGGTGCTTGATCGCCTGGAAGCTGCCGATGGGCTTGCCGAATTGTTCACGGACACGGGCATATTCGACGGCAGTGCGCAAGCACCAGCCGGCCACGCCCGCCAGCTCGGAGACCGCGAGCGCCACGAAGAGGTCGGTGACGTCGGCCGTCGGCGCGAAGCCGTGATCCGCGGCGACGGCCACCTGGTCGGCCTGCACACGCGCCAACGGCACGGTGTGGTCGCCCGGCGACAACGGCGTAATCGCCACCGCCGCGGCGTCGATCAGCAGCCAGCGGGTGCCGTCGATGGTGTTGGCGGGTACCAGGACCTGCGTATCGGCATCGGCGCCGTACACGAAATCCCAAGTGCCGGTGACACTCCAGCCCGTATCGGTGGCCGCGGCCTTCGCGGTCGGCTCGTGGCCGGGTACCGCGACCGCGCACGGGGTGCCCTCGGCGAGCGCGCCCTCGGTGATCAATCCGGCCAGTGCGGTGGCGAGCACCGGCCCACCGACGAGATCGTCGCCGGTCTGCTCGAGCATGACCGCGAGGTCGGCGACCGTTCCGCCGAGCCCGCCATTGTCCTCGGACAGCGCGACTTCGAACAGCCCGAACTCACCGAGTGCGGGCCAGTAGTCGCGCCAGGCACCCGAACCGCCTGTCCGCATTGTTTCAATCGGCGCGACCGTACTCGCCCAGCCCCGCAGCGACGCCGCGACGGCTTTATGCTCGTCAGTGGTGGCGATGGTCACAAGAAGATCCGCCCTTCCGGCGTGGTTCCCACTCCTAGAACATGTTCTAATATCTGGGCCGGGCATAAGTCAAGAGCGCTACACTCGCTCCACGCTTTTCGCGCGGCTCAGCCGACGAAATTCCACGAAGCGAAAGGGTTTCCACGATGGACAGTCCCGCACCAACGCCCACCGTGACAACGCTGTCCGAGGAAGAGCTCAGCTCCAGCGCACAGCGCGACCGGCGCAAGCGCATCCTCGACGCAACCCTCGCGCTGGCCTCCAAGGGTGGCTACGACGCCGTGCAGATGCGGGCGGTCGCCGAACGCGCCGATGTCGCCGTCGGCACCCTCTACCGCTACTTCCCCTCCAAGGTGCACCTGCTCGTTTCGGCGCTGGCCAGGGAATTCGAGATGTTCGAGGGCAAGCGCAAGCCACTACCCGGCGACGGACCATCCGAGCGAATGCACGGCCTACTCACCCAGATCACCCGGATGATGCAGCGCGATCCGCTGCTCACCGAGGCGATGACGCGCGCGTTCATGTTCGCCGACGCCTCCGCCGCCGCGGAGGTCGATCGGGTGGGCAAGGTGATGGACCGCGTCTTCGCCCGGGCGATGAGCGACGGCGAACCCGACGACCGTCAGCTCGCCATCGCCCGCGTCATCTCCGACGTGTGGCTGTCCAACCTCGTGGCCTGGCTCACCCGGCGAGCCTCCGCGACCGATGTCACGGAACGACTGGAGCTCACCGTCGACCTGTTGCTGGGCGATCGCGGATAACCCAGCAACCCGGCATACCCCAGGGCGAAACCATTACAAATCGCCCACCACTGTTGACACGCGTCGGCTGTGCGCCTTCCAGTAGGAAGATGCATAGCCGACGTCGCATATGCGAAACAGCGCATCTACCGGGCCCGCGCGCCTCGCCGATGCGCCCGCGTACCCGGTGAGCTCGGCAAACCCGGCGGTCGGTACCGAACCGACGGTCCAGAATTTGCCGTGCGGTCGCGAGCAAACGACCCACTCGGGTGTTCACAACCCGCCGCGCCGCTCGCGCGCCAGAATTGACGCAGTATTGTTTTGCGCGCCCCCTGATCAACTCCTCCCATCACTAGGTTGGATGCGTGAGCGCACAGGAACTGCCCTTGGATGTCCGCCGTGCACTGGCGTCGGTTGCGCGCGTGCCACGGCTCTTGGTTGCCTCGGACTACGACGGGACAATCGCCCCGATCGTGTCCGACCCGGCGAAAGCGTTTCCCCAGCGGGAATCGGTGAGCGCGCTACGCGCGCTGGCGGGGTTGGCGAACACTACCGCGGCGGTGATCTCCGGCCGGGCACTACGCGACCTGGCCGCGCTCTCGCGCCTGCCGGTCGAGGTGCAGCTGATCGGTAGTCACGGCTCGGAGTTCGACGTCGGCTTCGTGCATGCGATCGACAACGACGCCAAACAGCTACTGACAGAGATCAATTCCGCGTTGTCGAAGATCGCCGCCGACAACCCGGGCGTGACCGTCGAGATGAAGCCGGCCAGCGCCGCGCTGCACGTGCGCAATGCCAGCCCCGAAATCGGTAGGCGCGCATTGACTTCGGTGCGCCAGGGCCCGGCGTGCTGGGTGGGCGTGCAGGTGACCGAGGGCAAGGCGGTGATCGAGCTCGCGGTGATCCCCACCGACAAGGGCACCGCGCTCGACACCATCCGGCATCAGGAAAGCGCTTCCGCCGCAGTGTTCTTCGGCGACGACGTGACCGACGAGAAGGCCTTCCGAGTGCTGTCCGGGCCCGACGTCGGCATCAAGGTCGGCGAGGGCGAGTCCATCGCCAAACTGCGCGTCGACACCACCGAGGACGTGGCGCGCGCGCTGGCGTTCCTGGTCGAGGAGCGGCGCACCTGGCTGGCCGGAGCGAGCGCGCCGCGGATCGAGCGGCTGAGCATGTTGGCCAGCCCGCGCTCGGTCGCGCTGCTCACTCCCGACGCGACGGTCACCTGGTTCTGCCATCCCGAACCGGATTCGGCGGCGGTGTTCGCGCATCTGCTCGGCGGCGCGGCGGCAGGCCACTTCTCGGTGGCGCCGGAGCGGCCGAGCCTGCCGCTGTCGCAGCGGTATGTGGACGGCACGATGACGGTCGAAACACGGTGGGCCAGCTTGCAAGTGGCCGATTATCTGCCGCACGACGTCACCCCCGATCGCACCGATCTCACCCGGGTGATCACCGGCAGCGCGAAGGCCGTTGTCACCTTCGCGCCGCAGCCGGAATTCGGCCAGGTGCCGGTGCGCATGGAAGCCGTGCGTCACGGGCTCCTGGTGAGCGGCACCAACGATCCGATGGTGCTGCGCTCCCCCGGCGTCGAGTGGGAGATCCTGTCCGACGGGACCAACGAGCAGGCCCGCGCGGTGGTCGATCCGTCGATCGGCCCGGTCGTCCTCGAATTGCGTTGTGGAACCGCCGATCTCGCACCCTCGATGACGCCGGAGACCCAGCGTCGCCAGCTCGCCGAGCAGTACTGGTCGCAGTGGGCGGCCGGGTTGCAGTTGCCGCCGCTCAAGCCCGACCTGATGAAGCGTTCGGCGCTGACGCTGCGCGGGCTGGTGCATCGCCCGTCGGGGTCGATCCTGGCCGCGGCGACCACCTCGCTGCCCGAGGACATCGGCGGCGTGCGCAACTGGGACTACCGCTACTGCTGGCTGCGTGACGCATCGCTCACCGCGCAGGCACTGGTGACGCTCGGCTCGCTCACCGAGGCCGAGGAGTTCCTCGGCTGGGTGCACAAGGTGCTCGACACCCTGCCGGGACCGGAGCGCCTGCACCCGCTGTACACGATCTACGGCGAGACCCTGCCGCCCGAAGCCGTGATCGACCTGCTGCCCGGATACGCCGGGTCACGCCCGGTGCGCGTGGGCAACGCGGCCAACATGCAGGTGCAGCTCGACGTGTTCGGGCCGATCGTCGACCTGATCACGTCGATGGCGCACGAACGTGAGCGCCAGGGCATCACCGCGGCCGCCAAGGTCCTGCCGGACGCCGACTGGGAACTGGTGCACGCGATGGTGTCGGCGGTGCAGCGTCGCTGGACCGAGCCCGACCACGGCATCTGGGAGATCCGCGGCAATCCGCGCCACCACGTGTACTCGAAGGTGATGGGCTGGCTCACCATCGACCGCGCCCTGACCCTGGCGGAGCGCTTCGATCGTGTCGCCGATCCCGACTGGGTGACGCTGCGCGACACGATCGCCGACGAGGTGAAGGCGAAGGGCTGGAACGACGAGGTCCAGTCCTACACCGCCGCCTACGACGGCACCGATCTGGACGCGGCCACCCTGCACATCGGCCTGAGCGGCCTCATCGACCCCGCCGACCCGCGCTTCGCCGCGACGGTGGTGGCCACCGAGGCGGAACTGCGCAGCGGTGCGACGGTGTATCGCTACCACCACGACGACGGACTGCCCGGCGGCGAAGGTGGGTTCCACCTGTGCGCCGCCTGGCTGGTGGAGGCCTACCTGCTGATCGGCAGGCGCTCCGACGCCGAGGCGCTGTTCACACAGCTCGTCGCCGCCGCGGGCCCCACCGGTCTGCTCAGCGAGGAATACGACCCGGTCGCCGAGCGTTCCCTCGGTAATCATCCACAGGCCTACAGCCACCTCGGCCTGCTGCGCTGCGCCCAACTGCTCAGCCAGCAGATCCGCCTTCCCGTGTCCCTCGGCCAGATCTAGGCGCGAGGACCGTTGGGTCCGGGCCGGCGTTCTCCATGGGGGACATCGGCCCGGGCCCGGCGAGTTACCCGTGTGTTCACGAGATCACCTGGCTCGTTACCCGATCCGCAAAGGTCCTGCTAATCTAAAACGGTAACGATTTCCATTATGATCTAGAGCTTGCTCGCCAGTATCGCCAGGAGTGCCGCGTGAACCCACGATTCGCCCGCTTGTTTGCCGGTCTCACCTCGGGCGTGGCGGCCGTCGCCGTCCTCAGCGCCTGCGGCACCGGCTCCACCGATTCCGAGACCCCCCAGATCGTGGCCTCCACCAATGTGTGGGGCTCGGTCGCCGCGGCCGTCGCCGGGCCGGACGCGCAGGTGAGTTCGATCATCAGCGATCCCGCCGCCGACCCGCATTCGTTCGAGACCTCGGCCACCGACACCGCCAAGATCAGCGATGCCGATCTTGTGGTGTTCAACGGTGGGCACTACGACGAGTTCATCGAGAAGGCCATCTCGGGCAAGGACAAGCGGACCGTCGAGGCGTTCGAGGCGCGCACGGACAAGAACGACGAGAACGAGCACGTCTGGTACGACGTGACCACCGTCGCCGCCGTGGCCGACCAGATCGCCGTCGAGCTCGGCCAGGTCGACACCGCGCACGCCGGCGCCTACACCGAGCGCGCGGTCGCCTTCAAGAATCAGCTGATCGGCATCAGCACCATCACCGGCACCATCGCCACCCAGACGCCGAACGCGCCGGTCGCCCAGTCCGAGCCGCTCGCGCACTACCTGTTGCAGGCCGCGTCCGCGCAGGACAAGACCCCGCACGAGTTCCAGGAAGCGATCGAGCAGGAGACCGACCCGGCCCCCGCCGCCGTCGCCGCCACTCGCGACCTGATCACCGCCAAGCAGGTCAAGGCGCTGATCTACAACACCCAGACCGAGGACAAGATCACCCAGGACCTGCGGGCCACCGCGCAGTCCTCTGGCATCGCCGTGGTCGAGGTCACCGAAACCCTGCCCGCCGGCATGGACTACATCCAGTGGCAGACCGCCAACGCCAAGGCGCTCGCCGCCGCACTGCGCTGAGGACGCCGATGACCGAGGCAACCGCTCTGTCGGAGACGATCACCGCTTCGGACGCCGCCGACGCGGCGATCCGCTTGCGCGCGGCGACCATGTCCTTCGGTGACCGCACCCTCTGGCGTGATCTCGACCTCGACGTACGACCGGGCGAGTTCATCGCCGTCCTCGGACCCAACGGCTCGGGCAAGACCTCGCTGCTGCGCGTACTGCTCGGCACGCTCGCGCTGAGCTCGGGCAGCGCCCAGATCGCGGGGCGACGGGCCGGAGTGGGCAATCCGGGCATCGGCTACATCCCGCAGCAGAAGACCATCGACGCCGGAGTGCAACTGCGCGGGGTCGATCTGGTGGGGCTCGGGGTGGACGGACACCGTTGGGGCATCGGCAGACGCGGTCGACGCAGCCGGGCCGAGAAGGTCGACGACGCCATCGCCGCGGTGGGTGCCGGGTCGTTCGCGCACGCGCCGCTGGAGACGTTGTCCGGTGGCGAACAGCAGCGACTGCGGGTCGCGCAGGCGCTGGTCGGGGATCCGTCGGTGCTGTTGTGCGACGAACCGCTACTGAGCCTGGACATGGCGAATCAGCGACTGGTCGCCGAACTGGTCGACAGGCGCCGCCGCGAACACGACACCGCGGTGCTGTTCGTCACGCACGAGATCAATCCGATCCTGCCGCTGGTGGACCGAGTGCTGTATCTGGTCGACGGCAGTTTCCGCATCGGTACCCCCGACGAGGTGATGACCTCGGAAACCCTCTCGGAGCTCTACGACACCGAGGTCGAGGTGTTGCGGGTGCGCGGGCGGCTGGTGGTCGTCGGGACCGGCGACGACATGGACGCGCTCGGCGGAACCACCTGATGGAAAAGCTCACCAAGGTGTTCGAGCAGATGTTCGATTTCGGCACCACCGCGAACCTGCTCGGTTACGACTTCGTGCAGCAAGCGTTGCTGGCGAGTGCGCTGTTGGGGTTGCTGGCCGGGTTGATCGGGCCGCTGATCGTCGCCAGGCAGATGTCGTTCGCGGTGCACGGGACCAGCGAGCTGTCGCTGACCGGTGCGTCGGCGGCACTGCTCGTCGGAGTCGGAGTCGGTTTCGGGGCGATCGCCGGTTCGGTGGTCGCGGCCGTGCTGTTCGGGTGGCTGGGTTCTCGTGCGCGCGAACGTGATTCGGTGATCGCGGTGGTGCTGTCGTTCGGGCTCGGGCTGTCGGTGCTGTTCCTGTGGCTCGCGCCGGAGCGAGCCGGGTCGAAGTTCTCGCTGCTCACCGGACAGGTCGCGGGCGTCGGTTACGACGGGCTCGCGCTGCTGGTCACCTGTACCGCGGGCGTGCTCGCCGTGCTGGCCGTGGTGTATCGGCCGTTGCTGTTCGCCAGCGCCGATCCCGAGGTCGCGATCGCGCGGGGGGTGCCGGTGCGGGCGCTGTCGGTCGTGTTCGCGGTACTGCTCGGCATCACCGCCGCGTTCGGCGTGCAGATCGTCGGCGCGCTGCTGGTGCTCGCGCTGTTGATCACCCCCGCCGCGGCGGCCGCGCAGGTGACCTCGAGCCCGATGCGGGCGACGGTGCTGTCGGTGATCTTCGCCGAGGTCGCCGCGGTCGGCGGACTGCTGCTGTCGCTGGCCCCCGGGGTTCCGGTGTCGACCTTCGTCACCACCATCTCGTTCAGCATCTACCTGGTGTGCCGGGTCGTCGGACATCGCAATCGGCAACTCGCACACGCGCGCTGAACCGATAGAACACAATCGGTTCATGATCGATTTCTCTGTGCCGGACGATCTCGCCGCCCTGCGTGACCGGGTTCGCCACTTCGTCGACGAGCAGATCGTGCCGTTCGAACGCGACCCGCGCCTCACCGCGCACGGCCCGACCGACGAACTGCGGGCCGAACTCGTCGAACTGGCCCGCGCCGAGAAGCTGCTGACCGTGCAGGCGCCGGTCGAATACGGCGGGCTGGGACTCGGTCACGTCGAGCAGGCGCTGGTGTACGAGGCGGCGGGCTGGTCCACGCTCGGACCGGTCGCCATGAACTGCGCCGCGCCCGACGAGGGAAACATGTTCCTGCTCGGCAAGATCGCCGATCCGGAGCAGATCGACCAGCATCTGATGCCGATGATCAGGGGTGAACAACGTTCGGTCTTCGCGATGACCGAACCCGGTGGGGCCGGATCCGATCCCGGGCAGCTCAGCACCGAGGCGGTGTTCGACGGCGAGAACTTCGTGATCAACGGTCTCAAATGGTTGATCACCGGCGCCGACGGCGCCAAGACCTGGATCATCATGGCGCTGCTCGCTGAGAACCCGTACCTGCCCGCGGGACCGACGCTGTTCATCACCGAGGGCGACGCGCCGGGCATCGTGATCGAGCGGATCATGAACACGATGGACCGCAACTACGTCGGTGGGCACGCGGTGGTGCGGTTCGACAACCTCACGCTGCCACCGACCGCCGTGCTCGGCCGCACCGGACAAGCCCTGCGGTACGCGCAATTGCGGCTCGCGCCCGCCCGGCTCACCCACTGCATGCGCTGGCTCGGCGCGGCCGCACGCGCGCAGTCCATCGCGCTGGACTACGCGCGTACCCGCACCGCCTTCGGCAAGCCGATCGGCGAACACGAGGGCGTGTCGTTCATGCTCGCCGACAACGAGGTGGCGCTGCACCAGTGCAGGCTGACCATCTGGCACGCCTGCTGGCTGATGGACCAGGGGCAGCAGGCCCGGCACGAATCGTCGATGGCGAAGTCGTATGTCTCCGAGGAACTGTTCAAGGTCACCGACCGCTGCGTGCAGGTGCTCGGCGGAATCGGGATCAGCGACGAGACCGTCGTGGAGATGTTGTTCAGGGATATGCGCGCGTTCCGACTTTACGATGGGCCGACAGAAGTCCATAAGTACGCGATCGGCAGACACTTGCTGGCCGGTCGCTAGTACGATTCGGTCCCATGAGTTCGGAATTGCTCGTCGATGTCGAAGGGGGCGTCGCTGTACTGACGCTCAACCGACCAGCCAAGCAGAATGCCGTCACGGCGACGATGGCGGCCGAGCTGAGCGCGGCGCTACGCCGCTGCGATATCGAGGACGCGATCCGCGCCGTCGTCATCACCGGCACGCCACCGGCGTTCTGCGCGGGCGCGGATCTGGCCGCGCGCGGTGGCGACGTGAGCGCGACCCTCGATCCGCCGCCCTGGCAGGTTCGCAAGCCGGTGATCGCCGCGGTGAACGGCCACGCGGTCGGCATCGGGCTGGCCCTGGCCCTGCAGTGTGACCTGCGGTATTTCGCTCGCGACGCGGTGTACGGACTGAACCAGGTGCGTCGCGGGGTGCTGGCCGACGGGTTCGCGCACTGGACGGTACCCCGGCTGGCCGGGCTGGCCAACGCCGCCGACATCATGCTCACCGGGCGCACGTTCGACGGTGACGAAGCCAAATCGCTCGGGCTGGCCAATGCCGCCCTGCCCGCCGACGAGGTGCTGATGACCGCGCTGGCGGTGGCGCACGACATCGCCACCGGAACCGCTCCCCTGCCGGTCGCGCTGACCAAGCGGCTGATCTGGGAAAGCCTCGGCATGACGCCCACGGTGGTCGGGCAGCTCGAATCCGAGCTCAACGCGCAGGTTGCCAAGAGCGTCGACGGTGGCGAGGCGATGGTGGCGTTCAAGGAGCGGCGCCCACCGAACTGGACCGGCAGCGTCAGCGACGAATGGCCGGCCTGGGACGCTCCCGGTGAGCGCCCGAGCCTGGACTGAGCCTCAGAAGTTCCCGTTGCAGGAACCGGCCAGGTACAGCAGCGCGAACATCAGCATGAGAATCGTGCCGACGATGCCCGCGATGTAGCCGATCACCACCTGGGATCGGCCACTGAGCCCACCGTAGGAGGCGTCGATCTCGTTGAGCGCCCGCTTGCCGAGCACCCACGCGACCGGCCCGAAGACCCCGCAGCAGAACGGGCTGAGCAGGCCGAGCACAAGGATCATGTTGGCCTGCGGGTGCTCGACCGTCTCACCGATCGGCTGATTAGGGATCGCCACAGCACGAATTGTACGGTGACAGAGCAGTTTTGCCCGTCAACCGCGCGGACTCAGCCCAGACGGCGCTGCCTGGCGATGTCGGCGAGCACCACACCGGCCGCGACCGAGGCGTTCAGCGACTCGACCGGGCCCGCCATCGGGATGCTCAGGATCGAGTCGCAGTTCTCGCGCACGAGGCGCGACAGGCCCTTGCCTTCGGAACCGACGACGACGACCGTCGGGACGCTGCCGTCGAAATCGTCGAGGGTGGTGTCGCCGTCGGCGTCGAGGCCCACGATCTGGATGCCGTTGGAGGCCCAGTCCTTGAGGGTACGAGTCAGATTGGTCGCCCTCGCGACCGGCAGCCGGGCGGCGGCGCCGGCACTGGTACGCCATGCCACCGCGGTGACGCTCGCGCTGCGCCGCTGCGGGATCACCACACCCTGCCCGCCGAACGCGGACACCGAGCGGATGACGGCGCCGAGGTTGCGCGGGTCGGTGATGTTGTCCAGGGCGACCAGCAGCGCGGGCTCGGCGGTGGACTTCACCCGGTCCATCAGGTCGTCGGGGTGGGCGTAGCGGTACGGCGGCACCTGCAGGGCGACACCCTGGTGCATTCCGTTGGCGCTGAGCCGATCCAGATCGGTGCGCGGCACCTCGAGGATGGAGATGCCCATGTCGGCGGCGCGCTGCACGCTCTCCGACAGGCGGTCGTCGTTCTCGGTGCCGACCGCCACGAACAGGGCGGTGGCGGGCACGTCGGCGCGCAGGCACTCGAGCACCGGGTTGCGGCCGAGGACCAACTCGGGTCCCTCGTCGGACTTGCGGCCTACGCGCGGCACACCGGACTTGCCGGTCGGACGACCCTGTGCCGCATTGGCTTTGGCTTTCTCGGCGGCCCTGGCCCGCTTGGCGGCGGGGTGCTTGGTACGCGCGACGGCGGGCGGGGTCGCACCCCTGCCCTCCAACCCGCGGCGATGCTTGCCACCGGAACCGGCGACCTGCCCCTTCTTGGTGCCGCCCTTACGTACTGCTCCGCGTCGCTGTGAATTTCCTGCCATCAGTTCGCCTTTCCGCTCATGCCTGCGCCTCGCTGGCGCTCGGCTGCGGCATGCGCGCCGCGCCCTGACACATCGATCCGCTCGATCCGCTCGCTCATGCGCCCAGCGACCATTCCGGTCCCTGCGGGGTATCGGTTACCTCGATACCCGCGGCGATGAGCCGATCGCGTGCGGCATCGGCTTCTGCCCAGTTCTTGTCGGCCCGCGCGTTCGCCCGGCGATCCAGCTCCGTGCGGATGAGTACGTCGAGCGCGTCGATCGCCGCCGAGTTGTCGGCGGCGGTGTACCAGTGTTCGTCGAGCGGGTCGACGCCGAGAATTCCCAGCATCGCCCGCACCTGTCCGGCCAGTTCGGTCGCGGTCTCGACCGCACCCGATTCCAGCGCCCGATTGCCCTCGTGCACCACGTGGTGGATTTCGGCGAGCGCCTTGGGAATCGCCAGATCGTCGTCGATCGCGGCGGCGAATCCGTCGGTCCATTTACCGACCGGCACCTCGCCCGCCCGATCCAGCACGCGCCGCACGAAGGCTTCGACGCGCTGATACGAGGCGACCGCGTCGTCGAGTGCCTTGTCGGAGTATTCGAGCATCGAGCGGTAATGCGCGCTGCCCAAGTAGTAACGCAATTCTACGGGGCGCACCCGGGTGAGCACATTCGGCACCGAGAGCACGTTGCCGAGCGACTTCGACATTTTCTCCCCGCCCATCGTCACCCAGCCGTTGTGCAGCCAGTAACGCGCGAAACCGTCGCCTGCCGCTTTGGACTGGGCGATCTCGTTTTCATGGTGCGGGAAAATCAAATCCATTCCACCGCAATGGATATCGAATTCCGGACCGAGATAGAACTCGGCCATCGCGGAGCATTCCAGATGCCAGCCGGGGCGACCGGGACCCCACGGCGACGGCCAACTCGGTTCGCCGGGCTTGGCGGCCTTCCACAACGTGAAGTCGCGGGGGTCGCGTTTGCCGCGGGTCGGGGTTTCGCCCTGGTGCACGTCGTCGAGGCGGTGGCCGGACAGCTCGCCGTAATTCGGCCAGCTCATCACGTCGAAGTACACATCGCCGTCGGCGGCGTAGGCGTGGCCGCGCTCGATCAGGCGCTGCATCAGCTCGACCATCTGGGTGATGTGACCGGTGGCGCGTGGTCCGGCCGAGGGCGGCAGTACGCCGAGGGTCTCGTAGGCGTTGTCGAACGCGCGCTCATGGGTCGCTGCCCATTCCCACCACGGCCTGCCCGCTTCGGCGGCCTTGTTCAGGATCTTGTCGTCGATATCGGTGACATTGCGGATGAACCGCACGTCGTAGTCGTGCGCGAGCAACCAGCGCCGCAGGACGTCGAAGGCGACGCCACTGCGCACGTGACCGATATGCGGCTGCCCCTGCACGGTGGCCCCACACAGATACACCGAGGCACGGCCGGGGACCAGCGGGGTGAATTCCCGCATGGTCCGCGTGTCGGTGTCAAAAAGGCGCAAGGTCACGGCATTCGATCCTAGTCGGTGGGATGGTCTCGGAGTCGACCGGCCGGAGCGTGGCTCGTCCCGATCGGCGGACGTTGGATTTCGGTGGGGTCGACCCCACAGTGCGGGAAGAAAGATTCAGCGGCCCTTACGGGCTACGAACACGCTGCGATCAGACAGGTGGCGATGGCGGCGACACCCTCGCCGCGACCGGTCAGACCGAGACCGTCCGTCGTGGTGCCGGACACCGAAACAGGGGCGTCGAGCAGTTCGCCGAGTACTTTTTGCGCCTCGACGCGACGCGGGCCGATCTTCGGGCGATTACCGATCACCTGCACCGCGGCGTTCACGACTTCGAAGCCCTCTTCGGCCAGCAGCCTGCGGACCTCGGTGAGCATGGCGGCGCCGGTGACACCGGCCCATTCGGGGCGGCCGACGCCGAAGACAGCGCCCACGTCGCCCAGGCCGGCGGCGGAGAGCAGGGCGTCGCAGAGGGCGTGAGCGGCGACGTCACCGTCGGAGTGGCCCGCGCAACCGTCGGCGTCGGAGAACAGCAGACCGGCCATCCAGCAGGGTCGTCCCGGCTCGATGGGGTGCACGTCGCTGCCGATTCCGACTCTCATCGGGCCACCGCCTGCTCGACGGAGGACACGTCGACGTCGGGGCGTCCGGCGGCCGGGCTCTCGTCGCCCTCGGCGAGGAGCGCCTCGGCCAGGCGTAGGTCGAGGGGGGTGGTGATCTTGAACGCCAGCGGGTCACCGGCGACCGTGTGCACGGCGACACCGAGCCGTTCCACCAGGCCTGCGTCGTCGGTGGCGCCGACATCGGTGGCGTAGGCGCGGCGCAGCAGGTCGGCGGCGAAGCCCTGGGGGGTTTGGATGGCGCGCAGGTGGGCGCGATCGGGGGTGCCGGTGACGATGCCCGCGTCGTCGACCGATTTCACGGTGTCGACAACGGGTAGCGCCGGGACCACGGCCTGGCTGCCCGCCTGCAGCTCGCCTGCCACCCGCGCGATCAGTTGCGGTGGCGTGAGCGCGCGTGCGGCATCGTGCACGAGGTAGAACGCGGCGTCGGGCGCCGCGGTGATGCCTGCGCGCACCGAATCGGTGCGCTCGGCGCCGCCCACCACCACCTGCACCGGCACAGGGGGCATCGAACCGCCGGTCAGCGAGGTGGTGGTGGACAGCAAAGAGGTCGCGGCGTCGACCAGGTCGGCGGGCACGATCACGACAACCCGGTGCACCGCACCGGACGCGATCAGACCGTCGACGGCCAACCGGACCATAGGTGTACCGCCGACCGAGACGAACGCCTTCGGGGTGGGTTCACCCAGGCGTACGCCGCGACCGGCGGCAGGGACCAGTGCTACGACAGGTCGCACTTGTTTATTTCTAGGATGCCGCGGCGAGGACCTCGTCGAGCAGCGATTCAGCCTTGCCGTCGTCGGTGCCCTCGGCGAGCGCGAGCTCACCGACGAGGATCTGACGAGCCTTGGCGAGCATTCGCTTCTCACCGGCGGACAGGCCGCGGTCCTGCTCACGACGCCACAGGTCACGAACCACTTCGGCCACCTTGTTCACATCGCCGGAGGCGAGTTTCTCGAGGTTGGCCTTGTAACGGCGGGACCAGTTGGTCGGCTCCTCCGTGTGTGGCGCGCGCAGCACCTGGAAGACGCGGTCGAGACCTTCCTGGCCGACGACGTCACGGACGCCGACGTATTCAGCGTTCTCTGCGGGAACCCGAACGGTCAGGTCGCCTTGCGCGACCTTCAGGACCAGATACTCTTTCTGCACACCCTTGATGGTGCGGGTCTCGATTGCTTCGATCAGCGCCGCTCCGTGGTGGGGGTAAACGACGGTGTCTCCGACCTTAAAAATCATGTGTCCCGTGCCCCTTTCGATGTTCACAGTTTAACATGCGACTCGATAACGGCGCGATCAACTGTGCAGGTCAGGGCCACAACGAGGCCATCGTAGGGGTTGACAATGCAGAATTGTTGTGCATTGTGTTGTGCCAGAACGGGTTAACCACCAGCACAGCGACCGGTTGTCCCACAGCGCGAACCCGGCATCGATCCGGCAAACCCGCTCGAGACACCGAACTGTTACTTCCGCACCCGCGCGTCGCGAGCCCGAACGTCACCCGCGCGAAGTGAACTACTACGCTGCCTAGTTACTACCCTCCGATCCCTGTGTGGACGGAGTGAGCCCGGTCGACATGGAGGACAAACCGTGACTGCCCTGAAAGCTGTGACCGCCCAGTCGGCGCGACGTCGCATGGTGACGGTTGCCGCGCTCGCCGCTGCCGCGGGCATCGCCCTGACCGGCTGCAGTGCCGGCCAGATCACCCAGACCTCGGCGCAGGCCGCCGCGATCAACGGCAACAACGCCGATGTCGGCGACATCTCGCTGCGCAACGTGCACATCGTGTACCCCGAGGCCGCCGCCGAGCACAACAAGGGCGGCAAGGCGGTGATCGCGCTGTCGATCATCAACAACAGCGAGACCGTCACCGACGAGCTGACCAGCGTGAGCACCGATCTGGGCCAGATCGCGATCACCGGCCCCGGCGGCGATGCCGAGTTCGTGCTGAAGCCGCAGCAGACCGTGGTCGTGGGTACCGGCCAGGCCGCGCCCGCGGGCGACGGTGCCACCTCGGCCGCGCCGACCACCACGTCGGCCGCGCCGACCACCTCCGCTGCCGCGCCGACCGGTGCCCCCGGCCAGGACACCCCCTCGATCGATCCGGTGACCGAGCCGGGCACGATCGAGATCACGGGCCTGGCCACCGACATCGTCCCCGGCCTTACCTACAACGTCACCTTCAACTTCAAGGACGCGGGCACCGTCCAGGTGTCGGTCCCGGTCGACGCCGCCGCTGTCGAGCGCATCGAGAACGAGAAGTCCGGCCCCGCCCCCGAGGGCGCGGGCGGTCACTGAGACCAGCAGTGCAAGGGAGCCGTCGCGAACTTCGCGGCGGCTCTTCTCTTTGTGTCGGTCTCGGTCCGTAGGGTGCGCCTGTGGCCAAGACCAAAGCAGTCTTCCGGTGCTCCGCGTGCACGCACGAGGTGTCCAAGTGGGTGGGCAAGTGCCCTGATTGCGGCGCTTGGGGAACGGTGAACGAGGTGGCCGTCTCGGCGTCCACCGCGGCGCCCGGTCGCCGGGCGATGCTGCCGACTACCGCGGCGGCGCCGCTGTCGCAGATCGACGCCAAGGTCACCCAGGCCCGGTCGACGGGCGTGAGCGAGCTCGACCGGGTACTCGGGGGCGGTGTGGTGCCCGGCTCGGTGGTGCTGCTCTCGGGTGAGCCGGGGGTCGGCAAGTCCACGCTCTTGCTCGAGGTCGCGTTCCGGTGGGCGGCGGCCCGCGAGGAGACCGCGCTGTATGTGACCGCGGAGGAGTCCGCCGGACAGGTGCGATTGCGGGCCGATCGCACCGGCGCGGTGCACGACCGGGTGTATCTGGCCGCCGAGTCGGACCTGTCGATCGTGCTCGGGCATGTGGAGCAGGTGCGGCCCACGCTGCTGGTGGTCGATTCGGTGCAGACCATGCTGGCGCCCGAGGTGGACGGGGTGATCGGCGGTGTCACCCAGGTGCGCGCGGTGACCGCGGCGCTGACCTCGCTGGCCAAGGCGACCGGGATCGCGGTGCTGCTGGTGGGGCACGTCACCAAGGACGGGAATGTGGCGGGCCCGCGCACGCTCGAGCACCTGGTGGATGTGGTGTTGCAGTTCGAGGGTGACAAGAATTCGTCGCTGCGCATGGTTCGCGGCATCAAGAACCGATTCGGCAGCGCCGACGAGGTGGGCTGTTTCGAACTGCACGACGACGGCATCGCCTGCGTCGACGATCCGTCGGGGCTGTTCCTGCACCACCGCACCGACACCGTCCCCGGCACCGCGGTGACCGTCGCGATGGACGGCAAACGGCCGCTGGTGGCCGAGGTGCAGGGGCTGACCGTCAAGACCGAGATTCCGCAGCCCCGCCGGGCCGTGAGCGGGCTGGACTACAACCGCGTCGCCATGGTGCTGGCGGTGCTGCAGAGCCGCGGGCGGGTCTTCCTCGGCAAGCACGATGTGTACGCGGCGACCGTCGGCGGCATGCGCTTGCTCGAGCCGACCGCCGATCTGGCCATCGCCTTGGCCATCGCCTCCGCCGAGGCCGATATCGCCCTGCCCGCGGGCTGGGTGATCCTCGGCGAGGTAGGGCTAGCGGGCGAGGTCCGCAAGGTCACCGGGCTCGGCAGGCGGCTGGCCGAAGCCGAGCGCCTCGGGTTCACCACCGCGCTCGTTCCGCCCGGTTCGGAGAAGACCAAGACCGGCACCATGCGGATTCACGAGGTCGGGGACCTGCGCTCGGCGCTGCGATTGGCCGAACTCCGCAAATCTCGCGCACCCCGCGAGGTGGTGGCCGTGGAATAACCGCGGCAACCGCCTGAATCAGCGCTGATCGCCTTTTTCGCTGCCAATGACCATTGACGGCGTCGCCGATCCTGCGAACACTGCAAATCGACCCATCTCGAACATGTGATCTATGGCGCACCCGCACAATGCCCGGACAGGCGCCGAGCCTGGCTTCAGGACGCCAGATTGAAGGGCTCGGCGGCGCTGCGAACAGCGCCGAGTTCCGCGACGACCATGTACGCGCCCGCGGGCACCGGCAGCCGGTCGCCCGCGCACTGCGGCTGCGAGGTGGTGCCGAACCAGGTGCCCTTGTACGAGAGCTGTTCACCGGCCTCGAGCGTTTTCATCTCCGCCGGGTTGTCCTGGTTACAGTCGTTGCTCGCCCAGAGCCTGCGCTGCCCGTCGAGGGTGTAGACCAGGAACTGTGGGCCCGCGCCGAGGTCCCGCGAGCAGGCCGCCGACGAGATGTTGGTGATCACGGTGCCGAACGCGGGCTGGTCGCCGACGCGGTAGGTCGGCTGACCGACCGTCACCTTCAGCGCCAGCGACTGATCCGAGCACGGCTGTGCCGCGGGCTGGGCCGCGCCCGTGGTCGTGCTCGGCGCGGCCGACCCACTGCTGGGCGCGCTCGAAGTCGCGCTCTTCTCCGACGTGCTCGACTCCGCCGACGTGGTGGTACTCCCGGCCGCCTTGTCGGCCTCGGCCGGGTCTCCACCGCGCGCGACCAGGGTGACGAGCCAGATCACGATCGCGAGCGCCACGACGATGACGCCGATCGCGAGTGCACGGCGGCGCCAGTAGATCTCCGGTGACAGCGGTCCATTCGGTTCCAGCACACCTCAAAGGTAAGCGCAGCGCGCGGGGGCGCGCTCGATGACCTCGGCGTGTCGGGGGCCGAACCAGGTGCGAAGTCCCGGTTCAGGCCTCCTCGCCGATATTGCCGACGGTGCGCCGCAGCTGTACCCGCCCGTCCTCCAGCTTGTAGGTGACGCAGGCAATAGCGACCTGACCAGTGGCAACACGCTGGGAGATGATCATCGACCGCTGCATCAGCAGCTTGCTGGTCTCCACCACGTGGCGTGCCTCGAGGTCGTCGACCGTATTGAGGCCTTCGCGGCGGCCGACCAGGATCGACGGCGTCACCCGCTCGACGACGCTGCGAATGAACCCACCGGGCACCTCGCCGCCGTCGAGCGCGTCGATGGTCGCTTTCACCGCGCCACAGCTGTCGTGGCCGAGGACCACGATCAGGGGCACATTGAGCACCTCGACGCCGTATTCGATCGAGCCGAGCACCGAACTGTCCACGACGTGGCCGGCGGTGCGCACCACGAACATGTCGCCGAGCCCCTGGTCGAAGATCAATTCGGCGGCGACGCGAGAGTCACCGCAGCCGAACAGGATCGCGTGGGGGTTTTGGCCCTTGACGAGTTTGGCTCGGTCCGCGGCACCCTGGCTAGGATGCTGCAGGGTGTCGTTGACGAAGCGCTCGTTGCCTTCGCGCAAGGACTTCCAGGCACTTATCGGATTGGAACCAGGCATACCGACCATTGTGCACAGGCACTCGGTTACCAGCGAGTCCGCCACGTTACGCGGCGGCAAAGAGGGACTGGCTCAGAGGAAACGGAAACGGTGAGCATCGACGCGCAGGCCCTGCTCGACTGGTTCGATGACACGGCGCGCGCGCTGCCGTGGCGTGAGCCGGACGCGACCGCATGGCACATCCTGATGAGCGAGATCATGCTGCAGCAGACGCCGGTGGTGCGGGTGGAACCGATCTGGCGCGAATGGGTGGCGCGCTGGCCGGTGCCGTCGGCGATGGCGGCGTCGTCACAGGCGCAGGTGCTGCGGGCCTGGGGCAAGTTGGGGTATCCGCGGCGGGCGTTGCGGTTGCACGAATGCGCGCGGGTATTGGCGGCCGAGCACGGTGACGTGGTCCCCGCCGACGTCGAGGTGCTGCTGAGCCTGCCGGGGATCGGGGCGTACACCGCTCGTGCGGTGGCCTGCTTCGCCTACGGTCAACGAGTTCCCGTGGTGGACACCAACGTTCGCCGCGTTGTCGCGCGTGCGGTGCACGGCCGTGAGCCGGGCAACCCGTCCACGCGCGACCTCGCGGAGACCGAAGCGCTGTTGCCGACCCCGGTACCGCGAGCGGCGACCTTCTCCGCGGCGCTGATGGAACTGGGCGCTCTGGTCTGCACGGCCCGCAATCCCGACTGCGCCCGCTGCCCACTGCCGAGCTGTGCGTGGGTCGCGGCGGGCAAACCGGCCGCCGACGTGGTGCGCAAGGTGCAGAAGTACGAGGGCACCGATCGGCAGGCACGGGGGCGGCTACTCGATGTGCTGCGCGACGCCTCGGGCCCGGTCGAGCGGATCCGCCTCGACCTGGCCTGGACCCGAGATCCGGGCCAGCGCGCGCGGGCGCTGGACTCGTTGCTGGTGGACGGGCTGATCGAGCAGACCGATGACGGGCTGTTCGCGCTCGCGGGCGAAGGAAGCGCCACCGGGTAGTACGGCACTCACCGTCGAGTCGACTCGCGGGTTGTCCGCGAGGGTGGCACGGACCGCCTGCGCGCACCGGCGCCGGGTCGAGCAGCGAGACCGCGGTCGTGCTCAGCGCGTGACGCGGCGCAGGAACCGGCCGACGTATTCGCGGTATGCCTCCGGTTGTTCGTCGTGCACCAGATGCCCCGCTCCCGCGATGCGCACATACTGCGCATCGGGATGCACCTCCGACATCGTGCGCATCTGCCCCGGCGGGGTGATGGTGTGCTCGCCCTCGATGAGCAGCGCGGGCACCTGAAGCGACTTCCACTCGGTCCAGAAATCGCGGGTGCCCCACTCCTCGGAGATCGCGCGGAAGGTGTCCACCTCGCCGTGCAGGCGGTAGCCGTCGGGTGCCGCGGTGAAGGCGCGCAGGAAATAGGCGCCCGCGACCGGGCCGAAGTAGTCGAGCACCGCTCGCTCATCGGCGAACGGTTGCGGCCAGGAGTGGATCAGCTCGGCCCAGTGGGCGGCGGTGCGGCCGGTGAAATCGGGGGCGATGTCCTCGACGACGATCGCGCGCACGCGCTCGGAGTGGGTCGCCGCGAAGACCCAGCCGTGGATCGCGCCCATCGAATGACCGACGATCACCATCGGTTCGGTGATCGCGGCGGTGAGTTCGGCCAGGTCGGCCACGAACGCCTCCGTCGTGAGCGCGGCGGGCGTTGGCCGGCCGTGCCCCGCGGCGTCGACGGCGTAGACATGCCCGTATTCGCGCAACCACGGCACCTGATCAGCCCAGGTCCGCGCGCTCCCCATCAGCCCGTGCAACAGCAGGATCGGGACGCCGGACCCACCTTCGTCGTACAACACCTTTCCGATTGTGCCCCAGACCGGGAGCTTTCCCGAGCGGTCGTATTGTCACTGGCATGGCTGTTGTGAAGATCAATGCGATCGAGGTTCCCGAGGGCGCAGGCCCCGAGTTGGAGAAGCGGTTCGCCGCGCGTGCGGGTGCGGTGGAGAACTCCCCCGGTTTCCTCGGCTTCCAGTTGCTGCGCCCGGTCGCCGGTGACAACCGGTATTTCGTGGTGACGCAATGGGACTCGGAGGAGTCGTTCGCCGCGTGGCGTGACGGTCCGGCCCGTGCGGCGCACGCCGGAAACGGCGGCGACGGCGAACGGCCCAAGCCGGTGTCGACCGGTGCCTCGCTGCTCGAGTTCGAGGTCGTCCTCGACGTGCCCGCGAAGGCCTGACAGCGGCGTTTCCGCTGGACATGCGGTTGCGCGTATTGACGTGAGTGGCTCGCGGCTGTCACAGTTCGAGGGAACATCCGCGAGGGTGCGCGGTAATTCCGGTGTGAGTCCGGAGCGGTCGCGCCACTGTCATCCATGTACCGGGTTTCCGGTGCCGGGGAGCCAGACACCGGCACCTTCGCACCACACTTCAACCGTGGGACGCGTATCCCTACAGGAGGACCCGAATGGCTATCGCGCATTCACCCAGCCGGTCGACCGGCCTCGACACCCTCGCAACCGTGCTCGTCACGGTCGGTGTCGTCCTGCTTGCACTGCTCGCCCTGTACCTGGTCGGATTCGACCAGGGGGCCGTCTCGCGTAGCGGGATGTTCCTGCACGAGCTGATGCACGACGGACGTCACCTGCTGGGTGTTCCGTGCCACTGATCGGATCACTCAAGACCCTGCTGTTACGCGGCCTGCTGGCCGGCCTGATCGCCGGCCTGCTGGCCGCGACAGTGGGCTACTTCGTCGGCGAGCCCCAGGTGGACGCCGCGATCGCCATCGAGGAAGCCGCCGCGGCTCCGGCCGAGCACGGCCACGACGCCGCGCAATCGCAGGGCCATTCGCACGGCGACGAGGAAGCGCTGGTCAGCAGGTCGGGCCAGAAGGCGGGGCAGTTCCTCGCGCTCGGTTTGGCCGGCATGGCGTTCGGCGCGTTGTTCGCGTCGGCGGTGAATGTGGCACGCCGGTTCACCACGCTGTCGGGGCCCCACTTGTCGCTGACCGCAGCAGTTCTCGCGTGGGCGGCCATCGTCGTGGTGCCGTTCTTCAAGTATCCGGCCAACCCGCCCGCGGTGGGTGATCCGGAAACCATCAACGACCGCACCTGGTTGTGGGTCGCGGCGGTGGTACTCGGCTTGCTGGCCGTCTCGGCGGCCGTGGCCGCCTATCGCGCGCTCGCCGCGTCGGACACGCTCCGGCTCATCGCCGGGGTGGGTGCGCTCGTGGTGGTCACCACGGTCGGCTACGTGCTGCTGCCCGGTGTGAACGAAGTGGCCGACGACTTCCCCGCCACCCTGCTGTGGAATTTCCGGGTGGCCTCGTTGGCCCAAACCACCACGCTGTGGGTGAGTTTGGGGCTGGCGTTCGCGGCCCTCACGGAATTCGCCTCGCGGCGTAGCACTCCGGTAGTGGACAAGGTTCCTACCGCAGGGTGATCCTCGCGAGCAGCGGAGAACGGCAGTGTCGGCATCATGACCGGCACTGCCCTTCTTGTTTCCAGCACTCGCCCGCGCGCCGTGAACGTCGCGTTCGTCGGACTGCTCACCGCCCTCGCCGCGGGTGTTGCCGAAGGCCTGTTGCGCGCTGTTCGTGGCGGCGACGAATTCGGCGCCACCGCGACGGGCCTGCTACCCCGGCTCGCCATCTACCTGGCCGTCGCCGGGGTCGCGTTGTACATGCTGAACGGCAGTCGGGTGGCGCGCGCTGTACTGACCGTCGGCATCGGCGTGGTCGGGCTGGTATCGCTGATCATCGAGCCGCTGGCGGTCGCGTTGTCCACCGACGACTACACGACGCTGTTCGAGGGCATGTCCCCCAGTTCGGCGGTGCTGGCAGGGTGTCGAACCGTGCACGTCCTGGCCGTCGTCATCGCGATTCCGGCCATGTACACCCCCGCCGCGCATCGTTGGTTCACCCAGCGCTGAGCACCGCCGTCATCGTGCGCTGAGCACCCGAGTCATCGTGCGGTGAGCACCCCAGCCATCGTACGGTGCGGCCGCGGCGGTATCGGTGCTCCGATACCGCCGCGGCCGATCTGCCGATCAGGCCAGGGCGGCGTCGAGTTCGATCTCGGCCACACCGGCGAGCGCCTTGCTCACCGGGCAACCGTTCTTGGCCGCGAGGGCAGCCGCGGCGAACCCGTCGGCGTCCAGACCCGACGCGCGTCCGCGCACGGTGAGCTTGATCTTGCTGATCTGGAACCCACCGGCCGGGTCGGGCGAGAGGGTCACATCGGCGTTGACGTCCAGGCTTTCCGGCGTCCCACCGGCGTTGGCGATCTCCGCCGACAGCGCCATCGAGTAGCACGACGAATGCGCCGCCCCGATCAGTTCCTCCGGGCTGGTGCCCTCGGCCGTGTCGGCCGCCCGGCGCGGGAAGCTCACATCGAACTTGCCCACCCCCGAGCTGACCAACTCGACCTGCCCGGACCCGTCCTGCAGTCCGCCTGACCAGAGTGTGCGTGCGCTACGAGTCGGCATTGCGATCCCTTCGATTCGACAGGTGTTGTGTGCGATTCGAACCTACGCGAGGCGGGCAGTGCTGAGCCGAAGTTTCGGCCTGCTCCACCGGTCACACGGTGGCGCTGGTGATCTCGTCGAGACGCTCCAGTTTGTCCGGCCATACCTGCTGGTGCAGATCCCGAATCGCGGCGGTGGGGAAACCGGAGTGGCGCAAGCGCAGACGGATGCCGCGCGGCTGGGTGAGGAATTCGGCGGCGACCACGGTCTCGACGCCGTCGGTGGCGGCGGTCACCCAGGTGAATTCGATGCGCCGGTTCGGCTCCAGCAGCAGGATGCGGCCGTAGTGGGGGTTGCGCTTCTCGGGCGAGCCGGTGTCGAAGTAGAGGGGCTCGTTGACCGCGGGTCGCATCAGCACCGATCCGGGGACGGCCAGCCACAGGTCCATACCTTGGGTCCAGGCCGCGTAGAGCAGGCTGGGCGAGGCTTTCATCACACGCTCGACCGTGAGCTCGTGGGGGCGCGTGGACAGGTCCGGGGGGCGAACTGGCTGGTCCATCAGCCGACTCTACCGGTCGTGACCGGCCGATCCTCGCATCGGGTGTGCCACAGAGTTACTCGGGATTCGTCACGCGCGCGAGCACGATGCCGCCGAGGATCAGCGCCAGCGCCAGCGCTCGGCCCGCGCTGAGCGGATCCTTGTGTACGAGCACGCCGAGACCGATCGCGCCGAGCGCGCCGATCCCGGTGAAGACGGCGTAGGCGGTGCCGACGGGAAGGGTCTGCATCGCACGCGAGAGCAGGTAGACGGCCAGCGACCCGAGCGCGACACAGAGCAGCGTGGGGCCGAGTCTGGTGAAGTTCTCGGTCGGCTTGATGGTCTGCGACCAGGCGATTTCGACGAGCCCGGCCAGGCCGAGCACCAACCAGCTCATCGCGCGTATTCCTCGGCGAGCGAACGTACTTCGGACCGTGCGGCGGCGAGCGAGGCTTCGTGGGCCTCGCGCAGGTGGGCCAGGTTCGGGTCCTGGACGGCATTGGCCAGTTCCGCGTGGACGAAAACCGTGTCGGTGACCGCGAAGTGGCCCGCGAAGAAGTCACGCAGGAAGCGCTCCTGGTAGTCGAACGCGGCCTTCGGCGCACCGGGCGAGTACGCGCCACCCCGAGCCGACACCACGACGAACCTGCGCTCCCCCAGCGACATTCGAGGAAAGGTGACCTGGTCGAGCCAAGCCTTGAGACAGGCCGGAATGGAGTAGTTGTACATCGGAGTGCCGATCAGGATCACGTCGGCGGCCAGCACCTGCGCCAGCAACGGCCGCACCACCTGCCATGCGGCTTCGGCGCCGGGCGTGACGGCGAGTTCGGCGAGCCGGTCGAGGTCGGTGACCCCGGCGGCGAGGACGGCGTCGCAGAGTTCGGTCCAGCCCTCGTCGATGAACGGCGTCGGCTCGGCGGCGAGGTCGCGATAGGTGTAAGTGCCGCCGGGTTCCGCGTCGCGCCAGGCCCGGACGAAGTCGGCGCCGAGCTCGCGACTGAGGGAGTTCGCCCGAGCGCTGGCGTCGAGGTGCAGCAGATGGGTCATGACGTTTCCTAACTGGACAGAATGTCCGCTTGTCGATTTCTCGACGATAGAACACAAGTGGACAGCTTGTCCACATATTCGTTTCTCGGCTACAGTCGACTCATGGAGCCCCGATCCGACCTGCTCACCGGCGCAGCGCTGGATGCCCCGCCACCCACCGAGCGCACCGACGCGGCCCGCAATCGCGCGAAAGTGCTGGCGGCCGCCGCCGAACTCTTCGCCACTCGGGACCCCCGCGCGGTCACCATGGACGACATCGCCAAGGCCGCCGGTGTCGGCCGCGGCACCCTGTACCGCCGCTACCCCGACCGCAACGCGATCGCCGTCGCCCTCCTCGACGAGCACGAACGCGCCCTCCAGGAACAACTCTTGCGTGGCGCACCCCCACTGGGACCCGGCGCCGCCCCAGCCGATCGGCTCGCCGCCTTCTACGCGGCGATGACCGAATTGCTCAGCGCCCACGCACATCTCGCGCTGGGCGCGGAGACCGGTGGCGCTCGTTTCGCCACCGGCGCCTACGGCTTCTGGTCGGTACACGTGCGATCGCTACTGGTCGAAGCCGGTGTACCACAACCTGATTCGCTGGTCGATACCGTCCTGGCGCCACTCGCGGCCGAGGTCTACCTCCAGCAGCGCGAACGCGGGTTGTCGCCCGAACAGGTCACCGCGGGGCTGTCCACACTCGCCCAGCGCCTGTTGGGGCCCTGATCCGGGAACCCTGTATGTCGGACCCCCGCAGTACCGTTCGACCAGTGACGAGCACCCCCGAAGACATCGCCCGATTCTGGAATCTGATCGCGTCGGCCTGGGCGGCCACCGGTACCGAGCCCGCCGCCGCCCTGCGATCGACGGAAGGCGCACTCGACGCCCACCTCGATGCGTTTCTCGCCCAGTTGAGCACCCTGTCAGCGGATTTCACCAGCGCCGAACTCACCGCGCTCGACCGCGTCGCCGAACGCGCGCTCTACGACATCGACCGCGCCGAGCTCCAGGCGATCACCGGCGGCTCCGACGACGGCTTCCTCTACGCCCGCGGCTTCATCGTGGCCATGGGTCGCGACTACTACGACGCCGTCGACGCCGACCCCCGGGCCGCGTCCACCGACGCCGATTGCCAGCGAATGTGCTACTTCTTCGCCCACCTGCACAACGAGCGCTTCGGCGAGTTCCCCAAGACCGGCTCGGGCATCTCCCGCGAGTCGGCCTCGAACCCCGCCGGCTGGTCCTGACCCGACGCGGGTCAGGTGAGATGCCACATCCACCGGCTTCGCGCGCACGAGAAATGGCGAGTGGTCGGCCGTCGACAAGCGACCACGAGCGTTCGGCGCGAAGGGCCTGTCGACCGGCCGGCGGTGGCGCGCGGCATCTCTGGCGGGAAATACGTGCGCAGGCCGACGCGGGCGGCGTGTGGACACAATAGGGTTGGGCACGTGGGAGCGTCTGCGAAGTGGGAGCGTGGCTCGGTCGTTCAGGACTGGGGCCTGGCAGTGGTGGTCGCGGTGATCCAGCTGGTCGGAAGTTCCGGCGTGAATTCGCATCAAACCGGGGTGCGGTCGCTGGACGCTTTCGCCTATCTGCTGGTGCTCGCGGGACCGATCGCGCTCGGTTTCCGGCGGGTGCGACCCGAACCGGTGCTGCTGGTGGCGTTGATCGCCGCGGTGACCTACGTGCTGCGCGACTACGGGTACGGGCCGATTTTGCTTTCCCTGGTGATCGCCTTCCTGTCGGCGGCCGTCACCGGATCACGCTGGCGCACATACCCGGTGGTCGCGATCGGCTACCTGATGATGGTGTGGCCGTTGCCCGCCCTGCTCGGGCGTCATACCGACGTGTGGCAGATATTCGGCCTGCTGGCCTGGATGGGTGTACTTGTCGCGATCGCCGAGGGCGTGCGTCAGCGAGGGGCGGTGGTGCTCGCGCGCGAGCAGCGGGCCGAGGCGGCCCAGCGCGACGAACAGGCTCAACAGGCAAGGGCGGCGGCCGAGGAGCGGTTGGCCATCGCACGAGAGCTGCACGATGTTCTCGCGCACAGCCTTTCGCTGATCAATGTGCAGTCGTCGGTGGCGCTCGAGCTGTTCGACCGCAAGCCACAGCAGGCGGCAGCGGCGCTGGCGACCATCAAGACGACGTCGAAAGAGGCGCTGACCGAGGTACATACGCTGCTACACGCGATTCGCAGCGGTGCGGCGGTGGTGCCGGAGTACCCGGAACCCGTCGCTGTCGCCGAGGCACCGCCCGTGCCGGCACGCCCCGCCCCGCGCGCTCCCGCGCCGACTCTCGACGACCTCGACGCGCTGCTCGAGCGCACCCGCGCCGCCGGGCTCGACGTCGACACCAAGGTCATCGGTACGCCCATGAAGCTGCCCAGCGTGATCGATGTGGCGGCAACCAGGATCATTCAGGAATCGCTGGCCAACGTGGTGCGGCACGCGCCCGGCGCGACAGCGCTGATCACCCTGCGCTACACACCGGAATCGGTGGACATCACCGTCGACAACACCCGGCCGACCGGGACGACTGTCCGCACCGGGATCGGCGGCAACGGGATCATCGGGATGCGGGAGCGGGCGCACGCGCTCGGCGGGGCCCTCACGGCCGGACCGCGGCCCTCCGGTGGGTTCCGCGTGGCGGCCAGATTGCCCGCCCGCCCAGCGGCCTCGGCGTCGGTGCGGTCGTCGGAGTCGAACGGCAAGGAGATCAGCGCGTGAGCGATCACGCCGAACTGCCGTCGATCGGCGCGGGTCCGACGCGGATCCGCGTTCTCGACGCAGCGTAGGGCTACTTGCCCTCGTCCGCTTGTCGGCGTTCGGAGGCGGAGAAGCTGGTGCGCACGGCGGCGCCCGCGGGGGCGGCCTGGGCGCGGGCGGAGTAGGCGGAGAGGGCGTCGAAGGCGCCACGGACACCTCCGGCGACCGGGGCGTAGGTGATGGCAGAGCCCGGGTCGAAGCCGAGGTTGGAGCCTACTTCGACGGCGTCCATGTTGGCGCCGAGGAAGACGAAGGTCCAGTTGTAGACGTCTTGCTGCTGGGTGATGAGGGATTTCACCCCGGCGTGGGTCCACTCGCGGCTGGAGTTCTCGTGGCCGTCGGTGAGCACGACGACGATGACCGTGCCGGGACGTTCGTGTTCGGGGCGCTCTGCCAGTTCGGTGCCCACGCTGGTGACGAGCTTGCCGAGCGCGTCGTAGAGCGCGGTCCCACCACGCGGCTGCAGGCTCGGCGGCGGCACCTGCGCCAGCGGCACATTCGCGTAGACCACGTCGTAGGTGGTGTCGAACTGGGCGAGCGTGACCTCGATCTTCTTCGGCACAGAGCGCTGCTGTTCGAAGTAGGCGGCCAACCCACCTTCGGTGTCGGCCTTGATCGTCTGCATCGAGCCCGAACGGTCGAGCAGAACGGCGATCAGTGTGCGGTCGGAATCAGTCATGTGTACGAACACCCCCGTGTCGGTTGGATAAGCAATTCCCACCGTACGCCGCGGAATTGCGTTGCCGAACCAGCGGAAAGCAGACGCCAAGCTATCGCCAAGCGGCGATTCCTACCGTCACCACGGTCCGGCCACTCCGTCCGAAAAGAGCTTCCTTCGTGAGCATCATTTTCGTCTTCACCCGTATCTCGCCCACCGACGCCGAGCACATCGCCGGATCACCCGATGTGCCCGATGAATTCCTCGACGCGCCGACCCTGGCCGAGGGCGAACCGTGCGGCGACCTCGACCAGGCATGGGACGGACTGCGCCTGCTGTTCCCCGCGGCCGCCGTCGACTTCGATCTCTTGCGCGAAGACCGGCCGACCGAACGAGAAGACTGCCTCAGCGTATGGACCCCGGAAGAGGTCGCCGCGGCAGCGAAGGTCCTCACCTCGACGCCTTTCGACCGACTCGCCGAGCATTTCTCCCCTGAGTTGATGGACGAGGAGGCGGCGCGCCCGGATATCTGGGACGACCGAGACGCAGCGCTCGACTACTTGGGCGACGGCTATGCCCGGTTGCGGTCATTCTTCGCCTATGCGTCTTCGACGAACTCTGCGGTGCTCGGCCGTTTCGCCTAGTCGCGGGATGGCCGGGCCGCCGGCGCGACGACACCGACAGCACCGGCCGACCACTACCGAGCGTGGCAGCCGCGCGGAGGTGCGGGCGTCGTCGGAGCCCGCTGCTGACTTCGGGCGCAACCTGGGAAAGGAAGTTGTTATGGGTGTGATCATGTCGTTCACCAGGGTGAGCGCGGCAGATCTGGAACTGGTGATGAAGCACAAAGACTGCACGGAGGAGTTTCTCGCCGAGTACCTGCCGCCGGACACCGATCCGAGCGGGTACCTGGACAAGTCGTGGGCGGGTTTGAAGTACCTGTTGGAAGCAGCGGACACCGGTATCGACCTGTTCTTCACCGCTACGCCATTGCCCATCGACGAATACAGCGGATGGACGCCGGAGAACGTGGCGGACACCGCGGAATTGCTGGGCAAGACCCCGTTCCACACGCTCGCCGCGCACTACGACCCGAAGGGAATGGACGAAATCGGCGTGTATCCACGGATCTGGCTTCGTGACGGCGACGTGGGCCTGGACTACCTCAGCCAGTACTACGCCGTGCTGGTCGAAGTGTTCGGTCACGCCGCGCGTCATGAATCCGCGCTTCTTCAGCACTTCGGCTGATCCGGGAAACGAAAAGCCCGCCCCCTGATACAGGGGGCGGGCTTGTTCGTTCAGCTGGTTACTCGCCGGAGGCGGCAGCCTCGGGCGCGGTGCCGTCGGCCGCGGCGGTGAGAACCACCTCGGGCTTGTCGTCGCCCGCGGACGCCTTGGTCAGCTTCGTCTTGCCGGTGAAGGTGAACTTGGCATCCTCGCCGAGACCCTCGCCGTTCCAGTTCTCGACGTCGACCATGATGGTCTGGCCCGCGCCGATCTCGCCGAAGAGGATCTTCTCCGACAGCTGGTCCTCGATCTCGCGCTGGATCGTGCGACGCAGCGGACGGGCGCCGAGGACCGGGTCGAAACCACGCTTGGCGAGCAGGCTCTTGGCCTGATCGGTCAGCTCCATGGCCATGTCCTTGTTCTTCAGCTGCTTCGAGACGCGGGCGATCATCAGGTCCACCATCATCACGATCTGTTCGCTCGTGAGCTGGTGGAAGACGATCACGTCGTCGATGCGGTTGAGGAACTCGGGGCGGAAGTGCTTCTTCAGCTCGTCGTTGACCTTGAGCTTCATCCGCTCGTAGTTCGAGCCCTCGGCGTTGGACTGGGTGAAGCCCAGGCCGACCGCCTTGGAGATGTCGGAGGTGCCCAGGTTCGAGGTGAAGATCAGCACGGTGTTCTTGAAGTCGACCGTGCGACCCTGGCCGTCGGTGAGACGGCCGTCCTCGAGCACCTGCAGGAGGGTGTTGTAGATCTCCTGGTGCGCCTTCTCGATCTCGTCGAACAGCACCACCGAGAACGGCTTGCGCCGCACCTTCTCGGTGAGCTGACCGCCCTCCTCGTAGCCCACGTACCCGGGAGGGGCACCGAACAGACGAGAAGCGGTGAAGCGGTCGTGGAACTCGCCCATGTCGATCTGGATGAGCGCGTCGTCGTCGCCGAACAGGAAGTTCGCCAGCGACTTGGCGAGCTCGGTCTTACCGACACCCGAGGGGCCGGCGAAGATGAACGAGCCCGACGGACGCTTGGGGTCCTTCAGACCGGCGCGAGTGCGGCGGATCGCCTTGGAGACGGCCTTGACGGCATCCTCCTGGCCGATGATCCGCTTGTGCAGCTCGTCTTCCATGCGGAGCAGACGGGTGGTCTCCTCCTCGGTGAGCTTGAAGACGGGGATGCCGGTCCAGTTGGCCAGCACCTCCGCGATCTGCTCGTCGTCGACCTCGGCCACGACGTCCAGATCACCGGAACGCCACTGCTTTTCGCGCTCGGCACGCTTGGCGACGAGCTGCTTCTCCTTGTCGCGCAGACGCGCGGCCTTCTCGAAGTCCTGCGCGTCGATCGCGCTTTCCTTCTCCCGACGCGCATCGGCGATCTTGTCGTCGAAATCGCGCAGGTCCGGCGGAGCGGTCATCCGGCGGATGCGCATGCGCGCGCCCGCTTCGTCGATCAGGTCGATCGCCTTGTCCGGCAGGAACCGGTCGTTGATATAGCGGTCGGCCAGGGTGGCGGCGGCGACGAGAGCGCTGTCGGTGATGGAGACCCGGTGGTGCGCCTCGTAGCGGTCGCGCAGACCCTTGAGGATGTTGATGGTGTGCTCGACGGTCGGCTCACCCACCTGCACCGGCTGGAAACGGCGTTCCAGGGCGGCGTCCTTCTCGATGTACTTGCGGTACTCGTCGAGGGTGGTGGCACCGATGGTCTGCAGCTCGCCACGGGCCAGCTTCGGCTTGAGGATCGAGGCCGCGTCGATCGCTCCCTCCGCGGCTCCGGCTCCCACGAGGGTGTGCAGCTCGTCGATGAACAGGATGATGTCGCCGCGGGTGTTGATCTCCTTGAGCACCTTCTTGAGGCGCTCTTCGAAGTCACCGCGGTAGCGGCTGCCCGCGACCAGGGAACCCAGGTCGAGGGTGTAGAGCTGCTTGTCCTTGAGGGTCTCGGGGACCTCGCCGTTGACGATGGCCTGCGCGAGGCCTTCGACGACCGCGGTCTTACCGACACCGGGCTCGCCGATCAGCACCGGGTTGTTCTTGGTGCGGCGCGAGAGCACCTGCATCACGCGCTCGATTTCCTTCGAGCGCCCGATGACGGGATCGAGCTTGCCTTCCAGGGCCGCCTGAGTGAGGTTGCGTCCGAACTGGTCGAGCACCAGCGACGTGGACGGAGTGCCCGCCTCGCCGCGCGGGCCGGCGCCCTCGACGGGCTCCTTGCCCTGGTACCCGGACAGCAGCTGGATGACCTGCTGACGGACACGGTTGAGGTCGGCACCCAGTTTGACCAGCACCTGGGCCGCGACGCCCTCGCCCTCGCGGATGAGGCCGAGCAGGATGTGCTCGGTGCCGATGTAGTTGTGGCCGAGCTGCAGCGCCTCGCGCAGGCTCAGCTCCAGCACCTTCTTGGCACGCGGGGTGAAGGGGATGTGGCCGGACGGCGCCTGCTGGCCCTGCCCGATGATCTCCTCGACCTGGCTACGCACACCCTCCAGCGAGATGCCAAGGGACTCCAGCGACTTCGCCGCCACGCCCTCGCCCTCGTGGATCAACCCAAGCAGGATGTGCTCGGTGCCGATGTAGTTGTGGTTGAGCATCCGGGCCTCTTCTTGGGCCAGGACAACGACACGCCTCGCGCGGTCGGTGAACCTCTCGAACATCGCTCCCTCACTCTCCTGCTCCGACATTCTGGCAACAGACGCCGCAGTATGCTCGATACAACCTAGGGCGTCGGACCGACAACTTTCGCCGTCAGCCTGCCATGAAGCCCGGGGGTTGCGGCCCCCGCCATCCACTCTAGTTGGCAGGGGATTCCGCCGCCGCCGGTCCACCCTATTGAAGACCGGCGACAACATGGTCACTCACTCACAACGCGCACGTCGCGGCATTCGTTTCCTGTTCAGTTTTGCCTGTAGCGAAATCTCGCCATGGGCCCGAACCATCCCGGCCACGCGCCGCGCAGCCGCCGCTATCCGGTGAAGGGCGGGACGAACTCGCACGGCACCGCGGCCTGTCTGCCGGGGTCGAGGGCGTTGAGCACGTGTCCGGCCGCGCGGGGGCTGCCCGCGATGGCCAGGTGTTCGGAGTAGTCCTGCGCGCAACCGTCCTGGACCACGATCGAGGTGGCATTCGGTCCCGGGACCAGGCCTGATGTGTGCGGGACGACCAGCTCGTCGATGGCGGAGACGACATTGGTGTAGGTGACCCGCGGGTCGTAGACGCCGTCGGCGTTCAGCGCGGTCATGAAGGGCGAGCCGGTGAACATCTGACCGCAGGCCTGGCACAGCGACGAGCTGACCGCGTCGAAGGCGGGCCCCGCGCCGAGCGTCCTGCTGAAGTGGGCGATATCGCCCGCCCCGAACGCGTTGGTGCCGAGCCAGGGCGGCGCGATCCCGACGAGCTTGCCGACCTTGTCCGCGCCGCCGAGCCGTTTGATGTAGAAGTTGCCGACGATATTGCCCTGCGAATGGGCGACCAGATCGACGCGCTCGGCCCCGGTGCGGGCCAGCACCGAGTCGACGAAGGCCGCGACCTCGGCGGCGCTCTGCTCGATGGGGCGCATGCCGCCGATCGCCGAGACGGGCCACGGGAGGCCGTAGGCGCCATAGGTGAGGGTGAACACGCAATAACCCTCGTTGGCCAGCAGCGGGGCGTATACGCCCCAGTTCGTCTGCGCTCCGCCGCCGGTGCCGTGCAGCAGGACCACCGGGTCGGGGTGTTCGGGCGAGGGCACGCAGGTCGGGTCGTTCGCGCCGGGCAGCGAGCCGCCGGGGTTGGTGAGTTCGGGTGGGATGCCGGCGAAGAAGTTGTAGTCCACCGGCAGTGGCTGGGCCGAGGCGGTGGCGGGTAGGCAAGCGAACAGGGCCGCGGCCAGCGCCAGGAGCGAACTACGTCGCATGAACGACTCCTCACTAGAACGTGTTCCACGTATCATGGAACACGTTCCAGTGATCGCGTGGCGCTACCGGCCGGAAACCATCGATGCCGTCGCCGTGGTCGTAGTCGACTTGCCCTCCTGCACCCCCGCGGCGAACAGCGCACCGCACAGCACCAGGAATGCCACGGTGTGCAGTACCGCGCGCACGATGTTCCAACGAACCCAGGTCGCCTCGAAATCCGCACGGACGGCGGCGGTGTCGACGATCGAGCCGGGATCACCCGCCGCGGCGAGCGCGTCGTTGAGCGGCACGTTCAGCCCCGCGGTGACGGCGAACGCGATCACGTTGAGCGCCAACGCGATTCCGATCCAGATCAGCGTCGAGCGGTGGTCCTTGCCGAGGTGCACAGCGGCCGCCAGCGCGGTGAAACCGACCGTGCCCATGAAGCCGAACATGAACCAGGGGTTGATGATCACGACGTTGATCTTCTGCATGACATCGATCAGCGTGCGGTCGCCGGTGCGGGCCAACGCGGGCATCACCGAGATCGCGTAGGCGTAGAACACCCCGGCGATGAGTCCGGTGCTGAGCAGGGCCAGCACCAGGGCGGCCATCCGAACTGCGAACATGCGATGTCTCCTGACTCGTGGTCCGGAGCGTCGATCCCGCGCTCCGGTGATACGAGTAAGTCAACCGTCGGACGCCCGTCCACGACATAGTTCAGGCGCTCACCGACCTACGCGAGCGTCGCGGTCACAAATCGTGGTCGGAGATCAAACCGCTCTGCATGGCCAGCGCGGCAAGTCGGGTGCGCTTCTGGTTCTGTGGCAGGTTCTCCACCCCGAACTTCGCGAACAAGGCGCGCAGGTGGGTTTTGATGGCGTCGATGGAGAGGAACAATTCCTCGGCGATCTGCTGATTCGACGCGGGCGTAGCGAATCCGGTGCCGTGTTTGTACGGGCGGCACAGCGCGACCAGCACCGCGCGCTGGGTCTCGGTCAGTGAGCGCATCGTGGGGATGGACCCGGAGGCGGTATGCGTGGCGTCGTCCACCACGCCGCCGAAATCGAAGAAATGCACCAGCGTGGTCCCGACCCGAATCCGGTCGCCGGGACTCAGTCGGCGTCGCCCGACCAGCCGCTCGCCGTTGACGAAGGTGCCGTTACGGGAAAGCCCGTCATCGACGATGGTCCAGTGCGCACCGAGATGTTCCACGGCCGCGTGCAGACGCGAAACCTCGGCGTCCCACCCGAGCACGAGGTCGGCCTGCACATTGCGCCCGATGGTCACACGCTGCTGCCCGGCCTCCAAGGCCAGTTCATGCTGCTTACCGGTGTCGTCGGTATACCGCAGGAAAGAACTCACCGCGCGACACCACCGGATACTCGAAACGCCTTGTGCACGGCCAACAGTCTACTTCCCTACCACACCGACCCCACACAACCTGGACTCGAAAACCCGGCCCGACATCGGCTGACCCACAAAACCCGGCCTCGCACGCCCCGACCCCGAGGAGGGGCAGGCAGGCGCAGCCTGCCGTTCGCGGCCGTCCGGTTGTTGAGGTGCCGTTGCGTAGGCGACGAAGGAGCAAGCAACGGCGCCTCAACGACCGGACCGGCGGGGCCGCGAACCACGCGGGCCCCGGCCCGCCAAAAAATCAGCTCTTGCCGACTTCCTTGTTGTAGGCGTCGGTGATTTCCGCCGAGATACGACCGCGGGCCGAGACCTTGTGACCCTTACGGCGAGCCCATTCGCGAATTGCGGCGCTCTGTTCACGGTCCATGGAAACGCGGCTCTTGCCCTGCGGCGCGGGTGCACCGGCAGCCTTCACCCGACGACGGCCACTCACACGACGGGCGTTGGCCACCCACTCGTCCAGGCCTTCACGCAGGCGCGCCGCATTTGCGTCCGACAGATCGATCTCGTACGACACCCCATCGATAGCGAACTCGATGGTCTCGTCCGCGATGGACTCACCGTCGACATCGTCGATCAGGCTAACGGTGACCTTCTTTGCCATGAGATGAACGTCCTCTCGAAATCGTCAAGCCTGCCTCCAGGCCGAATACCCGAGGCAAGAATACCCCGAAATGCGAAATTTCCAACACGGGGTCTTCATCCCGTGAATTCACTGGTCAGCGACTAGTGGGTCGAACAATCGGGAACAGGATCGTTTCTCGGATTCCCGAACCCGTGAGTGCCATCAACAAGCGATCGATTCCCATACCGGTTCCGGTGGTCGGCGGCATGCCGTGTTCCATCGCGGCGAGGAAGTCTTCGTCGAGCACCATGGCCTCGTCATCGCCTGCCGCGGCCAACCGGGCCTGGTCGACGAAGCGTTCCCGCTGGATCACCGGGTCGACCAGTTCCGAATAGCCCGTTGCCAACTCGAAACCGCGAACATAGAGGTCCCACTTCTCGGTGACGCCGGACTTGCTGCGATGCTGACGGGTCAGCGGTGAAGTCTCGACCGGGAAGTCACGAACGAAAGTCGGTGCGTAGAGCTTGTCGCCATACGCATGTTCCCAGAGTTCTTCGACCAGTTTCCCGTGACCGTAGCCCTTGCCGGAAGGAATTTCCAGACCCACCCGATCGGCGAGTGCGAGCAATTCCTCGACAGTGGTTTCCGGAGTGACCTCGACACCGATCGACTCCGACAGCGAGGGATACATCTCGACGGTCGTCCACTCGCCACCGAGATCATATTCAGTGCCGTCGGCAAGTGTCACCAGGAGGGTGCCGAATGCCTCTTGCGCGACTTCCTGGATCAATTCCCGAGTCATCGTCGCCGAGTCGTCATAGGTGCCGTAGGCCTCGTAGGTTTCCAGCATCGCGAACTCGGGCGAATGGGTCGAGTCGGCCCCTTCGTTACGGAAGTTCCGGTTGATCTCGAAGACCTTCTCCAGGCCACCGACCACACAGCGCTTGAGGAACAGCTCCGGTGCGATCCGCAGGAAAAGGTCCATGTCGAGCGCATTGGAATGGGTGACGAACGGGCGCGCGGCGGCGCCACCGTGGATGGTCTGCAGCATCGGGGTCTCGACCTCGAGGAACCCACGACGCTCTAGCGCGTTGCGCAGCGCACGGACCACATTCACGCGGGTACGGGCCATTTCCCTGGCCTCGGGACGCACGATCAGGTCGACGTAGCGCGCGCGGACCCGCGACTCCTCGTTCATCTCCTTGTGCGCCACCGGCAGCGGGCGAAGCGACTTGGCCGCCATCGACCAGGAATCGGCCATCACGCTCAATTCGCCGGTGCGCGAGGAGATGACCTCACCGTGCACGAAAACGAAGTCACCGAGGTCGACATCGGACTTCCAGGCGGCCAGCGCGTCGGCGCCGACACCGTTGAGGCTGATCATCGCCTGCAGCTTGGTGCCGTCGCCTTCCTGCAGCGTGGCGAAGCACAGCTTGCCGGTATTACGAACGAAAATGACGCGGCCCGCGATACCGGCCTGCAGACCGGTCTGGGTGTCGGCCTCCAGATCCGGGTAGGCGGCCCGGATTTCGGCCAGCGTATGGGTGCGCGGCACCACTACCGGATAGGCCTCACCACCAGAGGTGAGCAACCGCTCCCGCTTGTCCCGGCGAATCCGCATCTGCTCGGGAACATCGGTGTCCACAGCGGAAGTGGCGGCGCGGCCGGGCGAGGCGGGGGTAGGAGTGCTCACATCCGACAACATTAGCGGTCGCCGGAAATGCATTTACCCCCGCTCCCCCGCCTCACGCCCCGCCTGCCCGCGTATTCGACGTGCGCTCCGGAAGCACGGCCGTCGGGTCTCGGCCGCACGATATGCGCGCGTCGCCTCGAAGGTGGGCGGGAAGTTACCCGCGCCCCCGACAAAATCAGTGAGGCACTTCACAATTCATGGGCCTCGCTTACAGCGAGGCCAGCGCGTCCACCTCACGGGCGAAATGCGGGACGCCGATGCCGACCGTCGACAACCCCGCCGACTTCAACGCCTGGTATCCGCCGATCACATCGCTGGCGCGGTGTAACCCCAACTCCTGCAAGGCGGCCGCGGCCAAGCTCGACGTGTACCCCTCCGAGCAGAAAATTATCCATTCCACATCGTGGTCGACGGCGAGCGACAACCGCGCCGAGGAGGTCGGATCCAGCCGCCATTCCAAGACATTCCGCTCGATCACCAGCGCGCCCGGCAGCGAGCCTTCGCGCACTCGTTGGGCGGCAGGCCTGATGTCGACCAGAATGGCGCCCCGCTCCAGCGCGGCGGCCACGTCGTATACATACACCCGGCGCAACCGCGCGCGAGCGTTCTCGAGCATCTGATCAATCGTCGAACGGCTCATCACAGATCACCTTCGGGCTGGTCGGTGAGGACGGTTTTGGTGCGGCGCAGTGTGCCGCGGCCGGTAACTTCGTAATACGACATCGCCGACAACGGCGGGGAATAGGCGTGCACGCTCAACGTGGGATCCAGCGGACCGACAGATTCGGCGGCGGCGGGCGCGCGCACCACGTCGTGCACCCAGCCGATCGGGAACGACGCCTGATCACCCGCGGCGAGCGTGCGGCTGCGTAACTGCGAACCATTCCAGCGGTATTCCGACAGCGCCCCGCTGAGCACCGTGAGGGCGCCGAGTGAGCCCGCGTGATCGTGCAGATCGGTGAATTTGCCCGGCGTCCAGCTGATCAGCCAGACATCGACCTCGTCATCGTGGGAAAGGCGCGTCGCCCAGCGCTCGTCGGTCGGCCAGACGCCGTCGGACGGGAGGAGATGGTCGTAGCGGCCGGAGAGGATGTCTTCGGCGCCCTCGTCGGTGAGCCGCAGCAGGTCGGCGGGGCGCAACCGGGTCGGCAGCGCCGAGGCGATCGCCCGGTCGAGCGGGGGCGTCGCGGAATAGACGTCGCGTGCGGACGGAAGGGAAAGGACAGAAGAACGCATGAGCGCATCTCCAGGAGGTGAGAATCGGTCGAGGGAAAAACGTCAGCCTCGAACGGTCGAGGCAGATTAGCCTCGACAACACTCCTGGGTGCTCACACGGAAGATCACGAGCGATAGTTTAGCAGAGTCTACTTTTTGTTGCGCTCGTAGACATGACGCAGGCCGGTCAGCGTGAGGTGCGGGACGTGGGAGTCGATGGTTTCCGACTCCGGCACGATCAGCGGTGCGCCCGCCCCGGTCGCCACGACGGTGACGTCGGTGCCCGCGAACGCCTCGAATTCGTCGCGGATGCGATCGACCAGGCCGTCGACCAGGCCGGCGAAGCCGAAGATCGCGCCGGACTGGATGCACTCCATGCTGTTCTTGCCCACCACCGAACGCGGCCTTGCCAGCTCGACGCGGCGCATCGCACTGCGTTCCACCAGCGCCTCGGCGGAGATCTCCACACCGGGCGCGATCACGCCGCCGAGGAATTCGCCCTTGGCCGAGACCAGATCCACGCAGATCGCGGTCCCGAAGTCGACGACGATCGCGGGGCCACCGAAGCTGCGGAAGGCGGCGAGGCAGTTGACGATGCGGTCGGCGCCGACCTCCTTCGGATTGTCGACCAGCAGCGGAATGCCCGTTCGCACACCGGGTTCCACCAGCACGTGCGGCACATGGGACCAGTAGCGTGCGAGCATGGCGCGCAGTTCGCGCAGCACCGGCGGCACCGTCGACAGCGCCGAGACGCCGACGATCTGATCGAGGTCGGCGCCGACCAGGCCACGTACCTGCATCGCGAACTCGTCGGCTGTGATCAGCGGATTGGTGTGAATCCGCCAGTGCCGCACCAGTTTCGCGTGTTCACCACTGCCGGAGAACAGGCCGAGTTCGATCCCGGTGTTGCGGACGTCGATCGTCAGCAGCATGGTTGCAGCCCCCCGCCGCGCTCAGGCGAACGACAGGGAACGCGGTGAGGTGAGGCCGGAGCCCTCCGGTGCGTGCGCGGGGTCCGAACCCAGCTCCACCGGACGGTTGCGGTCGTCGACGAAGACCACCTTGGGGTCGTATTCGCGGACCTCCGCCTCGTCCATCTGGCCGTAGGCGATGAGGATGACCAGGTCACCGGGGTGCACGAGGTGGGCGGCGGCACCGTTGATGCCGATCACGCCCGAACCGCGCTCGCCCGCGATCACGTAGGTCTCGAGGCGGGCGCCGTTGTCGATGTCGACGATGCAGACCTGCTCACCCTCGAGCAGATCGGCGGCGTCGAGCAGGTCCTGGTCGACGGTCACCGAGCCGACATAGTGCAGGTCGGCGTGGGTCACGGTGGCCCGGTGGATCTTCGACTTCATCATGGTGCGCAACATCGTCGTCGCCTTTCAGTGTGCCTGCGAGGCAGGAAGGGAGTTCGCGTCCGGATGCCCGTCGATCTGGGCGCCGAGCACGACGGGAGCGTTGTCGATCAGACGGGTGTCGCCGACTTTGGCCGCGACCAGCAGCCGGGCGTTGCCCGCGGTGGGGACCGGCCCCAGGTTCGAGTCGCGCAGTTCGAGGTAGTCCACGTCGAGTCCGTCGACCGCGTCGAGCACCGCGCGCGCGGTCCGGACGACCGCCTCCGCGCCGAGGCCGGCGGCGTGGCGGCCCGCGGCGAGCGCGGCCGACAGAGCCAGCGCCGACTCGCGCTGGGTGGCGTCGAGGAAGCGGTTGCGCGAGGAGAGCGCCAGGCCGTCCGGCTCGCGGACGGTCGGGTAGGCGACGATCTTGGCGTCCATGTTCAGGTCGCGCACCATCTGCCGGATCAGGGTGAGCTGCTGGTAGTCCTTCTCACCGAAGTACGCCTCGGAGGCGTGGGTGATGTTGAGCAGCTTCGCGACGACGGTGAGCATGCCCGCGAAATGTGTCGGCCTGCTACCACCTTCGAGCTCGGCACCGAGCGGGCCCGGCGCGATCGTGGTGCGCATGCCGTCCGGATACATGTCCGACACCGACGGCGCGAAGACCAGGTCGACGCCCTCGACGCGGAGCAGTTCGAGGTCGGCGTCGAGGGTGCGCGGATAGGCGTCGAGGTCCTCGTTCGCGCCGAACTGCAGCGGGTTGACGAAGATCGAGACGATCACGACCTGATTGGCGAGCTTGGCCTGGCGGATGAGCGCCAGATGACCTTCGTGCAGCGCGCCCATGGTCGGCACGAAACCGACCGTGCGACCGGCACCGCGCAACGCCTTGGCGACCGTCTCGAGCACCTCGGGGTTGTGGTGCACGGTGAGGACGCCGGCCTTGAAGGCGCCGGTGGCGCGCGCGCCGCCCTGGTGGTGGTGCACTTCTCGGGGTTCCATCAGTGGCCTTCCTTGGCGAGGAGCTCCAGCAGTGCCGGATCGGTTCTTGCGAGTTCGGCGGTGCGCAGCGAGTTGGCACGGTAGGCCTCGGCCAGGCGATCGTCGACCTGCGCGAGTGCGGCGAGATGGGCGGCGACGGCGGCGACATCGCCACGGGCGACCGGCCCGGTCAGCGCGGCCTGGCCGCGGCGCAGGGCGTTGTCGAGGGCGGCCGAAGCGAGAGGGGCGAGCAGGCGTTCGGGCAGGCCGCCCGGCTGGTCGTCGACCAGGGGTTGACCGAGCAGGCCGGGGCCGGACAGGGACTCGCGCAGCGCGGCGACCGCGTCGACGATGACCGTGACCAGGTGATTGCTGCCATGGGCGAGAGCGGCGTGATAGAGCGAACGCCGGTCTTCTTCGACCCGGACCGGTTCGCTACCCATCTCGATCACCAGCGCCTGCGCGATGGCGTAACCGACCTCGTCGGCGGCGGTGACGCCGAAGCAGGCGTTGGCGAGCCGGGCGATGTCCTCGTCGTGGCCGGTGAAGGTCATCGCGGGGTGAATCGCGAGGCCGAGCGCGCCCTGCTCGGTCAGCGGCTCCAGAATCGCCACGCCGTTCGCACCGGAGGTGTGTACGACGATGGTGCCGGGACGAACCACCGCGGCGGCGGCGAGGCCGCGGACCAGGCCCGCCAGTTCGGCATCGGGAACCGCGAGCAGGAGCAGTTCACTGTGCTGGGCGATCTGCTCGATCGGCAGCACCTGGGCCTCGGGCAGTCGGGTACGGGCGCGATGCACCGACGCGTCGGAGATCGCGGCGACACCGAAGACCACATGGCCGGCTCGCTCGAGCGCTACGCCGAGTGCGGAACCCACTCGTCCCGCCGAGACGATTCCTACCGTCAGTCGTGCGGGCGCTGGGTCGACACTCGTGTTCGCGCCATCAGGGTTGACACTTCTCGAGGTCAACGTTGTCCTCTCGATTGCGTTCCAGTCCCGCGGTGCGGGTACCAGACGTTACGAAGTCGAGGATAGAGGGATATCCGGTCGGGTCGCTACGCGCACCCCAGTGATCTATCGCTCATTCCGCCTCGCCGCGCCTCGGAGCGAGCGGGGTGGCGTGATCTGCGGCGTCAGCGGGTGGATTCCGATTCGAGGTTGGCCATGATGTCGGCCACCGACAGTCGGGTGGTGCCTTCGGTTTCGGCCCGGCGGCGTCGGCGCGAGCTGGTGCCGACCGACGGGGCCTTCTCGGGGCGGGTCGCCGGGGGCTGAGCGGCGGCGGGCTCGGCGGCCGGGGCCGGCTCGACTTCGGCGACGGGCGCCGGGGCGGACTCGGCAACGACCGGTCCCGACTCCGTAGTGGTCGACGGCTCGCCATTGCTCTGCGTGGTGTCGGTTGCGGGCTCGGCCACCGGGGTCGTGTCGCTCACCTTGCGGGTATTCGGGGAGGACAGGCGGGGCGGAGGGGTCTTGGACGACGTCTTCGACGGGGCGGGCTGGGGTGCGGCGGCCTGGCTTTCGGCGTATTCGTCGAGCTGGATCGCCGAGGTTTCGGCGGTGACCGGATCGTCGTAGGGGTCGGCGAAATTGGCCGAAACCGGTTGCATGAAGACGGGCTTGAGTGCGCTGGGCGGTTGCTGCCACGGGCCGAACCAGGCCGCGGTGGCATCCTCGGGGCTATCGTCGAAATCGTGGTCGGGCTCGTCGAAAGCATTGAAGCCACCGGCGGGCAACGCATCGATCCGCACGGCGTCGGCCTGCAGTGCCGGTTGCTCGTCGGGCAGGGCACCGTCGAAGAGGACCTGCAGATTCTGGCGAAGCAGGGTCAGCTCGGCGCGCAGTGCGGCGATCTCGGAGTTGTCGGCGCCGACTTCGGCGCGCACCCGCGCCTCGACACCCATCTCGTACTCACGGCGCGCGTTGATCTCCCGCTCGAGCTGCAACTCGTACACCGTCTGCAGATCGCGCACCTTGGCCTTGTCGACGGCCGCGTCCTTGCGGTAGCGGGTGGCCGCGAGCGCGCCGATCACCGCCGCCCACAGGGCGGCTACCAGGCCGATCCGCACGTACTGGACGTTTTCGCTGAAGATCAGGAAAACACTGGCCGTCAGGCCGAGCAGGATGAGGAAACCGACGAAGAATTTTCCCGCGTCGTCCCGCCGTCGTCGGGGCGCCGTGCTGCGGGAGGGTGAAACCATGAGGGCCAGGGTAGCCGGAATCGGCTGGTCGGCCCACCAAAGGGCGGGGTGATTCCATTCGCAAGTTGCTACGTAGTAGCGGGATCGTCGTGTGGATCCTCGGGCGCCCGGCAGCAATACTCCAGCCACAAAGCCGCAGCAACCAGTGCCGAACCGGCCAGCAGACCGACCACCGCGCCCGGCGAATCGGTGGCAGCGGCCGTCACCGTCGCGCGCTGTGGGAAAACCCACAGCAAAAAGCCCAGCCACACACCGGCGGCCAGCGAACCCACCTGCAACGACGCCTTGGCCAACGCCACTCCCCTGGCGACATTGATCGGATGCATCTGGCCAGAGCCGTCGCCGATCTGTTCATCGGCGATCTTGGCCTTGATCGCGAAGCCGAGCGCCGCCTCGATCGCGGCGACCGGCAGCAGCGAGGCACCGGCGGCCACCGAGATCGACGGGAAGCTGGAATAGGCGAACCGGGTGGCGACCCAGGCGACCGCGGCGGCCACCACCACGTTCAGCGCGAGGTCGAGGAGCCGGGTGGGTTTCAGCACGAGCCGGCGCTTTCGTCGCCGAGCACCAGATCGGTGCGCACCACGCCGTCTCGTTCGGCCTGGGCGAGTTCGGCGAGCAAGGTCGCGACGGGGCGGGCGGCACCGTCGACGAGAAGGTGCGCGGACGGTTCGACCGCCAGCCACGGGATCAGCACGAAGGCCCGGTTGTGGGCCTGCGGGTGCGGCAGGATCAGCGTGGGATCGGTGTCGCGGGCGATGGCGACGCCGGAGTCGTCGATGCACTGGACCACGTCGACATCGAGGGTGCGCGCACCCCAGCGCACCTCGCGGACGCGGTCCGCCGACTGCTCGAGTTCCTGCCCGAAACGTAGCCAGGCATAGTCATCGAAAGCCGAATCCTCTGCTACGACAACAGCATTGAGGTAGTCGTCTTGGTCGACACCGCCCCACGGCGCGGTGGTGTACACCGGCGAGACCGCTACGGTCCGATGCCCCAGCGCATCGAGCACGCTGCGCAGATGCGCGAGCCGATCGCCCATGTTCGAGCCGATCGAGAGCACCGCGCGAGTCATCGCCGCGACTCCGGGGCCACCGTGCGATACCGGGTGGCCACCACGCGCACGTCGGAGAACGTGTGCGGGATCGGCGCCGACGGCTTGTGCACCACCGCCTCCACCGCCTCGATCCGCGGATCGGCCATCACGTCGTCGGCGATCTCGGAGACCACCGTCTCGATCAGATCGCGCGGCGGACCGGTCACGATGCGCACGGCCCGCTCGGCGAGGGCGCCGTAGTCGACGGTGTCGGCGAGGTCGTCGGACGCGGCGGCCGCCGCGAAATCGACCCATACCGTCAGATCGACGACGAACTCCTGGCCGTCGCGGCGCTCGAAATCGAACACGCCGTGCCTGCCGAACGCGGTCAGCCCGCGCAACTCGATCCGCGAAGAGGCGGGCCTGCCCGCGGGCGGCGGCAGCAAAGGCGAGTTCATCGAACAGCTCCTCGGATGGTGACTCGGATGCGGACGAGGTGAACCTTGTGGACAGTCGCCCGGTCGGAGCGGATGGCAGCGGCGGTCACCGAACAGCTCCTCGTGCGGCAGCTCGTGACGCGCTGGCTCGACTCCAGGCGTCGACGACCGAGATCGCGTCGAGCGAGGCGCGAACGTCGTGGACTCGCACGCCCCAGGCACCGTGGGTGGCCGCCAGCGCGGACAGCGTTGCGGTGGCGGTTTCTCGGCCGTCGGGTGGTCGGGGGCCGGATTCATCGGCCAGGAGCGCACCGAGGAAACGTTTGCGGGAGGCGCCGATCAAGATCGGGAAGCCCGCTGCCACCAGTTCCGGCAGGGCGGCCAGCAGTTCCCAGTTGTGTTCGGCGTTCTTGGCGAAACCCAGGCCGGGGTCGAGGATCAGGCGGTCCGGGGTCACGCCGGCGGCGACAGCCAGTTCGACCTGGGCGCCGAGCTCGGCGCGAACCTCGGCGACCACATCGTCGTAGTGGTCGGCGGGGCCGGTGTGCCGGTAGTCGGCGCCCGCTCGCCAGTGCATCAGGATCCACGGCACGCGAGCTTCGGCGACGACCTTCACCATGTTCGGGTCGGCGCGACCGCCCGAGACGTCGTTGACCACCGAGACACCCGCCGCCAACGCGGCCTCGGCGACCTCGGCGCGCATGGTGTCCACGCTGGTCGGCACACCCGCGGCGACCAGCCCGCGGATCACCGGGGTGATCCGGGCGATCTCGGCGGCGGGATCGACCCGGTCGGCGCCCGGCCTGGTGGATTCACCACCCACATCGACGATGTCGGCGCCCGCGGCGTACAGCTCGACACCGTGCGCGATCGCGAGTTCGGGATCGAGGTAGCGACCGCCGTCGGAGAAGGAATCAGCGGTCACGTTGACCACCCCCATGACCACACACGAGCGGTGGTCGCGGGCGGTCACCAATGGCTCGCTCATTTGCGCAGGATCAGGTCCAGCGCCTCGGATCGCGAGGCAGCGTCGGTTTGCAGCTGGCCACGCACCGCCGAGGTGGTGGTGCTGGCGCCGGGCTTGCGGATTCCCCGCATGGCCATGCACAGATGCTCGGCCTCGATCACCACGATCGCACCGCGCGGATCCAGCCTGCGCATCACCGCGTCGGCGATCTGGCTGGTCAGCCGCTCCTGCACCTGCGGGCGCTTGGCGTAGAGATCGACGACACGGGCCAGCTTCGACAACCCCGTCACCCGGCCGTGCGGGCCGGGGATGTAGCCGACATGCGCCACCCCGTGGAACGAGACGAGGTGATGTTCACACGTGGAGAACATGGGGATGTCGCGAACCAGCACGAGTTCCTGGTGGCCCTCGTCGAACGTGGTCGCCAGCACCGCATCGGGCTCGGTGTAGAGCCCGGCGAACATCTCCCGGTAGGCCCGCGCCACGCGCGCGGGCGTGTCGAGCAGGCCGGGCCGGTCCGGGTCCTCGCCGACGGCCAGCAGCAGCTCACGCACCGCGTTCTCGGCTCGCACCTGATCGAACGGCAAACCGGTCGCCAGCGCCGTCAGCGCCGACGGACTCGTCGCACCCAGTTCACCTGCCGGATCGAGATCCTGCTTGTTGGCCGACAACTTCTCCGCACCTCCGTAAATTGGCGGCTGGTGCCGCCGGTTCTCGGCCCTGTTCCCCGCCTCTTCCCTCCCTCCGGGTACTCCTTCGTCGCACCCTCCGCTCAGTCCAGAGGCGGGCGGGCCGAGAACCAGAGCCGAAAGTCGGCGGTACCGACATTCGACGGCCGAGCGTAGTCCGAGAACCAGTGCCGAATGCCGGACCTGTCCGGCATTCGACGTTCGAGCGTAGTTGGCCGCCGGTCAGTGGCGGCCGTTCGGCCCTTCCCAGTCCTTGTTCTCCGGCTCGGCATCACGCACCGGCGGCTGCGGCTGGGCACCCCATGGCTGGAAGCCGTCATTGGCGTGGCGCGGCTGCTGCTGCTGTTCGGGGCGTCCCCAAGCGCTGCCCTGATCCTGCGGCGGCTGAGGTTGCTGCTGCGGCGGGGATTGCTGCGGCGGCTGTTGCTGTTGCGGCGGCTGTTGCTGTTGCGGCGGCTGTTGCTGTTGCGGCGGCTGTTGCTGTTGCGGCGGCTGTTGCTGTTGCGGCGGCTGTTGCTGTGGTGCCTGCTGCTGCTCGTCGCGCGGGGGCCAACCGGGAGCCGACCACCCGGCCGGTGCACCGTAATCGGGCCGCGAACCGTGCGTCCCCGACTGCCGGGGGAACGCCTGGGTCGGCGCGGCGGGCAGCGGGTAACCGGCCGCAGGCGGTGCGGGCTGGCCGTACGGCGGCTGACCCGGGTACCCATTGGCAGGCTCCAGCGGGGTCGCCCCGTTGGGCACAGGCACCGGCGCCGGCTGCACCGGCGGCCACGGCTCGCCGCGCTCCACAGCCAGCTCACCCGGCGTCTTCACCGGCGGCTTGTCCGAGGGGTGCCGATCACCGAAGTCGTTGAACGCGGTGATCCGCGGACGCTTCTCGACACCGGCCAGGATCGTCTCGAGATCCTTGCGGTGCAGCGTCTCGCGCTCGAGCAACGCGGTGGCCAAGGCGTCGAGCTGCTCGCGGTATTCGCTGAGGATCGACCACGCCTCGGTGTGCGCGGCCTCGATGAGGTTGCGCACCTCCTCGTCGATCTCCCGAGCGACCTCGTGCGAGTAGTCGGGCTGCACGCCCATCGAGCGACCGAGGAACGGGTCGCCCTGCTCCTGGCCGTAGCGCACCGCGCCGAGGCGCGCGCTCATGCCGTACTCGGTGACCATGCCGCGAGCGATCTTGGTCGCCTGGTCGATATCGGAGGACGCGCCGGTGGTCGGCTCGTGGAACACCAGTTCCTCGGCGGCGCGGCCACCCATCGCGAAGACCAGCCGGGAGATCATCTCCGAGCGGGTCATCAGGCCCTTGTCGTCCTCGGGCACCGTCATGGCATGGCCGCCGGTGCGACCGCGAGCCAGAATGGTGACCTTGTAGACGGGCTCGATATCGGGCATCGCCCAGGCAGCCAGGGTGTGGCCGCCCTCGTGGTAGGCGGTGATCTTCTTCTCGTGCTCGCTGATGATGCGACTCTTGCGGCGCGGGCCACCGATCACCCGATCGACCGACTCCTCGAGCGATTCGCCGGTGATGACCGACCCGTTCTCACGGGCGGTGAGCAGCGCGGCCTCGTTGATGACGTTGGCCAGATCGGCGCCCGACATGCCGACGGTGCGCTTGGCCAGCCCCTCGAGATCGGCATCCTGGGCGATCGGCTTGCCTGCCGAGTGCACGCGCAGGATCGCGCGGCGACCGGCCAGGTCGGGATTGCCCACCGGGATCTGCCGATCGAAACGGCCGGGACGCAGCAGCGCGGGGTCGAGGATGTCGGGGCGGTTGGTCGCCGCGATCAAGATGATGTTGGAACGATCGCCGAAGCCGTCCATCTCGACGAGCAGCTGGTTGAGCGTCTGCTCGCGCTCGTCGTGACCGCCGCCGAGGCCCGCACCGCGCTGGCGGCCGACCGCGTCGATCTCGTCGACGAAGATGATGCAGGGGCTGTTCTGCTTGGCCTGCTCGAACAGGTCACGCACGCGCGAGGCGCCGACACCGACGAACATCTCGACGAAGTCCGAACCGGAGATGGTGAAGAACGGCACCCCGGCCTCGCCCGCGACCGCGCGGGCCAGCAGCGTCTTACCGGTTCCCGGCGGTCCGTAGAGCAGCACGCCCTTGGGGATCTTCGCGCCGAGTGCCTGGTAGCGGGCCGGATTCTGCAGGAAATCCTTGATTTCGTACAGCTCTTCGACGGCCTCGTCGGCACCGGCCACGTCGGAGAACGTGGTCTTGGGCATGTCCTTGGTCAGCAGCTTGGCCTTGGACTTACCGAAGCCCATCATGCCGCCGCGACCACCGCCCTGCATGCGCGACATCACGAAGATGAACAGGCCGACCAGCAGCACCATCGGCACGATGAACAGCAGCAGCTGCGACAGCCAGCTCTCCTGCTTGACCACGGTGTCGTACGGCGCGCCGGACTTCTGCACGGCGTCGAGGACCTGGGCGGAGTTCTCTCCGCCACTGGGGTATTTGGCGACGATCTTGGCGTTGTTGCTCGTGGCTTCGTTGCCGTTGTTCAGTTCGATGCGGAGCTGCTGCTCCTTGTCATCGATCTGCACGTTCTTGACGTTCGCTTTGTCCTCGAGCTGGGCCAGCGCAACGGAGGTGTCGACACTCTCCCAACCGCGCGTGTCATCGCTGAGAAAGCTGAACAGCCAGATCGTGAGCATGATGCCCGAGATGATCGCCAAGGTGCGAAACACTGTCTTGCGGTTCATAGAGCGTCGGCCGGACGGCCCAGTCCTTTCCGGTTATTACTCCGGGTGTGCTTGCGAAGCGTCGAGATCGGCGGGTTTCGGATGCGGACATGCCACGTTACCGCGTACGGTCTAGTTCGATACATCGCGCAGTTCGGCTGCTGGTGCAGTTGCATTGGTAAACGGCCGGAGAACGCAAGAGGTTCCCGAACGCTCCGACCGGGTTGTGGCAAGTGGCCACAATCATGTCATGCCCGCCTTATCGTGGGCGACGACACAACTACAGCGCAGGGGGTATGGACATCGTCGAGCTACGAACACCCACAGCGATTCTGCGCCACGGCGGCGGACGGCTTGTCGTCCTCCGGCCGGGTACCGATGGCGAACGTGTTCTGGACGTTCCCATTGCCGACCTGCTCAAGGTCCGCCTCAATCGGCGCGCGGACGACGCGGTGGTGATCGAGATCTATCTTCGTTATCCCACCGCGGTCCTCACCGGCGTTCCCGCCGACCGCACGCCCCTTCCTGTGCTCATCGCCGAGCACGACGTGCCTGCCGCCCTCGGCATCGTCGACCGGATCAACGACCAGATCATGACGACCCAGCGCATCGACGTCGCCGCGCCGGACCTCACCCCGCCCGCCCCCGAGTGGGGCAAGTCGGGACCGACCCGCGCCGATGTCGAGCGCGCCGTGCGCCGGATGGCGCCGCGCAAGGACGCCCGTTCGGCCGTCACCGCGCTGAACCGGTATGTCACCCCCGACGAATACGTCCTGGAAACGGCCGTTGCCGTCGCCGCCCCGCCCGCTGGATCGGGCACCGGCCTGCTCGCGGCGACCACCTCACGGGTGCTGTTCATCTCGATCGGTGGCAGCGAACGCTATGCGTTCGAATTGCCGGTGGCCGCGATCCTCGGCGCCCGCACCGTCGAGGGTGCGCGCTCGGCGCCCGGCGAGGTCGATACACGCCACGGCGGATCGGGCATCGACATCAACGACGGCAATCGCACCCTGCATTTCGCGGGCGTGGATCGCGCCGACACCGAACGTGTCACCTGCGCGGTGAATTTCGCCGTGCGCAGGCAGGCCGCCGACGGGGCCGCGGGCCCCGCCGACCCTGGTGTCAATCAGCTCTACGCGGAGTGGGAATTACTGGTCGAGCGGCATTCGCTCGGCATGGTCGACGACACACAATTCCAGCGCTACGGCCGCGGAATTCTGCGCAGCCTGTAGTCACCGACGGCCGGACCGAATACTCAATTCGGTTCGGCTGCTTCGGTTTCGGCCTTCTGCTCTGGTTCGTTGAGTTCGATCCGGCGCCACGGACTGGTGGGCCGGGTCCATAGTCGCACCAGTTCCATCCGCCGATCGACGCCGCCGTTCTTCAGTTCGGCGAGGTCTTCGGTGGCCTGCCAGTAGGTCCAGCCGGTGAGGTAGGCATCGCCGAACTGGCGCCAGTTGCGGTAGCGGCGCTGCGCGGGGACCAGCGCGCGCATGCAGTACTCCCACGCCACGTCGGCATCGATGTAGCCCGCGGTGAACGCCATACGGGCCACCGCGACGACGCGGGCGAGGTCCCAGGCGTGGATGTCGTTGGGCAGCGGGCGCGACAGGTGGTCGGTGAAGCCGATCTTGATGGCCTGGGCCCAGATGTCGTAATCGCGCACCAGCGCCTCGGGGTTGTCCATCCCCCGAAACGAGCCGACCTGACGGAGAAAGGCGCGCTGCTTGTCGGCGCGCTCACCGAACCGGTCTCGCTCGCTGGCATTGACCGAGGCCATCACCAGCGGATGCACCAGCGAGTACAGCGGTGCGTGCATGCCTTCGAGCAGTTGCTCCATCGAGGCGCGGGCTTCGGTGCCGTCGGTGATGCCCCAGGCGCCGGTGAGGGTGTCGATGGCCAGTTCACGGCGGTCACCGAGCGGGTGCTCGCGTTCTGGGCCCAGCAGCATCGCGTCGTGGAAAGCGTCCCACCGGGTGGAATAGAAGGCGCCGAGCGCGAGTGCGCGAAGCTCGTCGTCGCTCACGCCCGCGCCCGACCAGTGATCTTCTTCGCGCTCGTCTAGATCCGGGTACGGAAAAGTGGTCAGCGCTGGTACTCCCCTGGCAGCCATGCGGCCGAGTCTAGTGCGGTGACCGCGATCACGGGCGGCCTGCGAATCTCACGTGCGTTACGAGATTTTCAGATCCCCCCATTCTTCACCTGTCGTGTCATGCCTCACAGGTCTATGGTTCTGTCATGTGTAGAAATATCACCGTCTTGCGTGGTCTGGAGCCTGCCGCCACCGAGCAGGAGATCTACGCTGCCGCCTTGCAATATGTGCGCAAAGTCGGCGGCATCTCCGGCCTGAGCAGCGCCACCAAACCCGCCGTCGACAAGGCCGTCGCGGCCATCGCCGCCGCCACTACCGAGCTGCTGGCGGAGCTTCCCGATCGCCGGGTCCCGCCGCCCACCGAACCACCCCTGCGCCGGATCGCGGCGCGCGAGAACGAGGTCCAGGAGACGCCGTAGGGGTCGCCACACCGACTTCTTACTCCTGAGTAGGCACGCCGCCTCCTGCTGGTCGCGCCGTGCGCGACAGTCGGTGGGCCGAATTTTCGACAGAGCATGAGGAGCGACCAGTGAGCGAACTCGACCAGACCGCCGCGGTGATCGAAGTACACAATCCGGCGACGGGCGAACTCGCGGGCACCGTGCCGGTCACCACGCCGGACGACGTGGCTGCCGCGGTTCGGGAACTGCGTCTCTACCAGCCCGAATGGGAAGCCATCGGGCCCGCGGGCCGCAAAGAGTGGTTGCTGAAGATGCAGGACTGGCTCATCGACAACACCGAGCACCTGGCCGCCGTCCTGCAGTCCGAGACCGCCAAGCCGCGCGTGGACGCGCTCATCGATCCGGCGTTCGCGGTCGACATCCTCGGCTACTACGCGCGCCGCGCGGGCAAGTTCCTCGCCGACGAGCACCCGTCCCCGCACAGTCCACTGGCTCGGGTGAAGTCGCTGACCGTGGCCTACCGCCCGTATCCCGTGGTCGGCGTGATCACCCCGTGGAACTTCCCGCTCGCGATGCCGGCGATCGACGTGTTCCCCGCCCTCGCGGCCGGCGCCGCGGTGATTCTCAAGCCGTCGGAGGTGACGCCGCTGTCCGCGGTGGAGCTGGCCCGCGGCTGGGCCGAGATCGGCGCGCCGCCGGTGTTCAAGGTCGTCACCGGCGCGGGCGCGACCGGTGCCGCCGTGGTCGAGAACGCCGACTACATCCAGTTCACCGGCTCCACCGCGACCGGCCGCAAGATCGCGGCCGCCTGCGCGGAGCGCATGGTGCCCTACAGCCTCGAGCTCGGCGGCAAGGATCCGGCGATCGTGCTCGCCGACGCGGACCTGGACCGCGCCGCGCACGGCATCGCCTTCGGCGGCATGTTCAACGCCGGCCAGGTCTGCATCTCGGTCGAACGGGTCTATGTGGAGGCTCCGGCTTACGACGAGTTCGTCACCAAGCTGACCGCCGCGGTCGCCGCCCTGCGCCAGGGTGCCGACGGCCGCGAGTCGAAGAACGACGTCGGCGCGCTGGCCAACGAGAACCAGGTGCTGATCGTCCAACGCCACGTCGACGAGGCGTTGGCGGCGGGCGCCCGGGTGACCACCGGCGGCAAGCGCACCGGCGTGGGCACCTTCTTCGAGCCGACCGTGCTCGTCGATGTGGATCATTCGATGTCGTGCGTCGCCGAGGAGACCTTCGGCCCGACCCTGCCGGTGATGAAGGTGGCCGACGAGGCCGAGGCGATCCGGCAGGCCAACGATTCGATCTACGGCCTCTCGGCGTCGGTGTGGACGGGCGACAAGGCGCGCGGGGAGCGCGTGGCCAGGCAGTTGAACGCGGGCGCGGTGAACATCAACGATGTGTTCACGAACCTGTTCAATCCCGCGATGCCGATGGGCGGCTGGGGCCTGTCCGGCGTCGGCGCGCGTTGGGGCGGCGCAGCCGGCCTGCGTAAATACTGTCGCGCGCAGGCGATGACGAAGCCGAAGCTGCCGACCATGAGCAAGGAATTGTTCTGGTACCCGTACGACATGAACAAGCTGGTCGTCGCGGTCGCGGCGATGCGGGCCGCCGGTGCGCGCGGGATGCGCCGGATCGACCTGCCGACAGTGCTTCGCCTCAAGAAGAGTGAGTAGTTGATTTCGGCTGCGACGCACACCGCGCGCAGCCGAAATCGTCGCTCCGAAACTCGTTTGTGAGGAAAGTCACTGCCTTGCCGGTCTGGGTGGGGAGCGCCGTGGTCAGCGCCACCTTTCGGCGCCCACGGACGCGACGCGGTGCGGCCCACATCCGAGCGACGCGTGTGAAGGCCGACGCATTTTCGCTGGTCAGCCGCCCAGGTTAATCACCGTTCCGGTCGACCGCCGTTCGCGGCGAAACAATGACGATCCGATGGTGCAGCTCACCATGCGAGGCCATATGCTGTGCATTACCAACCTGGTGACTGTTTTGATCCACTTACGCGAACTTCCTTGCCCGTTTTGGCTGGATTTTCCCGACCGATTCTGATAGCAAGGTGCTATGGACCCGCATTTGCGCGATCTGCGGTATTTCGTCGCCGTCGCTGAGGAACTGCATTTCACCAACGCCGCACAGCGGTTGCACATCGCTCAGCCGACGTTGTCACGCCAGATCCGCCAGCTCGAACGCCAGCTCGACGTGGTCCTGTTCGACCGCAACCAACGCAGTGTCGCCCTGACCGTCGCCGGTAAGGAACTGCTCGAAGGCGCCCGCAAGATCCTCGAGCTGTGGGAGGTGACCAACGTGTCCCTCCAGGAAGCCGGTGAGGTGCTGCGCGTGGGAATCCAGTCCGCGCTCGGCCGGGGTCTGCTCAACGACCTCGAGAGCGCGAGCGGTCACCGCCTCGCCCTGCACGCCGCGTCGTGGAACGACCCCTCCAGCGGCCTGGCCGGTCGACAGGCCGACCTGTCGCTGGTGTGGCTGCCGCTGCCCGACCCCAACCGCTATCGCTGGCAGGTGCTGCGCACCGAGCCGCGCTGGGTCCTGCTGCCCGAGCAGCACCCGCTGGCCGAGCAGGAGAGCATCGACTTCGCCGATCTGCTCGACGAGCCGTTCGTCGCCCTGCCCACCGAGGCGGGCGCGGTCCGCGACTTCTGGCTCGGCAACGATGCCCGTGGCGGCAAGGCGGCCAAGATCGGTGCCGAGGCGGCCACCCCCGAGGACAAGCTGGAGGCCGTGAGTCTCGGCCTCGGCGTGTGCTTGCTGGCCGAGAACAATGTGCCGATGTACCGCTGGCCCGGGCTGACCGCGCGCCCGGTCGCCGGTCTCACTCCGTGTGAGCTGGCGGTGGCGTGGCGGGCCGACGATACGCGCCCGACCATTCTGGAATTCGCCGGTCGCGCCGTGGACGGCGGCTTCTCCGAGCCGACGCCGCAGCCGCAACCGATCGCGGTCTGACGGGCGCGCCCGCGGTCCTCGACCGCGCGATGCCCGGAGCCTAGTTCGACAGTTCCAGTTGGGCGGCGAGGCCGAGCAGGGTGGCCTCGCTGCCCGGCGGGCCGACCAGCTGCGCGGCCAAGGGCGTGTGCGCTTCGGGATGGGTGCCCATCGGCAGTGACGCCGCGGGCCAGCCGAGCAGATTCCACAGGCCGGTGAACGGTGCGTAGCGCACCGAGGACACGACATTGGCGAGCCAACCACGCCCGCTCCACTGCCTGGCCTTGGGCGGCGGTGCGGCGAGCGTCGGGGTGATCACCACATCGAAATCTTCGAAGAACTCGAGCAGGCGGGCTTCGGTCCGGTCGATCTGGCTGGGGCGAACCAGGCCGAGGCGCCGGATCGCCCTGCCGATCGCCAGATGACGTCGGGTGCGCTGTTGGAGGAGGTCGGGGTCGGGGAGCGCGTCGGCATCGGCCAGACCCGCGCTCGGCCAGCGCAGCAGCATCAACAGCGCCGCGTCGCCGTAGGGCAGTTCGACCGGTTGCACCTCGTGCCCGGCCACCGCCGCGCGCGCACCCGCGGTGCGCGCCGCCGCCGTCCAGTGCCGATCCATTCGAACCAGTCGCGACGGCGGAGCCACGGCCAGTCCGATGCGTAGTCGCTGTGGCTTGCGGAGTTCGGCCAGGTCGGAGCGACCAGCCAGCACCGACAGCGCCAGTGCCGCGTCCGAGACCGTGGTCGCCAGGACACCGTTCTCGGCCAGTCCGGCCCAGGAGTCGACGCCGATCTGCGCGGGCACCACGTATCTACCCGGCTTGATCCCGAAGACGCCGCACGCCGCGGCGGGCACCCGGATGGAGCCGAGTCCGTCGTTGCCGTGTGCGATCGGTACCAGTCCCGCGGCCACCGCGGCGGCCGCGCCACCCGAGGATCCACCCGTCGACCGCCCCACATCGCGGGGATTGCGGGTGACACAACCCTCGGAGTCGGTACTGGCCCACAATCCGAGTTCGGGCATCGCCGTCAACCCGACGACGATCGCGCCCGCGGCCCGCAATCTCGCCACCACCGGGTGATCGATGCTCGCCGGTTCGGCGGAGGTGGCCGCCGACCCCGCGCGAGTCGCCTCGCCCGCCACCGCGATGTTCTGTTTCACCGCCACCGGCACACCGGCCAGCGGGAGTTCGTCGAGGTCCGGCCTGGCGGCCAGTTCCCGCGCCTCGGCTCTGGCCCGCTCGGCCCGCACCACCGTGAACGCGTTGATCTTGCGATTCTCCGAGGCGATTCGGGCCAGTGCGTCGGCCGTGACGTCGGCGGGCGTGATGGTGCCCGCGCGAACCCGCGCGGCCAGCGCCGCCGCGGGGCCGCCGATGGGGTATTCGTCAGGACCCATCGTCACCTCAGCGTCCGTTACGCCGTCGTCGTCGACGGACTCCCATGCTACCGCTGTGAGGTCTTCGTTCATCTGCGGATTCGCCCCCGTCGCATGGTTGTCGATAATCGGGTGATCAGCTCTAGAGGCGCAAGTTATCATTTCTAGAACGGCTCGGGGACGATGGCGTCGGGTGTGGCGGAATGAATTTCGCACCGATCCGCGCGAACCTTTAGGTCGGTTGATGAGCGATAGCACCGCAAGCGGTGAACAGCCCGACGCGAGCGCCGGTCGGTCCACCAACGTGCGCGTCGATATGGTCGAGGCGTTCGCCGCCGCATGGGGATCGGCAACCGGGCATCCACCGGAGATCGCCGAGTTCCTGCCCGACGCGGCCACCTTGCGCGCGCAGGCGCTGCACGAACTGATCCGGGTCGACCTGCGCCATCGCTGGCTCCATCACGCGAGTACCGATGTCACCCGTAAGCGCCTGGTCCACTACTGCGCGGAGTTCCCCGAACTCGACCGCGACTCGCTGCCCGCCGGGCTGGTGTTCGAGGAATTCGTCATCCGCAGGCACAGCGGCGAGCGCGTCGATCCGCGCGACTGCTTGCGCGAGTACCCGGAGCAGGCGGCTAGTCTGCGCGGGCTGCTCAATACCGACGATCTCGACCAGAGCACCCACCGCGCCGACGACGTCGACCAGAGCACCCGTCGCACCGACGACCTCGACGCCACGGTGAACCAATCCCCGGACTCGACCCGTAGTACTGAGATGACCAGCCCGCAGCTCGACCTCACCGCGACCGCGACGTCGGCCGCCACGGCCGCCTCGTCGGCGCCCGGCGAGTTCGAGCCGCTCGACCGGATCGAAGTCGGCCAGCGCATCGGCGATTTCGAATTGCTCACCGGGCTCGGTTCGGGCGCGTTCGCCCGCGTCTTCCTGGCCAGGCAGCGTTCGATGCAGCGTTTGGTCGCGGTGAAGATCTCCGCCGACCGCGGCACCGAACCCCAGACCCTGGCCCAACTCGACCACGACTACATCGTGCGCGTGTTCGACCAGCAGTTGCTCGACACCGGCTCGGCCCCCTCGGGTTCGCGCCGTCTACGTCTGCTCTACATGCAGTTCCTGCCCGGCGGCACCCTGCTCGGCCTGTTGCGCTGGGTGCGCGCGACCCCACCCGCCGAGCGCAGCGGCAAGCTGCTGCTCGACGCGGTGGACGCCGCCATGGCGGAAAAGGGCGAGATCCGCCCGACCGACTCGAGCGTGCGCTCCGAGATCGCCGAGCTGAGCTGGCCGGAGACGGTGGCGTGGCTGGGTCGGCGACTGGCCGAGGCACTCGATTACGCGTCCTCGCACGGGGTACTGCACCGCGACGTGAAGCCGGCGAACGTGCTGCTCACCGCGGAGGGTGTGCCCAAACTCGCCGACTTCAACATCAGCTTCAGCCGCACCGTCGCGGGCACCAGCCCGGTGGCCTACTTCGGCGGATCACTGGCCTACATGTCACCCGAACAGTTGGAGGCCTGCCATCCGGGCCTGGGCCGCACGGCCGCCGACCTCGACACTCGCGCCGACATCTACTCCCTCGGCGTGGTCTTGTGGGAACTGCTGACCGGCGCGAAGCCCTTCGACGACAACACCGCCGCCGCCGAGGGTCGCGGCGACGAGACCACCCTCGAGGCGATGCTCGAACGGCGCACCGTCGGCGTCGAACCGGCCGCGCTGGACCGGGTTCCGGCGAACTGTCCCACTGCCCTGCGCCGCGTCCTGCTGACCTGTCTGGACCCGGACAGGTCGGGCCGCTGGGCCGACGGCGCGGTGCTGGCCAAACAGTTCGACCTGTGCCTGGATGCTCGCGCTCGCGACCTCGTCGACCCGCCACCGAAAAGCTGGCGCATGCAGTGGCGCAGGTGGCCGCTGCTGGTGATGGTGTTGGCGATCGGTGTCCCCAACGCCCTGGCATCCTGGTACAACATCCAGCACAACCAGAGTCTGGTGGTGAGTCGACTCAGCGAGACCGCCCAGCAATCGTTCGTCGTGATCACCGCGGGCGTGAACCTGGTCTTCTTCCCTGCGGGCGCGGCGGTGCTCATCTACCTCGCCCGTTTCGTGCTGTCGGTGCCGCGCGGGCTTCGCCACGGCCGCCGCTACGACCCGCAGATCCTGCGCCGCACCAGACACGACACCGTGCGGCTGGGCGACCGGGTGGTGGTCGTCGCGTTCTCGCTGTGGGCGCTGTCGGGCCTCACCTTCCCGGTGGCACTGCAATTGGCCGCGGGTGACGTCCCGGCCCGCGCCGTGGTCCATTTCTTCGCGTCCCTGCTGGTCTGCGGCGCGATAGCCGTCGCCTATCCGTTCTTCCTCGTGACGTTCTATCTGGTCCGGTGCATCTATCCGATCTTCCTGCGCCACGGCGAGATCAGCGCCGACGACGGTGAATGGCTGCGCGCCCTGTGTCGGCGCTGCACCTGGTACCTCGCCGTGGCCGCCTCGGTTCCCCTGCTCGCCGTCGCGGGCGTGACCTTCCTGCCGCCCGGCGACATCCCCTCCGTGATCGTCGCCGTGCGCGTGCTCTGTGTGGGTGGCATCTTCGCCTTCATCGCCTCCTACCTGCTCTTCCGCGAACTCGAGGACGACCTGAAAGCACTGGAGCGCGTGGTCAGCTGACCGTCGCCGCGCGGGATGAACCCGCGTGCGATCGCGGCCGTATCCCCCGTCGTGAGCTCGACAGTCATCACCGAGGCGACCCGGCCCTCGCTCGACCGCACCGCCACCACGCACCCCACCGATCGGCGCGGGCTCGACCGGTTCGAGGCCGGCGCGCGCATCGGCGACTTCGAGCTGCTGACCGAGCTCGGTGCGGGGGCGTTCGCCCGGGTTTTCCTCGCCCGGCAACGCTCGATGCAGCGCCTGGTCGCGGTGAAGATCTCCGCCGACAGCGGGATCGAGCCACAGACCCTCGCCCAGCTCGACCACGACTACATCGTGCGGGTCTTCGATCAGCTGGTACTCGACCCACCCGACGACGGGTCGCCCCGGGTGCGCCTGCTGTACATGCAGTTCCTGCCGGGCGGCACCCTGCTCGGCCTGCTGCGCTGGGTCCGCGCCACCCCGCCCGCCGAACGCGGCGGCCGCCTCCTGCTCGACGCGATCGACGCGGCGATGGCGGAGAAGGGCGAAATCCGTCCGGCGGATTCGAGCGTCCGCCGCGAGATCGCCGAGCTCAGCTGGCCCGACACGGTGGCGTGGCTGGGCCGGCGTCTGGCCGCGGCGCTCGATCATGCGGCCGACCGGGGTGTTCTGCACCGTGATGTGAAGCCGGCGAATGTCCTGCTCACGGCGGAGGGTGTGCCGAAGCTCGCCGATTTCAATATCAGCTTCAGCGAGACCGCGGGCACCAGCCCGCTCTCGTATTTCGGTGGGTCGCTCGCCTACATGTCGCCCGAGCAGCTCGAAGCCAGTCATCCCGGCCACCACCGCAGCGCCGCCGATCTCGAGGCACGCTCCGATCTCTTCTCCCTCGGCGTGCTGCTGTGGGAATTGCTCACCGGCGCGAAACCGTTCGACGACACCGGCGCCGACGACCCCGCCTTGGCCGATCAGGCCAGGTTGGAAGCGATGCTCGCCTCGCGCGGCGCGGGCGTGAGCACGTCGGCGCTACGACAACTTCCAGCCGATTGCCCGCCCGCTCTGCGTCGAGTGTTGCTGCGCTGCTTGGCATCGGATCGCACGCACCGATGGCCCGACGGGACCGTGCTCGCCGAACAGTTCGATCTGTGCCTCGACCCGCGCAGCCGAAAGCTGGTCGACCCACCCGTCGACAGCTACCGAATACGGTTGCGGCCCTTCATGGTTGCGCTGATGGCACTGGCGATCGCGGTACCCAACGCGCTGGCCGTGCGGTACAAGACCTGGCAGAACTCCGGTCTGCTGGTGCAGCGGCTCGAGCCCGCTGCCCGCGAAGCGCTGCACATCGTCTCGGTGGTCACCAACGTGCTGTCTTTCGCGCTCGGCGCGGTGATACTGGTCTATCTGTCCCGCCACGCGATCCTGGTTCCGCGCGCGTTGCGAGCCGGACGACATGTGAGCACCGGCGCCTTAGGGCTGGCCGGGAGGCAATCGCTGCTGCTGGGTGACCGGGCAGTCGTTGTCGCCCTGCTGTTCTGGATCACGGCGGCCGCGATCCTGCCCGCCACGGTCATGGCCAGCACCGGTGCACTGGATACCCGAACCACGGCGCAGTTTCTGCTGTCGAACACCATCGGTTGCGCCGTCGCGGTGACCTACGCGTTCTTCCTCATCACCTTCTACATGCTCCGCTGCGTCTACCCGATCTTCGTGCAGCAAGGCCACCTGTTCGGCACCGATGCCGCGACGCTGCGCGGACTTCTCCGGCGCTGCGGCTGGTACCTGGCGGTCGCGGCGTCCATCCCGCTGATCGCGATGGTCGCCATCACGTTGCTACCCACCGAGGATCTACTACCCACCCTGGTCTCGCTGCGCGCGGTCTATCTCGGCAGCGTTGTCGCCTTCATCGGCTCCTACGTGTTGTTCCGCGCGATCGAAGCCGACATCCGAGCACTGATCAGAGTCGTCGATCCCCAGCACCGCACGCCCCGACCCCGGGGAGGGGCCGCCGGCGCAGTCGGCGGTTCGCGCCCGTCCCGCCGATCAGGTGCCGTGGCGTAGGCGACGAAGGAGCAAGCCACGGTGCGTGATCGGCGGGACCGCCGGGGGCGCGAACTCGAGCGCACCAGCGCTCAGAAACTACGAGTAGACCGCCGGGTTGAGGGTGCCGATGTAGGGGAGGTCGCGGTAGCGCTCGGCGTAGTCGAGTCCGTAGCCGACGACGAATTCGTTGGGGATGTCGAAGCCCACGTGGGCGACGTCGACCGGGGTGCGCAGGGCGTCGGGCTTACGGAGCAGGGTGACTACTTCCAGCGAGGCCGGGTTGCGGGTGGACAGGTTGCGCTTGAGCCACGACAGGGTCAGGCCCGAGTCGATGATGTCCTCGACGATCAGAACGTTGCGGCCCGCGATGTCCTTGTCCAGGTCCTTCATGATGCGCACCACGCCCGAGGACGAGGTGGACGAGCCGTAGGACGACACGGCCATGAATTCGAGCTGGGTGGGGATCGACAGCGCCCTGGCGAAGTCGGTCATGAAGAAGATCGCGCCCTTGAGGACGCAGATCAGCAGGAGGTCACCTTCGGGGGAATCGGGCGGGTATCGCTTGGCGACGAGCTCGGCCAGTTCCTCGATCTTGGCTTTGATCTCGTCTTCGGTGATCAGCACCGATGCGATGTCGTCTCCGTACACGGAAGTGGGTGTCCCTTCGTGGCATCAAATGCGCGGCTGTGCTCGCACCGCCAGCGTGCCATGTTCGCGCGTCACGACCAACCTGTGGTCCCTCGACCCGCCTCCCACCGCCACCCCGCCCTGTCCGTGCCAATTGCTCACCAGCTCGTCGATCGCTTGTAAATGAGCGTTCACGAGCCCGGTGACGCCCTGATCCCTGAGCCAGACGCGCACGGCCCTGCGCCGCAGCGCGGGCGGCGCAGTGGCCAGGATCTCGACGGAGAGGGTGGGTGGATCGTTGTCGGGCACGCCACTGCCTGTCGCGGCAGCACCGGTGCGCGCCGCGCGGAGCACCTCATCGGCACAGGCGTCGAGAACGATCCCGTCGGCGCGGAGCTGGTCGGCCGTGCGGGCCAGCGCCTGTGCCACGCCACCGCCGAGCACGTCCTCGAGCAGCGGCAGCACCTCGTTGCGCACACGAACCCGGGTGTAGCGGGGGTCGGTGTTGTGCGGGTCGTCCCAGGGTTCGATCCCCAGATCCGCGCACATCCGCACCGTCTGAGCCCGCCGTACCCCCAGCAGCGGGCGCCCCCACGGTGCGGTCCACGCCACCATTCCCTGAATCGACCGCCCGCCCGACCCGCGCGCCAACCCGAGCAACACCGTCTCCGCCTGATCGTCGAGGGTGTGCCCGAGCAGTACCGGCCGTCCGTCGCGCACCGCCTCCAAGGCCGCGTAACGAGCCACCCGAGCCGCCGCCTCGACGCCCCCTTCGCGCCCGACCTCGACAGGCACAACCATCGCCCCCACACACCCGAGACCCACCGCTCGCTCGGCCGCCAGGTCCGCCACCTCCCCCGATCGCTCCTGCAACCGATGATCGACGACCACAGCGGTCACCTCACCCGCCTCGGCGACAGCCGCAGCCACCAGCGCCAGCGAGTCCGCCCCACCGGACAACCCCACCACCACCGGCCCGTGCCCACCCCGCGCGGCCACCCACTCGCGCACACCCCGTCGCACCGCGAGCACCGCCGCCGTCTCCGGTAGGCGCATCGCCCGAGGCGATGTCATCGTCCACACCGCACGATCGCGGCTCGATCATCGTTCGGCAGTGGTCCACGAGCAGGAAGATCGGTACTGCTCGACGGTCGACCGCCCGCGTGAGTCATCAACGCAGGTTACCGAGACCTACCCGAGCACCCGGCGAATCCACCGTTGCGGTTCATCGACCTCGTCCAGCAACGGCAGCGTGTCCGCGTTCGTCCACACAGTGTTGAACTCCGCGACCCCCACGCGCTCGACCACCGCGTCGACGAACTTCTTGCCTCGCACGTACTGCGCGACCTTCGCGTCCACCCCGAGCAATGCCCTGAGCAGCCGCTGAATCGGATTCGAAGGCCGCTGCCTGCGCCGATCGAAAGCCGCCCGGATATCGGCGACCGTCGGCACCACCGCCGGTCCGACCGCGTCCATCACATGATCCGCGTGCCCCTCGAGCAGCGTGCCGAGCATCAGCAGCCGATCCAGTGCCTCCCGCTGCGGCGGGGCCTGGGCCGCGCGCAACAGCCCGACCACCCCTCGACTGTTCGGATCATCGGCGTTGTCCCCGTTGCGCCGGGCCCGCACCTCGCCGAGCAACCGGGTGAGCAGCTCGCTCATCGGTTCCTCGCCGACCTCGCTGAGAATGTCGACATTGGTGCGCATATACGCGGCCAGCCACGGCGCCGAGGAGAACTGGACCCGATGGGTCACCTCGTGCAGGCACACCCACAACCGGAAATCGCTGGGATCGACGCCGAGCGCCCGTTCGACCCCGAGAATATTGGGCGCGACCAGCAGCAATGTGCCGTCGTCGCCGGTGAACGGGTCGTACTGCCCGAGGATCGCGGTGGACAGAAACGCCAGCATCGTCCCGGCCTGCACGCCCGCGGGTTTTCCGGCGAGTTTGCCGCCGTCGGTGGATTCGGTGCCGGTGAGCACCGCCATCGAATCCGCGGCCGCGGAAATCCAGCCCGGCCGGTCGACGATTCGCGCCTGCGGTACCGGTCGATCGTCGAGCAACCCGCTGACCTCACGCACCGGCAGTTCGGCCAGCACGGAGGCCGACGCCAACTCGGCGACGACCTGTTCCGCCGTCCGCCGCGATGCTCTCGGACCGGCGGGAGCCAGCAGCGCCCCGGTGCGCGCCGCCAGTCGCCAATCCACGGTCGCGCTGAATCCGGAACTCTTGCGTTCGGTCTTGTCGGTCATAACCACCCGTTCTCAGGAGCATCCGCAATTGCGCAGGGCACCGGCCACCGCGTCGAGCGCCGGCCTGCTGAGCTCGGGCAACCGGTCGTTCGACATGAGCGCGAAGGTGAGTACCCGCCCGTCACGATCGAGTACATATCCGACCAACGCGCTGGCCACGCTCAGAGTTCCGGTCTTGGCCCGCACCCACCCCGCGGCCTGCCGGTTCTGGGTGACGAAGCGCGGCGCGAGCGTGCCGGTGCCGCCCGCGACCGGCAGGTAGTCCAGCATCGGTGCGAGAGCCGCTGCGCGCGGATCGTTTTCGGGCCTGGCCTGGGTTCCGGCGGGCACCACGGCCGCGCTGCCGGTCGGCTCGGCCGCAGTCGCGACGATCGCATCGAGCAGCTTCGGCGACACCCGGTCGTCGACGGAAAGCCCGCTGTTGTCCGCCAGATGCAGTCCGGCCACATCGAATCCGGCCGACGACAGGGCCGCCGAGGTGGCCGCGACAGCTCCGGCGAAGGACGCGGCCTGCCCCGACGCCACCGCCAGTTCACGTCCGATGGTCTCGGCCAGCACATTGTCGGAATGAATCATCATGTCGTGCAGACGAACTCGCAGCGGCGCCGATTCGACCTTCGCGATCTGGGCGCCGTTCTGCGCGGCCGGACCGACCCGCACCGCAGCCGGGTCGATACCGAGCTCGGCGGCCAGCGCCCGACCCGCATCGAGCGCGGGGTTCGCGGTGCGCGGGGAATAGTCGGCCGACGGATCGAAGCGGCCGCCGTCGATCATGATCGGTTCGATCGGCGTGATCGAGCCTTCCGGGATGTCGATCGGGTCCCAGCCCGAAGCCATCGTCGGCCCTGTGTAGGCGGAGGTGTCGACCACGATCGCGTTCGCCTGTTTGCCCGCGGCCCGCACCTGCGCGGCCAGATCCGAGATCCGGGCGCCGTCGGTGTAGTAGCCGCCGTCGGCCCGCGTGGTCAACGTCGGATCCCCGCCGGCGACCAGAACCAGCTCGCCGGGCGCCCCGGCGAGCACCTTCGTGGCGACCCGCTGATCATCGGGCAACGTCAGCAATGCGGCCGCGACCAGCATGATCTTCGCCGTCGACGACGGAATCATCGCCTTGGTCGGGTCCTGGCTCCACAGCACCGCACCGCTGCTCGGATCGGTCACCTGACCTGCGAAGGCACCGAGATCGGGGTTGCCGACCACCGGCGCGAGCGCCGCGGCGATGCCCGCCACCGTCGGCGCCGGCGCGTCCGATCGGGCAGGCGCAACCTCGGGAAACACCTGCCCCGTGTCCGGCGGCGGCGCCACGGTGAGCCCGCCGTGGCGGAATTGCGGCGTCCACGGCTGCGCGATCGCGGCGAAACCACCCGCGATCACCAGCAGCGCGACGACCACCGCCGACAACCAGATCCAACGGGACCCGCGGCGCCCCTGCACCCGCGATCCCGGATTGTTGCCGCCTGTATCGACCACGACCGTGTCTCCCTCAACGCCGCCCGACACGCCTCGACTGCGCGACTACGCCCCGCCTGCTGCACCGGTGTACCAGCACACCACACTATCCTCGTTGCGCAACGGTTCCCCAGAACGATCTGGCGATTCGGCACAGACCAGCACTCGAACGAGCAAGGAGATGGCGTGGAGTTCGACGTCACCATCGAGATTCCCAAGGGCTCTCGGAACAAGTACGAGGTCGATCACGAGAGCGGCCGGGTCAAGCTCGACCGGTACCTGTACACCTCCATGGGCTACCCGGCCGACTACGGCTTCATCGAGAACACCCTCGGCGAAGACGGCGACCCGCTGGACGCGCTGGTGCTGCTGCCCGAGTCGGTGTTCCCCGGTGTGATCGTCGAGGCCCGCCCGGTGGGCGTGTACCGCATGACCGACGAGGCCGGCGGCGACGACAAGGTGCTGTGTGTCCCCGCGGGCGACCCGCGCTGGGACCACATCCAGGACCTGGGCGACGTCTCGGAGTTCGAACTGTCGGCGATCAAGCACTTCTTCGAGCGCTACAAGGATCTCGAGCCCGGCAAGTACGTCGAGGGTTCGGAGTGGCTCGGCCGCGCCGAGGCCGAGAAGATCATCGACGAGTCCTTCACCCGGCTGAAGGAATCCGGCCACTGAGCCGACAGCCGCACGAAAAACGGGAAGCCCGAAGAGTTTCGGGCTTCCCGTTTTGCTGTCGGTTCCGGGCGGATCAGTACCAGATGTAGAGGTCCCAGCCGTCCCAGCTCTCCGTGCACTCCCAGTAGTACCCGCCGGTGTAGGGGTCCTCCCCGGCCGCGCGGCACTGGTAGAGCTCGTAGTACGTGCCGTAATAGGTTCCGTACGGGGCGGCGGCGGCACTGCCCGCACCGACCGCCGACACCCCGGCGACGGTCGCGACGGCCAGCAGAGCGGCGGCGAGTGTGGATTTGATGCGCATGTTGTTTCTCCTGATGCGAGCAATTTCGACTTCTCGAAGTTATTGCGGCACAGGCGTTCGAACAGCCACCCCTAGGGGTGGATTCACTCTCACCTTGGGCGTTTCACCTTGCCCACCCCTGCGTTGGTAGTGCTGGCACCACCTTCGATTCGGGTGCGTGCGGCATAGGCACCGCCGCCGCCCGTTTCTAGGCTCGAATCATGCAGCTCAACACCGCTTTTTCGAGTAAGTCACTGCGCGCTCTCGCGGCCGGAACCGGATTGCTCGCCCTGCTCGCAGTCACCGCATGCGGCCCCGAGAACAGCGCCACCGCAGCGCAATCGGATCGGCCGGAGGTCCGGCAGGCGCTGGAAACAGTGGTGCAGGCGGGATTTCCCGGCGCTCAGGCCGTGATCACCACCGCCGCGGGCGAGTGGATCGTCAACGCCGGGGTCGGTGATACCGCTTCCGGAGCACCGATTCCCGACAACGCGCATGTCCGAATCGGCAGCAACACCAAGAGTTTCGTCGCGACCGTGGTCCTGCAGTTGGTCGCCGAGGGCAAGGTCGAGCTCGACGCTCCCGTCGAGCGGTACCTGCCCGGCCTCGTGCGGGGCAACGGCAACGACGGCAGCCGCGTCACCGTGCGACAACTGCTCCAGCACACCAGCGGCCTGCCGGACTATCTGGCGAGCGGCGATCCCAGCCGACCAGCCGATCCGAATTCGCAGCAGATCAAGGCCGACCCCGAGGCCATCCGCGGACGTCACTATTCGCCCGCCGAGATGATCCGCATCGCGATGACGATGCCGCCACAGTTCGAACCGGGCACCCGATCGATCTACACCAACACCAACTACATCCTGCTCGGCATGCTGATCGATCGGGTCACCGGCCGTCCGGCCGCCGCCGAGATCACGACGAGGATCATCGAACCACTCGGTCTGCGAGACACCTACTTTCCCGCCCCCGGCGACAACGGACTGCGCGCGCCGTATCCGCGCGGCTATCAGGAAATCGACGGCACCCGTATCGATTTCACCGACTTCGATCCGTCGTGGGCCGATGCCGCGGGCGCGATGATCGCCACCGGCTCGGACCTGAACCGCTTCTTCCTCGCCCTGCTCGACGGCAAGCTGCTGCCCGCCGCACAGCTGGAGCAGATGCGCCAGACGGTGCCTTTCGACCGAATGCCCTCGGCCGGTTACGGTTTGGGACTGGTCGTGCAGACCACCTCGTGCGGCAAGCAGACTGTGGCCCATGGCGGCAGCATCCCCGGTTTCGATACCCGCACCGGGGTCACCGCCGACGGCGTCGCGGTGACCATGACTGTGAACGAGCTGCCCACCAACAAGGAGCGGGCGGAGGTCGTCGAGCGGGCTTTCGACAGCGTGGTGTGTGCTTCGTGAGACGCTCGATCGTCGCCGTCGTCGTCGCCCTTGCCGCGACAGCTGCCGGGTTGTTCACCACCGCCACCGCGTCGGCCGACCCGCTGGATCACTTCCGTCACCAATCACTCACCTGGCATTCCTGCGACGACCCGCGCCTCGATCCGGCGGGCGCCCAGTGCGCGGAAGTGACCGTTCCGGTGGATTACTCGGCACCGCGGGCGGAAACGATGAGCGTGGCCATCTCGCGGCTGCCCGCGACCGACCCGGCGAAGCGTCGCGGGGTGATGCTGTCCAACCCGGGCGGCCCCGGCGTGCCCGGCCTCGACTTCACCCTCGACATCCGGACGGGGATGAGCGCCGAGGTCCGCGACCGCTACGACCTGATCGGGATGGATCCACGCGGCGTCGGCCGCTCCACCCCGGTGAACTGCCGCTGGCAGGACGGGTTCGGGATGGAGTCCGCCGGCCTCGACGCCGTCGGCTTCGCGGAAAGCGTCGCCCAGCAAGCCGAACTCGCCGCCCTGTGCGCGACGAACGAGGGACCGCGACTGCGCCACATCACCACCCGCAACACCGCCCGCGACATGGATGTCGTTCGGGCTGTCCTCGGCGAGGACCGGATCAGCTACTTCGGTACCTCCTACGGCACCTACCTCGGCGCGGTCTTCACCCAGATGTTCCCCGAGCGCGGCGATCGGTTCGTCCTCGACAGTGCTGTCGACCCCGAGCGCTACGGCTCGGTCGGGATGTTGAGAGCCATGGGCCCGGCCAACGAGGCGGCCTTCGACCGATGGGCCGACTGGGCGGGCGCACACGACGCCGAATTCGGTTTCGGGACAGATCGTTTCGCGGTCAGATCGACCGTGCAGGACATGGTCCGGCGCGCCAACGACCAGCCGATCCGGATCGGTGAGTTCACCGTCGACGAGCACAGCCTGCCGCTGGTGCTCTACCGCGGACTCGACGACCCGCGCAACTATCCGCTGCTGGGGCGCCAGATCCGCCAGCTCGCCGACGCCGCCGACGGTGTCGAGGTTCGGCCCGAGCCGGAGTTGGCCGCCACGCTCGGCTTCATGCTCACCGCGCAGCCACGCGACTATTCACCGGCGATGGCGGTGCTGTGCGCCGATGTGGAAGTGCCACGAGATCCGGCCTGGTATCGGCGCAGTATCGAGGCGAGCCGGGCCGATCAACCGTTGTTCGGCGCGTTCGCGAACAACATCACGCCGTGCGCGTTCTGGGCGCCGCCGGTCGAGCCGCCGACCGTGATCGGCAACGCGCTGCCGAGCCTGATCGTCCAGTCCACCGGCGACACCCGCACCACCTACGCGGGCGCGCAGGTCATGCACCGGGCGTTGACCGGCTCGCGCATGGTGACGCTGGAAGATGTCGCGGTGCACTGGATCTACGGGAACTATCCGAACACCTGTGTCGAAGCCACGGTCGACACCTACCTTCTGGAAGGCACCCTCCCGGACGCCGATCCGATCTGTCACGACGATTCGGCCGGTCGGTGAAACCGCGGGAACCGTGGCGAACTCGGCGGTCAGGGGCGTCCCGGGCGCGCGTCGAGGTAGGCCAGCACCGCGAGAACCCGGCGATGCCCCGATTCGTCGGCGGCGAGTCCGAGCTTGGCGAAGATGCTCCGAATATGTTTGAGCACAGCACCTTCGGTGACCACCAGGCGAGCGGCGATGGCGGAGTTGTCCTGTCCCTCGGCCATCAGCGCGAGCACTTCCCGTTCGCGAGCGGTCAGGGTGGACAGCGGGTCGTCGGCCTTGCGGCGCACCAGCAGCTGCGCGATCACCTCCGGGTCCATAGCGGTGCCACCCGCGGCGACCCGGTGCAGGGATTCGAGGAACCGGTCGACCTTGCCGACCCGTTCCTTGAGCAGGTAACCGACGCCACCGCCGCCGTCGCCGAGCAGTTCGGAGGCGTAGCTGTCCTCCACATAGGAGGACAGGACGAGCACCGGCAGGCCGGGGTGGAGGGTCCTGGCGTGTACGGCGGCGCGCAGTCCGTCGTCGGTGAACGTGGGCGGCAGGCGAACGTCGACCACCACCACGTCCGGTCGGTCGGCGGTGACGACGGCGAGGAAGTCCTCGGCATTGTCGACAGCGGCGATCACGTCTATCCCGGCCGTCTTCAACAGCAGGGCGAGGCCTTCCCGCAGGAGGGCGTCGTCCTCGGCGATCACGACCCGCACGGCAACTCCACCCGCACCACAGTAGGCCCCTGCTCCGGGCTGCTCAGCGTCATCCGCCCGTCGAGCGCCTCGGCCCTGCGCCGGATGCCCGCCAGGCCCCCACCGTCGGTCACCCGGGCCCCGCCTACACCGTTGTCGCGGATCTCGACGGTCAACAGATCGGCCGGCCCGCCCAGCGCGATCGACAGCGTGTCGGCGCCGGAGTGTTTGGTCGCGTTGGCGATGGCCTCGGCGATCACGAAATAGGCGGCGGCCTCCACCGCCATCGGTCGCCGGGTCACGCCGTTCGATTCGAACACGCACGGGATCGGGCTGCGCGCGGCCAGCGCGGAGACGGCACTGTTCAGGCCGCGATCGGAGAGCACCGGTGGGTAGACGCTGCGCACCACGTCGCGCAGTTCGGCCAGGGCCGCCGAGGCCGTGTCCTGGGCTGTGCGCACCATCCGATCGGCGGCGTCGGGGTCACGCTCGCGCAGTTGTCCGGCGAGCCCCAGCTGCATGATCACCGCGGCGATCCTGGCCTGGGCGCCGTCGTGCAGGTCGCGTTCGATGCGGCGCAGTTCGGCGCCGTGCGCGTCCAAGGCGGCCGCCCTGGTCACGGTCAGTTCGACGACCCGGTCGGCCAGCAGCGCGTTCTCATCCGGCGCGAGCAGTGCCCCCGCCAGTTTGGCCTGCGCGTTCGCCGCCTCGGGCGCACGCAGTGCGAGTGCCCCGTAGACGAGGCCGAGCACGGCGCTCACCGCGGCGGCGGTCCCCGAATCGATGATGATGCCACCACTGGACACGGTGCCGTCGGCTGTCGCACCCCAGTAGATCGGGACGGCGAGGTGCTGCACCGCACTCAGCGGTAACGCCACCGCCAGCGCGGCCAGCGGCAGTCCGATGATCGCGTGCGACACCAGCCAGCCCAGATCGCGCCGATTCGCCGGATCGGCGGCCAGCGTCGCGAGCTGATGCCGCAGGTCGCCGGTCAACGGCTGATAGGCGGACACGATCGGCGTGCCGAGCCGTTTCCCAGCCCTGCGACGCTCGAGCCCCAGCAGCGGCCGGATCAACTTGACCGCCTCCGGCAATGCGGGAATCCCGAGGCCGATCAGACTCGCCGCCGCGACGATCGCCAGCGCGACCACCGCGAACAACGACGCCACCCCGGTGAGCCCGCCCACCACCAGATAGCCGACAGCGGCGGGCAGACGACGCAACCGTCGCCGTGCACCGCCACCGCCGAATCGACTCACCCGATGATCATGCCGGGGGCGCACCCGTGTCGCCGCGACCGCCCTCGTCCTTTTCGTGCTGCTTTCCGGCCCGGGATGTGGACTGCGCGGAGGTGTCGACGAGCGCGCCGACCCCTTCTGCGGCCTTCGCGTCACCGGCGGCCTGGATCCCGCCCGACATCCGCAGCGGAACCTCCTTCCAGAACAGCACCAGCAGCAGTGCGATCAGCGCGACAGCGGCCGCGACGAGGAACACCGTCGACATCGAGTCGGCGAATCCCACCTGGAAGGGCTTGGCCAGCTCGGGGTCGAGCTGCTGGATGATCGAGCTGTCCTGCAGCACCTTCCCGGCGGCGGAGGTGTCGTGTGCGAGCAGCCCCTCGGCCAGTGCGGCGTCGACCGGGTTCGTGCTCCGGGCACCCTCGATCACAGCCTGCTGATAGGCGGGGTCGGCGGCGGAGCGCTGCATCTGCTCGGTGATGTTCGGGGTGAGCAGGGAGAACAGGATCGACAGGAACACCGCGGCGCCGAGCGTGCCGCCGATCTGGCGGAAGAAGGTCGCCGAGGCGGTCGACACACCCATGTCCTTGGGCGGCAACGCGTTCTGCAGCGCCAGTGTCAGCGGTTGCATCAGGTTGCCGAGGCCGAAGCCGGTGGCCGCCATGAACAGCATCGCCAGCCACAGCGGGCTGTCGGCGTCGAGCAGGTGCAGCAGGAACAACCCGAGCGTCAGCATGATCGCGCCGATCACCGGAAAGGCCCGGTAACGACCGGTTTTCGAGATCAGCCGACCGGACAGGATCGAACCGATCATCAGCCCCAGCACCATCGGCAGCATCTGCAATCCGGCCTCTGTCGGCCCGGCGCCACGCACCACCTGCAGGTACTGCGGCAGCAGCAGCATCCCGCCGAACATCGCCGCGCCGACCACGAACGAGATCACCACGCCGAGCGTGAAGGTCACGTTGTCGAAGATGCGCAACGGGATCAGCGCCGCGTCGCCCATGAGCTTCTCGACCGCGACGAAGCCGACCAGTCCGATCGCGCCGATCAGGTAGCAGATCACCGAGTACGTACTACCCCAACCCCATTCACGCCCCTGCTCGGCGACGATCAGCAGCGGAACGAGCCCGACCGCCAGCACCACCGCGCCCGCGAAGTCGATGCGGTGGGTGGCGTGCGGCTTGCGCGGCAGGTGCAGCACCCTGGTCACCACCACCAGGGCGAGCAGCCCCAGCGGCACGTTCACCAGGAACACCCAGCGCCAGCCGGTGATGCCGAGGATGGTGTCCTGCCCGGCGAGCAGACCGCCCAGCACCGGCCCCAGCACGCTCGAAACGCCGAAGACCGCGAGGAAATAGCCCTGGTAGCGGGCACGTTCGCGGGGTCCGATGATGTCGCCCATGATGGCCAGTGCCAACGACATCAGCCCGCCCGCGCCGAGTCCTTGGAACGCGCGGAACGCGGCCAGCTGATACATCGAGGTAGCCAACGTGCACAGCAGGGAACCGACGATGAACAGGCCGATCGCCGTCAGGAAGAACGGCTTTCGGCCGAACATGTCCGAGAGTTTGCCGTAGAGCGGCGTACTGATCGTCGCCGTGATCAGGTAGGCCGTGGTCGCCCAGGCCTGGAGCGAGTAGCCGTCCAGGTCGTCGGCGATGGTGCGGATGGAGGTCGACACGATCGTCTGATCGAGTGAGGCCAGCAGCATGCCGAGCATCAAGCCGGACAGGATGGTGAGGATCTGGCGGTGCGTGAAGCCGGCGGGCGAGTCCACCGTGGGCACGGCTGTGGTTGTCACGAATCGTTCTCCGTCGAGATAGCGCTCAGAGCGTGCGGTCGGGCGAGCAGAGCCGCGCGGGTGTGGTCGTAGTCGTCCACGAAGCGGGTCAGCAGCCCGGCGAAACTCGCGCGGTCGGCCGATGACCATTGCTCGGTGATGGTCGCGATGCTGTCCTGCCTGCGCGCACGGATGCGCGCGGCCACCTCGCGACCTTCGTCGGTGGCTTGCAGCACGGTCGCGCGGCCGTCGTCGGGGTCGGCGGTACGCACCACCAGGCCCCGCTCGACCAGTTGCGCGACCTGCCTGCTCACCGTCGACGCGTCCGAATGCACCGCTTCGGCCAGCGCCCCCGAGCGCATCGCGCCGTCACACACCAGCCGGAACAGCACGACGAAACCGGCCGGGTCGATTCCCGAGCGGTCCTTGATCTGGGCCAGCGACCGGTCGCGCAGGCGATGCAGCCGGACGAGCTGGGACGCGATCACGTCGATCGCCTGCTCGAACTCGCTCATGTGCCACCTTTACTTGCATCAAACAATTAGTTGTGTGATGCAAGTATGTGGGCAGACCGGTTGCCGGGGCAACCGTTTGAACTACCTTTACTCGCCCTTGAACTCCGGGGTCCGCTTCTGGAACACCGCCGTCATCGCCTCGGTGAGGTCCTTCGACGCCAGGAACGCCGCGTTCCACGTCGACACATAGCGCAGGCCGTCGGCCACCGCCGGACTGGTCCGCTGCTCGAGCACGTCCTTGATGCCCTGCACCACCAGCGGCGGGTTGCCTGCGATCTCGCGAGCCATCGCGTGCGCGGCTGCCAGCACGGCCTCCTGATCGTCGAACACCTCGTTCACCAGGCCCATCCGCTCGGCGCGCACCGCGTCGATGTCCTTGGCGGTGAAGGCCAGCTCACGCAGATTGCCCTCGCCGATGATGCCGGGCAGCCGCTGCAGCGACCCGATGTCGGCCACGATCGCGACCTTCGCCTCGCGCAGGCTGAACTTGGCATCCGCGCTGGCCAGGCGGATGTCGGCAGCCGCGATCAGGTCGAGGCCACCGCCGATGCACCACCCGGAAACCGCGGCGATCACCGGCTTGGTGCATTCGGCCAACGCCGTCACCGACGCCTGCATCCGGCGGACCTCCTTGAGGAACTCCGTGCGCGGCGCCGCCTTCGCGTCGTCGGCCAGCACCGGCGCCAGTGTCCCCGCGGTCGCGGCCAGGTCGAGACCGTAGGAGAAGTGCTTGCCCGATCCCGTGACGACCACGGCCCGCACCTGCGGATCTGTGTCGAGCTCGGCGAAGACCTCCGGCAACTCGCGCCAGAAATCGGGTCCCATCGCGTTGCCCTTACCCGGCCCGGTCAGCGTGACCTGGGCAACGTTGTCGGCGATCTCGACGGTAAAGGCCTTCCATTCACTCATGCCCTGGATTATCGCCTGCCGTCCATCTCCTCGAGGCCCCAGCCCTGCGCACCTCGGATCCGCCACACCACCGAACCCTGCCCGAGGCGGGTCCGTCGCGCGACGGCGGACAACCAAACCTCGAAGTCTCGTTCCCAGACCCTCAGTAACACAGCACATTCCCCGCAATCCCTCTACTCTGGATGACATGCGCAGGTCGTCATTGCCGCCGGTCGCATGCCGGGTCGCGGAAACTCTCATCGCCCGCGGGCACCACGGCGTCATCGTCTGCCCCGAGACGCCGGCGCTCACCGCGGCCGATGCCGCGCGCGCCATGGGCGCCCACCCCACCGCGATCCTCACCGCCCAGGTCTTCCTCCTCGACAACGACCCCGTCCTGCTCCTGGTGGCCGATCACCACCGCGTCGACCTCGCCCGCACCGGCAAACGCCTCGAAGGCACCCTCACCCCCGCCCCCACAGCCCTGGTCGAACGCATCACGGGCCAGCCCATCGACGGCACCGCCCCCCTGGGCCACCCCACCAACCTCCCCACCTGGGTCGACACCGCCCTGGCCGCGCACCCTGAGATCTGGGCAGCCGGGGGGCACCCGAACACGTTGTTCCGCACCAACTTTCGCGAACTCGTCCGCATCACCGCGGGACTGCCTCTCGAGATCGACTGAGTCCGGTTTCCCCTGCCGTTCGCGTGGAGTCGGATCACACGGACACCGCGGGCGTGAGGACACCCCGCGAGCGCGGGCGTAGGTTGGGGCGGTGGGCGATGTGCAACCTTCTGAGACCGGACTGGTGGTTCCCGACGATCTGAGTGGGATCACCGCCGAGCAGTATCGAGCTTCGATGCGCCACTACCCGGCGGGCGTCACGGTGGTGACGCTCGGGGCGCAGAGCGGACCCGTGGGTTTCACGGCGACCTCGTTCGCCTCGCTGTCGCTGGAACCGCCCCTGGTGTCGTTCAACATCGCGCACAAGTCGTCGAGCATCGACGCACTGCGAGCCGCGGACTCGGTGGTCATCCATTTCCTGGGCGAACACCAACAACACCTGGCCCACCGCTTCTCCCGCACAGCAGCCGACCGCTTCACCGACCGCTCCCTCTGGACCACCCTCGACACCGGCGAACCAGTGCTGCACGGCACCCCCATCTGGCTGCGCACCACGCTGCACAAACTCATCGACCTCGGCGACCACACCCTCGCCGTCGGCTTGGTCACCCGCGTCCACGACCAAACCGAGGAGTCTCCCTCAGCAGCACCGCTGCTGTACTACAACGGCAAATACCACCGCCCCACCGCACTCGACACCTGATCGGATCGTCGACGTCGACCGGTGGGTGGCCCGCTCCGGCTAGTGCTGGTCCGGTGAGCGAGGCATACGACTGGTCGTGGTTGCGCGCCGGTGTTCCGGGTATAGACCTGGACACGTATCTGGCGCTGCCGGACGACCTCGCTCGGGTGATCGAGGTCAAAGACGGCCTGCTGGTGCACTGCGACTCACCCTCGCCGAATCACATCGCCATCGCCGACGTGATCAAACAGTCCCTACGGGAAGCGATCCGCAAACGCGGCACCGGGCAACCCTGCCTGAAGGCCAGCGGCGAACTGGACATGCTGGTCTCCGAGGTCCCGTTCAACTTCCGTCGCCCCGACGCCATCGTGTACCGCTGCATCGAAGACCCCCGCGACAAGTGGAAGACCACACCGACAGCGGGCGACACTCTTCTGGTCGTCGAAGTGGTATCTCCGGCGACGGTTACCGCCGATTGTGTGGACAAACGAGCGGAATACGCCCGTCTGGGTATCGAGCAGTACTGGATCGTCCGCATGGAGAACAACGACGGCCGCGTGAAGTCCATCGAGATCCTCCGCCTCAATACCGCAGGCGCCTATGTCACCACCGAAACCCGTTTCCGCTCCCACAGCTCCACCGCGATCGCGATCTCCGACCCACTCGACGTCACCATCACCTGGGACGCCCTCGACGCGGACCTCGACTGACATCCGTCGGACAACAGCTCCCAGCAGGCTGTTTGATCCGATCACCGGATATCGGCCGCCGAGAACAGTTCTCAACGGCCGACACTCGACTCGATATCGCGAACTACCGATTCAGCCGATCAGGCACGGGGCCGCGCCGTCGGGGGACGAGGCGGTGAGCGGGCGGGTTTCGGGGGTGGGGTTCCAGTGGCCGTCGGTGGCGGCGTAGGTCCAGGCGGGGCCGTCGGCGACCAGGGTGGCGACGGCGTCGATCAGGCGGTCGACGTCGGTAGCGGTGGTGCCGAGGCCGATGCTGGCGCGGAGGGCCGCATCGATACCCAGGCTCGCCAGGAGCGGATGGGCGCAGAATCGGCCGTCGCGGACGCCGATGGCGTGTTCGGCCGAGAGGTACGCGGCGACTTGACCTGGGGCGTAGTCGGCGAGGGTGAAGGCGACGATGCCCACGCAGTCGGGGCTGTCGGACCAGATGTTGACCAGGTTCACGCCGGGGATCGCGGCCAGGCCGTCGCGGAGACGGTCGGCCAGGAAGCGTTCGTGGGCGATCAGTTCGGCTGGTTCGATGGCGGCGAGCGCGTCGCAGGCGGCGGCAATGGCGGCCGCACCCAACACATTCGGCGAACCGCCCTCGTGCCGCTGCGGCGCGCAAGCCCATTCGACTTCGGCCACACCGACATCGCGTACCGCGCCGCCGCCGGCGAGATACGGCTCGCCCGCGTCGAGCCAGTCCCGCCGACCCACGAGCACACCCGATCCGAACGGCGCGTAGAGCTTGTGCCCGGAGAACGCGAGGTAGTCGATCCCCGTCTCGCGCAGCGAGATCCGCCGATGCGGAGCCAGCTGCGCGGCGTCGACGAGGATGCGCGCGCCGCACAGGTGGGCGATGGTCGCGAGGCGTTGCAGCGGCAGCACTTCACCGGTGACGTTGGACGCCCCGGTCACCGCGAGCAGCGCGGCGGGCTTGCTGCACAGCTCGGCGACGACACGGTGAATCGTCTCCTCGACGGTGTCGGCGGCCCGCACGACCCGCCGACCGCGCTCGGTCCACGGCAGAAAGTTCGCGTGGTGCTCGATATCGAGCACCACGGTCTCCCCCGGCACGCACCCGGCCAGCAGGTTCAGCGAATCGGTGGTGTTGCGGGTGAAGACCACCACCTGGTCGTCGTCGGCATCGAGGAAGCGGGCGACCGCGCCACGCGAAGCCTCGTAGCACTCGGTCGAGATCCGCGAGGCGTACCCCGCACCCCGGTGCACGCTGGCGTAGAAGGGCAGCAACTGCGAAATCCGGTCGGTGACCTGCTTCAACGCGGGCGCACTCGCCGCGTAGTCGAAGTTGGCGTAGGAACTGGTGCCGCCCTGAACGAGCGGTACGCGCAGGTCGGCGCCGGAAACAGCGGCGACGGCGCAGGTGGGGTCGATTATAGCAGTCATGACGAAATCCCGTCGGCTCAGGGACCCGCTCCAGAAGAGGTGGTCCGCGCTTGCCGCGCCCGATTCGGACGTCGGCCAGGTCGTCACCCGGAGCACCCCACCGCGGAGGAGGGTTGCCGACCAGCAAGCCGGGGCTGAACGCTGGTACTCGTGACCTAAACCGAGAGTGGCAGACGATCGCCGAACCTGTCAACCACCCGTTCGCGAGTCGCCGCGAACCGGCGGCACTTCCCTGCCTGTCCGAACGCTCGCCGAGGGCTGGGCGCACGCATCCGCCGAGTAGCTGGACAACGGTGGTCCGCAGGCCTGCTCCGCGATACGTACGCTGGGCTCGTGCAGGCCGAAATCGACCACATCATCGGTGAGTTTCCCCAGTTGACCGACTTTCGCGGCATTCGGGATCGCATCGAAAGAAGCGTTGCCGCAGGCGATATCGAGTTCGTCGTCGCACTGGGCAGTACCGCGGCGGCGACATACGGCGCCCGGAACTGGATCGTCGACGACTGCTCGAGAACGCTGCTGCACGCATCGACTCCGGAGAAGGTGGCGGCGGCTCTTCGGATAGTGGCGGCGACGAAGCCCGAGAAGAAGCAGGCGGGTCCACTGGCGGCGAGGCTGGCCGGGTCGCTCGAACCCGAGGATGCGATCGCCGCGTTCGCTCAGGCGGGTGCGGTGGGGCCGATCGCGGACGAGCTGCGTGCCTGCCTGCTACACGAGTTCATCCTGCGCGGCATCACCGTGACCGAGCACGATGAGATCCTGCGGTGGGCGAGTTCAGCGCACTGGTCGGGTCATCCGCTGCGCGCGCTTCCACTGGAACGCACGCCTTACGAGAACAGCCTTGCCCTGCGCCAATTCAACAAGCACGGTTCCAGTGTCGGGCTGCCGTTCTCCGCCGACGACTCCCCCGCGCTGAGCAGACACACCCGGCTCGCGCTCCCCCGCGCCGAGGAAACGACCGAGCCCGCGGTTGCCGCCCAGCTCGAGCAGGCTGTCGCGAACTGGCAGCGAGAATCCAACGGGCGCATCGAGGCCCGCACCTTCGCGCTCCGCAGCATCCCCGACCCGACCACTACCGCGGCCCTGCTGGACACCTTGTCGCTGGAGTGCCTGCGCGCCCGACACCCGTCGGCCACCGAACTGGTGGTCACCCCGTCGACACCCGCACGGGTCTGGTCGATCCTGTTCGCCGCCGCGGCCAACGGCGGCGCCTACAACTCCGGCGCGGGCGCCGCCTTCGGCCGTCTCCACGCCTGGCGGTCACTCGGCGCACTGTGTGGTGCGACCGAGTTCGACGCCGTCGACCACATCGCCCGCCTCGCCGAGGACTGCCACTGGTACACCTTCGAGGCCGATACCGCCTGGTTCGAGCGCGTCGCGTGGGATATCGGCATCGCCGTCCTCACCCCCGAGCCGACCCTGTCCGTCCTCGCCGCCACCGACACCGACTGACAGGTCCACCACGGCCGACGAGCCCGGTCGGCCTCGGCCCGCGGCGGTACCGCCCAGGGATGCGCCGGTCCGCGATCCCCCGCGGCCCGCCATCCCGGTCGGAGATTCAGCGCGACAATTGCCCCGAGTTGCCTGCTTACACCCAGTTCTCAACCATCTGATCACCCCATGATGGACACACGAGATGATTGGGCCACTCCACCATTTGCTAGAGTTCCTCTCATGTCCACGAACACGAACTCCGTCCGCGGCCTGCCGCGCTACCCGGTGTACGCGCTCGGACGGCTCACCAAGGCGCTGCACGCCGAGATCGACCTCCCGTTGCGCGATCACTGGGTGCTCACCTTCATCTCCGAAAACGCCGACCTGACGCAGAAGAAGGTGGGCGACGCGCTCGGTATCGACCGCAGCGAAGTCGTCCGCCTGATCGATGCGCTGGAACGCGCCGACCTGGTCGAACGCACCCGCGACGGCACCGATCGGCGCAAATATCGGCTCCGGATCACCGAGGCCGGGCGCAAGCAGTGCAAGCGCACCGACAAGCTGATCGCCGAGGCCACCGCGCGCGTGCTCAGCCGCCTCGACGAAGACGAACAGCGGATGCTGCACCGGCTGGCGGTCACCGCCCTCGGCGAGCTGCCGGAATCGCCGTCGTGATCAGCGCCGACGGCGCGCCTGTGGCTGCCGTCCGGCCATACCGACTCCGAGTACCGTTGGCATCTGGTGACCATCCTGTTTGCCCTCCGGTAACCCGATCATGAAACAACAGACACCACCGATGGGGGTCAACCGATGAGAGGTGGACTGAGCACGATGCTCGAGCCACGCACTGAGGTACCGGCGGTCCTGCGCGACCCGCTGTTGCGCGCGGATCTCGCCGCGCCGCCGCGCACCCTGGTCGACATCCTGACCAGCACCGCCCTCGCCCACCCCGACGCGCCGGCCATCGACGACGGCACCGTGGTGCTCAGCTACATGGAGTTGATCACCACCATCGAGGCCAGGATGGCCGAGCTCACCGAAGCGGGCGTGCGACCTGGCGACCGGGTGGGCGTGCGGATGCCGTCGGGCTCCGCCGCGCTGTACGTGACGATCCTGGCCGTGCTCTACTGCGGCGCCGCCTATGTACCCGTCGACGCCGACGATCCCGAGGAGCGCGCCAAGCTCGTCTTCGGTGAGGCCAGGGTGAGCGCGATCGCCACCGGCGAGGGCATCGAGTCGGCCACCACCGCCGAAGGCGAGCACGACTGGAACACCCTGCCAACCTCCGCCGACGACGCGTGGATCATCTTCACCTCCGGCTCCACCGGCACCCCCAAAGGTGTCGCGGTGACCCATCGCAACGCCGCCGCGTTCGTCGACGCCGAGGCGCGGCTGTTCCTACGCGAGGCCCCGATCGGCCCCGGCGACCGCGTGCTGGCCGGGCTGTCGGTGGCCTTCGACGCCTCCTGTGAGGAAATGTGGCTGGCCTGGCGCCACGGCGCCTGCCTGGTCCCGGCCCCGCGCGACCTGGTGCGCACCGGCGCCGACCTCGGCCCGTGGCTGATGCGACGCGAGATCAGCATCGTCTCCACGGTGCCGACACTCGCCGCGACCTGGCCCGCCGAGGCACTGGAGTCGGTGCGGCTGTTGATCTTCGGTGGCGAAGCCGTGCCGCCGGAGCTGGCCGAGCGACTGGCCGGCGCCGACCGCGAAGTATGGAACACCTACGGCCCCACCGAGGCCACCGTCGTCGCCTGTGCCGCGCTGCTCACCGGCGAGATGCCCGTGCGGATCGGTCTGCCGCTCGACGGGTGGGATCTGGCCGTCGTCGACCCGCAGGGCAACCCGGTGGCCGAAGGCGAGACCGGCGAACTGGTGATCGGTGGCGTCGGCCTGGCCCGCTACCTCGATCCCGCCAAGGATGCCGAGAAGTACGCTGCGCTGCCCTCGCTCGGTTGGGAACGCGCCTATCGCAGTGGCGATCTGGTGCGCAAGGACCACCAGGGCCTGATCTTCCTCGGCCGCGCCGACGACCAGATCAAGATCGGCGGTCGGCGCATCGAACTCGGCGAGCTCGACAACGCGCTCCAGCATCTGCCCGGGGTCAGTGGGGCGGCGGCCGCCATCCGAACCACCAAGGCGGGCAACAAGATCCTGGTCGGCTACCTCACCGGCGCCGGTCCTGATTTCGACGTGAAGAAGGCCAGAGAGATTCTGGCCGAACAGCTTCCGGCTCCGCTGGTGCCGCGCCTGGCGATCGTGGCCGACCTGCCGACCCGCACCTCCGGCAAGGTCGACCGCGACGCCCTGCCCTGGCCACTGCCCAGCAGCGACGAGCCCGCCGAGACGGGACTGTCCGGCACAGCGGCCTGGGTGGCGAACCTGTGGGACGCGATCCTCGGCGCCGAAGCCACCGACCTGGACGCGGATTTCTTCGACCTCGGCGGCGGCTCGCTGTCGGCGGCGCAACTCGTCGGCGCGTTGCGCGAGCGGTACCCGCACGTCACCGTCGCCGATCTCTACGACCACCCGCGCCTCGGCTCGCTGGTCGAACTGCTCGACGGCAGCGCACCGGTCGCGGCCGTCGACGTGCGAGTCGTGACACCGACACCGTTGCGCGCGCAGATCACCCAGGTGCTGGCCACGATTCCGCTGACCACCCTCACCGGCTTGCAGTGGGTCACCTGGCTCACCGTCGTGTCGGGCATCGCGGGCTGGTCGGGGTCGCTGCCGTGGCTGCCGCGCCTGTCGTGGTGGTGGATTCTGCTGGCGTTCGTGCTGTTCATCTCGCCGATCGGCCGGATGACGATCTGTGTGGCAGGCGCCCGTCTCCTGCTCGCCGGGTTGCGTCCCGGTTCCTACCCTCGTGGCTCGGCGGTGCACTTGCGATTGTGGGCCGCGGTGCGGCTGTCCGAAGCCAGCGGTGCCGAAAGCCTGTCCGGCGCACCGCTGATGGTTCCGTTCGCGCGCGCACTCGGCGCGAAGATCGGCAAGGGCGTAGACCTGCACAGCCTGCCCCCGGTCACCGGCATGCTCGAACTGGGCGACGGCGCCAGCGTCGAACCCGAAGTCGACTTGTCCGGCTACTGGATGGACGGCGACCTCGTGCACATCGGCGGCATCACCATCGGTGACGGCGCGGTGATCGGCGCGCGTTCGATCCTGCTGCCCGGCACCAAGATCGGCAAGAAGGCCGAGATCGCGCCCGGCTCCGCCGTCTCGGGCAAGGTCAAGGGTGAACAGGAGTGGGCGGGTTCGCCTGCCACCAAGACCGGTAAGGCACCGCGCCGCTGGCCCGACCACTCCCCTGAACGCGCCAGGCATTGGCTTGTCGTGTTCGGCCTGTCGTCGATGGTGCTGGCCGCGATGCCCGTGTTCGGCCTCGCCGTCGGCGGCACCTTCATCGCCTGGTGGGTCCGCGAGGAGACCACCGTCGGCGCCGCCGCCCTGCGTGGCTTCGCCGTGCTGCCGTTCGCCACGCTGCTCAGCCTCGGGGTGTACGCCGTGGCCACCGTGCTCGCGGTGCGACTGCTCAGCATCGGTTTGCGCGAGGGCTACCACCCGGTGCGCAGCCGGACCGGCTGGCAGGTGTGGGCCACCGAACGCCTGCTCGACTCCGCGCGCACCTTCCTGTTCCCGCTCTACGCCAGCCTGCTCACCCCGGTCTGGCTGCGGCTGCTCGGCGCGAAGATCGGCAAGAACGTCGAGGCGTCGACCGTGCTGATGCTGCCCAAGTTCACCGTGATCTCCGACGGCGCGTTCCTGGCCGACGACACCATGATCGGCAGCTACGAACTCGGCGGCGGCTGGCTGCGCATCGGCGAATCCAAGGTCGGCAAGCGCGCCTTCCTCGGCAACTCCGGGATGACCGCGCCCGGACGTCGCGTCCCGAAAAACGGCCTGGTCGCGGTGCTCTCGGCCGCGCCGAACAAGGCCAAAGCGGGCTCGTCCTGGCTGGGCAGCCCGCCGGTGCGGCTTCGGCGCGCGACCGAATCCAGCGACACCTCACGCACATTCGATCCGCCGCTGCGATTGAAGCTGGCGCGGGCCTTCGTGGAGACCTGCCGGTTGATCCCGGTGATGGTGACCTTCGCCATCGGCCTCGGCGTGCTGCTCGTGCTGGCACTGATCGCCCAGCACACCGACTACCTGGTCGCCGCGCTCGTCTCCGGGCTGGTACTGATGGGTGCGGGCGCGCTCGCCGGTGCGATCGCGATCGCCGCGAAGTGGTTGATAGTCGGGCGAATTCGCGCGGTGGAGTATCCGCTGTGGAGCTCGTTCGTGTGGCGCAACGAGGTCTCCGACGCCTTCGTCGAGACCGTCGCGGCGCCGTGGTTCGCGCGGGCCGCCACGGGTACTCCGGTGATGAATCTGTGGCTGCGCGGACTCGGAGCCAAGATCGGTCGCGGGGTATGGTGCGAGTCCTACTGGCTACCGGAGGCGGACCTGGTGACACTCGGTGACGGCGCGACCGTGGAGCGTGGCTGTGTGGTGCAAACGCACCTGTTCCACGACCGCATCATGTCGATGGACACGGTGACCCTCGAAGCGGGCGCCACCCTCGGACCGCACTGCGTCGCCCTGCCCGCCGCCCATATCGGCGCGGGCGCCACCATCGGACCGGCCTCGCTCGTCATGCGCGGCGACGTGGTTCCCCCGTCGACGCGCTGGTGGGGCAACCCCATCTCGCACTGGACCGATCCCGCCGTGACGCGGGAGTCGAGGCAGCGCGGAGCTGCCTGATGCGGAGCAAGTTCTACGAGGATCCCATCGATCACTACCTGCCGCAGAACGGCAATCGTGGCTACCGCGCGTCCCGCTACGAGTTGGAGCTGAGCTACAAACCGGCCAGCAACCGGCTCGCCGGGCGCGCGGTGGTGATCGCGGTGACCACGACGGTGCGACCGTGGTTCACCCTCGACATGTCGCAGGCGTTGATGGTGTCGAAGGTGCTCGTCAACGGGTCGAAGGCGGTGAAGTTCGTCCATCAGCAGGGCAAGCTCGCGGTGACACCGCAGCAGAAGATCCCCGCCGGTGGCGTTCTCGAGATCACCGTCCATTACGCGGGCACCCCCAAACCGGTGCGCGGAGCGTGGGGCGAGGTCGGCTGGGAAGAGCTCACCGAGGGCGCGCTGGTCGCGAGCCAGCCCAACGGCGCCGCCTCCTGGTTCCCGTGTGACGACCACCCGAGTTCCAAAGCGTCCTACCGCATTTCGATCACCACCGACAGCCCCTTCTACGCCCAGGCCAACGGCGCCCTGGTCGGCAAGCAGGCCAAGGCCAGCCAGACCACCTGGGTCTATGAGATGGCCGAGCCGATGGCGAGCTATCTGGCGACGATCCAGATCGGCAACTACCGCAGGTACCGGGTCGGCGCGGTCGGCGAACCGGTGCCGATGCACGCCGTCATCCCGCCGCGCTTGCGGGTGAACTTCGACCACGACTTCGCGCGGCAGCCCGAGATGATGGCGCTGTTCACCGAGAAGTTCGGGCCGTACCCGTTCGACGACTACACCGTGGTCGTCACCGACGACGAACTCGATATCCCGATCGAGGCGCAGGGCATCTCGATCTTCGGCGCCAACCACTGCGACGGCAAGCGTGGCGCCGAACGTCTTGTCGCGCATGAACTCGCGCATCAGTGGTTCGGCAACAGCCTCACACTGAGGCAGTGGCAAGACATCTGGCTGCACGAAGGCTTCGCCTGTTACGCGGAATGGATCTGGTCCGAAGCGTCCGGTGGGCCGACGGCCGATCAGTTGGCGCGAGCCGCCCGAGCCAACCTGGCGCGTCAGCCGCAGGACATCGTCGTCGGCGATCCGGGCCCCAAGGACATGTTCGACGACCGCGTCTACAAACGTGGGGCTCTCACGCTGCACGCCCTGCGCCTGGAACTGCGCGATCACCTGTTCTTCGAACTGATCAGGGAGTGGACCGCGCGCTACCGGCACTCCTCTATCACCACGGAGGAATTCGTCGACCTGGCCGGTCACTACAGCGTGACGCCGTTGCGCGGGCTGTTCGCGATCTGGCTCGGGACCAAGCCGCTGCCGCAACTACCGCCGCTGGGCGGGCAGGCGCATCAGAACACCAGATAGCGCAGGGCCAGTTCCTCGACGAGCGGATCCCCGGTCGGCACCATCTCGAGCGCCGCGAGGTCGTCGGCCACCGAGATGGTCCGCGCGTCGTCCTGCTCGGGGTCGGGTCCGTCCTCGGCGAGCCGACGCTGCAATTTCTGTCGGACCCTGTCTTTCAGTGAATCGGCCATGAATTCGGGTTGCCCGGTAATCGGCCTGCGAACCAGGGTCAGACGGGGGTGAGCCACGTTCCCCACGGCGTATTGCGGAGCACGGTATAGAAGGCGAGGAGGCCGAAGAACGACCACACGGTCACCGCGCTGAGGCCTGGCAGGCGCCATCGTTGCCCACGGCGAGCGCGCAGCATCCAGTCGATGACGAAGACCGCGAACGCGAGGGTGAGCGGCACGGCGAGCAGGTTGCTGTGTAGCGAGTCGACGATGTTGCCGTCGGTGAGGTTGTGCATCGCGCGCATGCCGCCGCACCCGGGGCAGTACACCCCGAACAGCACGTAGACCGGGCACAGGCCGTAGGAACCCTCGACGTGCGGGTCACGGAAATGCAGCAGTGCCAGGGTGCCGACGCCGAGACCAGCGGCGATCAAGGGTGGTGTCATCCGCTGCCAGGTCGAGCGCGGGGCACCCCGATGGGGGTCTGCGCCGGAAAACTCGCCCGTGACGTGCGTTTTGTCCACTCCCCTACGGTAGCGGGGGCCGATCGACGCCGCCAGCGCGCGCCTGGCGCGAACGATGCCCGATTGTGCTGTTTCCGTGTAATCATTCGCCGAATCCTGGCGATTTCACAGTGTCAGCACCTCCGGTGTCACAGTTCACAACAACTGGGACACTGTGACCCGCTAACACTAGCTAGCACCCGAGCTCGCACTGTACGGTGGCCTACGACACAAAGGAGTGCCGACATGCTTGCGAAGTCGATGATGACGTTCGCGGCAGCGCGATCCATGGTCTCTCACCTCGAGACCGGCGCACTGACCGCACAGTTCCGTGCCGCCCTGCGGACCCGCAGTTTCGCTACCGCGAAGCTGAACGCCCCCACCGCCGAGCACCGGGTCGTGCCGGTGACCACCGCGGACGGCGCACAACTGCGAGTCCACGTCTACGGTCCCGAAACCGCCCCCGCCCTGGTTCTCGTCCACGGCTGGGCCTGCAGTATCGAATACTGGAATCCGCAGATCAACGCCTTCGCCGGCGAGTATCGCGTGGTCAGCTACGACCAGCGCGGCCACGGCGAGTCCACCCTCGGCACCGCCGCCCCCAGCGAACACACCCTGGCCGACGACCTGTCGGCCGTCCTCGACGCGACGCTGCGGACGGACGAGAAGGCAGTGCTGGCCGGGCACAGCATGGGCGGACTCACCATCCAGGCCTGGGCCAAGCATCACCCCGAGCAGGTGTCGCGGCGCGCGGCCGCCGTGCTGCTGGCCAACACCGCCAATGCCGCCATCCGCGGTGAAACCGACATGCTGCCGATGCTGAACAAGCAGCTCACGGTCGCCCAGTACCCGGTCACCCTGCTCGGCGCGCCGGTGCGGATGCCACAGCCGGTCAGCGAGTCGCTGCTGTTCGCACCGCTGCCGATCCCCGGCGGCTGGCTCACCCAGCAGGTGTTCCGCACGCGCATTCTCACCCCCGAGGCCACCGCCGACGAGGTCGACTTCGCGATGGGCATCATCCGCTCCTGCCGTCCGGTCGCGCGGGGACGCCACGCCGCCGCCATGGCCGACATGGATCTGTCGGCGGGCACCGCCAATCTCACTGTGCCGACCACCGTGATCGCCAGCGCCAAGGACCGGCTGCTCCCGCCGCGCATGTCGCGCCCGATCGTCGACACCCTGCGCGGCACCGGCCACCTGGCCGATTTCCACCTGCTGCCGCACGGCCACCTCAGCAATGTCGAGGACACCGAAGCTTTCGACGCCGTGCTGCACCAGATCCTGCGCAGCTCCATGAACTCTCGGGCCACCCGCCGCAACGTCGCCGCACGCTGACCCGAGTCAGTTCTCCTGAGACCGATCAACGGCGATCGGCTCAGGGGTAACCGCGAAGAAGGCCCCCGACCTCGTCGGGGGCCTTTCTCGTTGATTCAGGGCAGCAGCAGGCCCCAATACAGCGCCCAGAGCACGAAACCCGCTCCGCCACAGACCAAGAGAGCCCACCGGGTGCGCGCACCGACGTTCGCGCCCGCGAGGGTGTGGCGGGCACGAGCCAACACGAAGGCGAGCGCGACCACCGCGCCGAAGGCAACCAGTTGCAGCGCCAGCCACGGCAGGGTGCGGCCGAACAGCAACGGGCCGAACGAGGTGGCGCGGGTCGTGAGGACATAGCCGAGCTGGACGACGGTGCCGACGACACCGATCACCGCCGTACAGATCAGCACTCGTGCGGGCAGACGGTCCGGCAGTCGCCAGGACTTCACCATCCCGGTGCACGCGTAACCACCCAGAGCCAGGATCATGCCGACCAGCAGCGACAGCTGCGCCGTGGTCGATTCCCACCAGGACGCGGGGGTCAGCGCTTGCACCGAGTGCCCTTGCACCGCAGGCAGATCCGCCGAGGGCGGTGTGGCGGAGGCAGGTAAGCCGTTCACCCAGTCGCCCATCAGCTCGCCGTATCCGGGTACCAAGCCGGGAAGTTTGTCGAAGCCGTCGGTGGTCGGCTGCCCAGCGTGCTGGGCATTCGGGAGGGTGCGCAGGGCGTAGTTCTTCTTCTCGACACTGTCGAAGGCGGCCCGAAAATCGCGCAAACTGTCACCGGGCGGTGTGAGACGATCCTGGTCACCCCAGATAGCGAGCACCGGTTGAGTGATCCGCCGCAGCACCGGGATCGGATCGTAGTCGGCCTGCGCGAACTGGTCGGCGGCCACCAGCTGGCGAATGCCGTTGCGAGCCAACACATCGACCATCGACCCACGCACGCCTGCCGCGCCGAACCGGGTCTCGTTGGCCCACGCCTGTTGCGCGGCGGGCGCAACCGAATTGGCGGCGACCGTGATCAGAAAGGCGGCTTCGGCAGATCGTGAAGCAGCCAGCGGCGCGACCCATCCGCCCTCCGACAGACCCCACAGCCCGACTCGAGCCGGGTCGACTTCGGGCCGATTCCGCAGTGCGGTGAGGCCGGCCAGCGCGTCGTCGGCCAGGAGCGAATAATCGCGATGCGCGGGTGTGTAACCCTGCGTGCGCTTGTCGTAGCGCAGCGCGACGATGCCCGCGCGGGCGAACGCCTCGGCGACGTGGTCGTAGTGCTCACCGCTGCCGTCGCCCGATCCGTGGACCAGCACGACCCCCGGTCTGCCGGTCGCACCCGTCGGGGCATGCACCGTGGCGGCCGTGGTCGTACCATCGCCTCGATCGACGGCGACCTCGACGGTGGTGATGGTCTGCGCGTGCGCCGCCGGGAATCCGGCGACGGCGGCGATCATGACGGTGAGCAGGATGGTTCGTCGAAAGAGCGAGAGCACGCCGAAGTCCTAGTCTGCGGTGTTCATACGGGGCGCCGGGAAGGCGAGGAAACGCGTCAGCACGCGCCGGGTACCGGGTCGGTCCTGCCGATGGGAGGCCTGGAAGCGCTTGAGTAGTGCCAGATAGTCCTCGAAGAATTCCTCGAGCTCCGCGGGCGTCGCGTAGATCGCACCTCGCGAGAAGGGCATCATGTCGGCCCACTCGCCCAGTTCCGCGCGCTCGCCCTGGAAGCGCTCGAACATTTCAATATCCTCGGCGATGTGCTGGGCGACAAGCCCTTCCATCAACTCGCGCAACTGCGGCGACTGTTCACGATCCATCCGGTAGCGCAGATCCTTCGGCGGCGAACGCCACCACCGCTCCTTCCCCTTGGCCAGCTCCGGCGCCTCTTCGATGAAGCCGTGTTCGGCGAGTTGACGCAGGTGGTAGCTGGTCGCGCCGGTGTTCTCCCCCAACTGCGCACCCAACGCCGTCGCGGTCGCCGGCCCGTCCTCGGCGAGCGCCCGCAGGATGCGCTGCCGCAGGGGATGCGCGAGCGCACGCAGGGCGGCGGCATCGGTGACCTCTCTGGGCGGTACCTCGTCGGCCATACTTGCAGAATACTATTTGCACACAATTCTGTGCAAAGAACTTTATGCAACGATGAGCCGGGCAGGTTCAACACCAACAGGCCCCGGCGCACATGCGCCGGGGCCTGGGACTACGTAGATGGATTCATGTTCAACACTCACCGGCCGAGTGGCCGATGTCTTACACCGCATCCGACTTTCCTCGAGACGCGGAAACTGATAAATGAATACTCAGTGGGCACCACCTCCCCGGATCGCCGGTTCTAACCACATTGCTACTTCGTACTTCGTCTTGCTTCATCGTCCGCTCCGACGGTCCGGCCTACTGCACCGGATTCTCTTCTCCGCCGGAAGGGACGGTCCAACTACCTGCTCCGGGCAGCTCGCCTGCCCGGCCTCTGGACTTGTTTTGCTGAACGACAGTGACTGTATACCGGCTCCCGACGAATGTCTATCCCAGCCACCACAGATTTTTTCAGCCCATGGCGGCGAGTTACCTCACCAGGATTCGCCCTGGTCATCGACGGTGAGCTCCCTGTCGGCCGGCACACCGACACGAAAAAGGCCCTTCCCGGCGAACCGGAAAGGGCCTTTGACCTGGAGCCGCCTGCGAGAATCGAACTCGCGACCTTTTCATTACGAGTGAAGCGCTCTACCGACTGAGCTAAGGCGGCGTGCCGTTTAGGCGACGCGAGTCTATCGCGGGAAGGGGTGGAACGCGAAAACGGGTGGTCAGGTGGTGCGAGCGGCGATGAGGGTGGCGACCATGGCGGCTACGGCGAAGCGGGGTTTCACGTTGAGGTCCAGGGCTTCGCGGCAGGCCAGGACGGCGTCGATGCTGCGCAGGAGGCCTTCGGGGCGGACGCTGGTGGCGAGGTCGGTGATCTCGCGGGCCATGTCGGGGTGGGTGAGGGTGATGGGGGTGCCGCGGCCCGCGAAGCGCATGGCCAGGGCGTCGCGGTACATGCCCGCGATATCGATGAGGGCGCGGTCGAGTGCGTCGCGGCCGGTGCGGGTGGCACGGGATTTCTGGCGGCGTTCGAGGTCTTTGAGCACGCCCGCCGAACCGCGAGTAGCGGAGGCGGAGCCCTTGCCGGTGCCGCCCGCGCCGAGGGCGGTGGCGAGTTCGTCGCGTTCGCGGTCGTCGCGGTCGGCGCTCATCAGTTTGGCTTCGTCGTCGGCGGATTTCACCAGCTCGTCGGCGGCGGCATAGGCGGCGCCGGGGCGTTCGGTCGCGGTGACCAGGGCGAGGGCGCGCTGGCGGCGTTGGCGAGCGTCTTCGTCGGTGGCGAGGCGGCGGGCTCGACCGACGTGGCCGCCGCTCACCGACGCCGCCCAGTCGGCGGTTTTCGCGTCGAGCTGGTCGCGTTCGCGCAACACCTGCGCGATGGCCGGGACGGTCGGTGTCACGAGGTGGACGTGCCTGCACCGCGAGCGCAGGGTGACGGAGATGTCCTCGGGGTCGACTGTGGGGGCGCACAGCAGGAAGACGGTGCGGTCCGGTGGCTCTTCGACGACCTTGAGCAAGGCATTGGCCGCGCCCTCGGTGAGGCGGTCGGCGTCTTCGACGACCACGACCTGCCAGCGACCGGTGCTCGGGCGACGGGCCGCGATCTGCACGATCGCCCGCATCTCCTTGGTGCTGATGCTCAGACCTTCGGGAATGATGCGCCGCACGTCGCCATGGGTGCCCGCCATCGTCGTGGTGCAGGCGTGGCACTTTCCACAGCCGACGGTCTCGGAATCGGTGCACTGCAGCGCCGCCGCGAAACACAGCGCCGCCACCGACCGACCGGACCCGGGAGGGCCGGTGAACAGCCACGAATGCGTCATCGCGCCGGTGATCACACCGGCCCGCGCCGCTGCGGCGGCAGCGGCCAGTTCGGTCTCGACCACGTCCTGGCCGACCAGTCGATCGAAGACACCTGCCACGCGCTACACCCTAGCCGCGGGGTCCGACAGCACGTCCGGACGGCTGGGTCATCAACAACCAGCGCAAGCGGTAGCCGGGCCGCGCCGAACGCTGTCGGCGCCGGCGCTCGACTGGATCCACCCGCGACGCGGCCGACCTCCGTGCGGACCACGTTTCAGCGGCCCGCACTATCGGCTCAGTCCTCTTCGGTCCCAACCGATTTCGCCGCGGCCTTCTTGGCCGGGGCCTTTTTCGCGGCCGTCTTCTTCGCGGTCGTCTTCTTGGCCGCGGTCTTGGTCGCCGTCTTCGTCGCGGTCGACTTCACCGCCGCCTTCTTGGCCGGAGCCTTCTTGGCGGCCTTCTTCGCGGTCGTCTTCTTGGCCGCCTTCTTCACCGGACCACGCGCCCGGCGATCAGCGAGCAATTCGGAGGCGCGCTCGTCGGTGATCGACTCGACCTCGTCGCCCTTGCGCAGGCTGGCATTGGTCTCGCCATCGGTGACGTAGGGACCGAAGCGGCCGTCCTTGATCACCATCGGCTTGTCCGTGGCGGAGTCCTTGCCCAGCTCACGCAGCGGTGCCGCGGCCGACGCCTGACGCCCGCGACGCTTGGGCTCGGCGTAGAGCTTCAGCGCCTCCTCGAGGGTGACCGAGAACAACTGTTCCTCGGTCGCCAGCGAACGGGAATCGGTGCCCTTCTTCAGATACGGGCCGTAGCGGCCGTTCTGCGCGGTGATCTCCTCGCCCGAGGTGGGGTCGTTACCGACCACGCGGGGCAGCGAGAGCAGCATCAGCGCGTCGTCGAGGGTGATCTCGGCCAGATCCATCGACTTGAACAACGAGCCGGTGCGCGGCTTCACTTCCGCGGCCTTCTTGGTCTTCTTCGCGGGTGCCGCGTCCGGGTCGGGCGCGGGCGGTTCCGGCAGCACCTCGGTGACGTACGGACCGAAACGGCCCTCCTTGGCGACGATTTCGTGCCCCGACACCGGGTCGACACCGAGTGAGCGACCCTCCTGCGGCGTCGAGAACAGCTTCTCGGCGACCTCGGGTGTGAGCTCATCGGGCGGCAGATCGTCGGGCAGGTTCGCCCGCTGCGAGATCCGATCACCGTCGGGGTCATCGGGATTGATGATCATCCGCTCGAGATACGGACCGAAGCGGCCGACGCGGACCACCACGTCGCGGCCCTCTTCGTCGACGAACATCTTGATCGAGTTCACTTCGCGCGCATCGATGTCGTCGAGCTGCACGGAGACCATCTTCTTGAGGCCACCCGAACGCGCGACCGAACCCTCGGCGCCGGATTCGCCGCCGAAGTAGAAGCTGGACAACCAGTTTCCGCGCTGCTCACGTCCACCGGCGATCGCGTCGAGGTCGTCTTCCATCGCGGCGGTGAAGTCGAAGTCGACGAGCCGGCCGAAGTAGGCCTCGAGCAGACCGACCACCGCGAACGCCACCCAAGCCGGGGCCAGCGCGCTGCCCCGCTTGTAGACGTATCCGCGATCGAGGATCGTCTTGATGATCGAGGAGTAGGTCGACGGGCGGCCGATGCCGAGCTCTTCCAGCGTCTTGATCAGCGAAGCTTCGGTGTAGCGGGCAGGCGGGTTGGTGCTGTGCCCGTCGGGGTTGAGCTCGACGGCGGTGACGCTCTGGCCCTCTTCCAGTGCGGGCAAACGAGATTCGGCGTCGTCGGACTGGCCGCCGGCCTCCTCGTCCACACTCTCGACGTAGGCCTTGAGGAACCCGGCGAAGGTGATGGTGCGACCCGAGGAGGAGAACACGCACTCCTCGCCGGTGCGCGCGGTGCCGGTGATGCGCAGGGTCAGCGTGGTGCCGCGCGCGTCGACCATCTGCGAGGCGACCGTGCGCTGCCAGATCATCTCGTAGAGCTTGAACTCGTCGTTGTCGACCTTCGAGGCCAGCTGGCCGGGGGTCATGAACGTGTCACCCGAGGGACGGATCGCCTCGTGTGCCTCCTGTGCGTTCTTGACCTTGCGGGTGTACTGGCGTGGCGACGGCGAGACGTACTCCGCGCCGTAGAGCTGGGTCGCCTGCGAGCGAGCCGCCGCGATCGCCGACTCCGACAACGTGGTGGAGTCGGTACGCATGTAGGTGATGTAGCCGTTTTCGTACAGCCGCTGCGCGACCCGCATCGTGCGCTCGGAGGTGAACCGCAGCTTGCGGCCCGCTTCCTGCTGCAACGTAGAGGTCATGAACGGCGGATAGGGCTTGCGCGTGTACGGCTTGGCCTCGACCGAGCTGACCTCGAGCGCGGCTCCGTCGAGCGCCTCGGCGAGCCTGCGGGCGTAAGCCTCGTCGAGCACGACGACACCGGTGGCCGACTTGAGCTGGCCGTCGGAACCGAAATCACGACCGGAGGCGACGCGGTCGCCCTTGACCTGCACCAGGCGGGCGCCGAATGTACGCGGGTTGGTCGAATCGGATTTCTCGTCGGGACCGGCGTCGAGCTTGGCGGCGATGTCCCAGTACCCGGCGGAGCGGAACGCGATGCGCTCACGCTCACGCTGCACGATCACGCGGGTGGCGACGGACTGCACGCGACCGGCGGACAGCCGCGGCATGACCTTCTTCCACAGCACCGGAGAGACCTCGTAGCCGTAGAGGCGGTCCAGGATGCGGCGGGTTTCCTGCGCGTCGACCAAGTCGCTATCGAGTTCGCGCGTGTCGGCGGCGGCCGCGAGGATGGCCGGCTCGGTGATCTCGTGGAAGACCATCCGGCGAACCGGGACCTTCGGCTTGAGCGTCTCGAGCAGGTGCCAGGCGATCGCCTCGCCCTCGCGGTCGGGGTCGGTGGCGAGATAGAGCTCGTCGGCGTCGGCCAGCAAGCTCTTGAGCTCGGCGACCTTGGCCTTCTTATCCGGGTTCACCACATAGATCGGCTCGAAGTCGTGATCGACGTCGACACCGAGGCGCGCCCACGCTTGCCCCTTGTATTTGGCGGGCACGTCGGCGGCACCGCGCGGCAAGTCACGGATGTGGCCCACCGAGGCCTCGACGGTGTAGTTACGACCCAGATAGGGCGCGATCTTGCGGGCCTTCGTGGGGGACTCGACGATCACGAGACGACGCAGGGGTCGGCCCTGGTCGGCTGAACTGCGGTCTCGTGTTGCCACCGGCGAACACCTTCCTTCTAGATCCGCGCGTCGGGAGGTCCGCTCGGTGCGCGGCTGGGGCTGACAGTGATGTTCGGACATCACCATCAGTGACGTTTATACCCTGCGCACTGGGGGTAGAGGCAGTTGCGGCGGTTGCCGTCGCGGGCGCTGTCTTGGGCGATGCTACCCGGAAATGACTCATCCCCCTCCTCCGCATGCGGAGGAGGGGGATGAGGCGTTGTTGTGTTTCGCAGCTCAGGAGAGCGCGCGAACGCCGGTAGCCTGGGGGCCCTTGGTGCCCTGGCCGACCTCGAATTCGACCTTCTGGTTTTCCTCGAGGGTACGGAAGCCCGTGCCCTGGATCTCCGAGTAGTGGACGAAGACGTCAGCGGAGCCGTCCTCGGGCGCGATGAAGCCGAACCCCTTCTCCGCGTTGAACCACTTCACAGTTCCCTGTGCCATTCTGTTTCCTTCTCTTTCTACCGGAATCGGCGGACAACTGGGTTCGTCCACCGGGCCCGTTCCGACCGCTGTACTGTTGGTCCCCCTGCAAGGAAATCCTGAGCACGGCGTTCGCAACAACGATCCTGCTGATGGTTTGGACCTTGGATCCGTCCCTCGAACACAGAAGCTTGCGACCGAGACCCAGTGAACCATGTCTCTGAGCAATTCGACAGTCGAGTTACCGACTATTTGCAAAATTCATGATCTTGCGAATGTGCAGGTAAGGGAGAGATTGGGTGTATCCGTACTTTTGGTCTGTTTGCTTCGAGATAACCGAGCGGGCTTCCAGCAAACTTGCTGTGACCCAGATCGCTACTGGGTTACGAAATCCCAGGTAGTGGTTGTCGCACACACACGTTTCACACTTCTCGTGTCGCGAGAGAGGGGGACAGGCTGAATCCGGCAGACCGGACCGAGGTCCGAGAGCACGATATGAGCGAGAGCTACGGTCGATCGTTGCTGAATCGTGTCCTGACCGAGGCGGCCGCGGGAGGCAGCCCGCTGACCCATGTCGCCGAGCTCCCCGCGCAGCGCGCCCGGACTACCGCCTGGCCGGAGTGGACGCCATCGGAGCTGGTCACAGCCTTGGACGCGCAGGGCATCGAGCTGCCATGGGAGCACCAGACCCGCACGGCCGAACTAGCGGCGGCAGGCAACCACGTCGTGGTGAGCACGGGGACCGCATCCGGGAAATCGCTCGGATACCACCTGCCGGTGCTCACCGCGCTGCACGACGACCCGCGCGCCACCGCGCTGTACTTGTCTCCCACCAAAGCCCTCGGCGCCGATCAGCTCCGTGCCGTAGGCAGCCTGATCCATGACAACCCGCTACGCGTTGCCCACCCGGCGAGCTACGACGGCGACACTCCGGCCGAGGTCAGGCAGTGGGTTCGGGCCAACGCACGCTGGATCTTCTCCAATCCCGACATGCTCCACGTCGGGATTCTTCGCTCGCATCAGCGCTGGGCGCGAGTGCTGCGCAACTTGCGGTACGTGGTGGTCGACGAATGCCATGCATATAGAGGAGTGTTCGGTTCGCATGTCGCGCTGGTGCTGCGCAGGCTGCGACGGCTCGCCCGGTTCTACGGCGCCGATCCGGTGTTCATCCTGTGCTCGGCCACCAGCGCCGATCCGGCTGCCTCGGCGAGCAGACTGATCGGGGCGCCGGTCGCGGCGGTCACCGAGGACGCCTCGCCACGCGGGGCCCGGACCGTGGCACTGTGGGAACCGCCGCTGAGTGCGACGCTCACCGGGGAGAACGGCGCGCCCGTTCGGCGTACCGCTACCAGCGAGGCAGCCAAGATCATGGCGGCGCTGGTGGCCGAGGGCGCCCGGACTCTGACCTTCGTTCGCTCGCGGCGCGGTGCTGAACTGATCGCGCTCGATGCTCGACGAGTCCTCGCTGAAACCGCCCCTGAGCTGCAGGAGAAGGTTGCCGCTTATCGGGCGGGCTATCTGGCAGAGGACCGGCGCGAGCTCGAACAATCGCTCTCGCAGGGGACATTGCTCGGAGCGGCCAGTACCAACGCACTCGAACTCGGCGTCGACATCGCGGGTCTGGACGCCGTGGTCATCGCGGGTTTTCCCGGCACGGTCGCCTCGTTCTGGCAACAGGCAGGCCGGGCCGGCAGGCGGCTGCAAGGTTCGCTGGTGGTGCTCGTAGCTACCGACGACCCCCTCGACACCTACCTGGTGCATCACCCCGAAGCGCTGCTCGACCGGCCGATCGAGGCCACTATCACCGACCCGTACAACCCGTACATTCTCGGGCCGCAGCTGCTGTGCGCCGCGATGGAACTGCCTCTCACCGACGAGGAAGCGAGCGAGTTCAGGGCCGACGAAGTGCTCGCCGACCTCGCTGAACAGGGCTTGATCCGGCGCAGACCCAGCACCCGCGGCATGGGCGCCCGCTGGCATGTCACCGCGCACACCCACCCGCACGACGACGTGGATGTTCGCGGTGGGCTCGGTTCGCCGGTCGCGATCGTCGATGCCGAAACCGGACGCCTGCTCGGTACCGCCGACGCGGGCCGGGCCCCGGCCACTCTGCACTCAGGGGCTGTCCACCTGCACCAGGGCGAGACCTACCTCGTCGACGAACTCGACCTCGAGGGCGGTGTCGCCTTCGTGAACGAGGTGGACCCCGGCTTCACCACCAGTTCCCGGCAGATCACCTCGATCACCGTCGAGGCAGTGATCGAGGAGCGTGTGTTCGGTACGGTCACCGCGGCATCCGCGCAGGTCGCTGTCACGAATCAGGTCGTCGGCTACCTGCGGACCCTGGTGACCGGCGAGGTCCTCGACCAGGTGGAGCTCGACCTGCCCGCGCACACGCTGCACACGAAGGCTGTTCTGTATACCGTCACGCCCCGGCTGCTCGCCGCCGCCGACATCTCCGACGAGCAGCTCCCCGGCGCCCTGCATGCCGCCGAGCACGCCGCCATCGGCATGTTGCCGCTGGTCGCGGGCTGCGACCGATGGGACATCGGCGGTGTCTCCATCGCAGAACATCCCGACACGGGTGCGCCGACGGTGTTCGTCTACGACGGCCAGCCCGGGGGCGCTGGGTTCGCCGAGCGCGGATTCGCGCAGCTCACGGACTGGTTGTCCGCCACATTGAGCGTGATCCGCAGCTGCGCGTGCCAGGACGGGTGCCCTTCGTGTGTGCAGTCGCCCAAGTGCGGTAACGGCAACAACCCGCTGGACAAGGACGCCGCCGCACGCTTGCTGGCAGCCGTTCTCGGCGAGTTACCGGCACACCAGGACCACCCTGTGGATTCGTGACACCACCGCCCGCACTGCGTGAGCGGGGATACACCGCACTCACGGAATACTGGTCATGTGTCCGAATTAGTGATGACCAGCGAAGATAAGTCCGCGGACATCCAGCGCTCGATTAAAAAGGATCACTCTTCTATTAACTGATTCATAGCCGATCGGGATCGCCCGGTACCGCCACATCATTCTTTTCATTTTTTTCTTGCCCGAATCAAAGAATGCGCATGAAATAGCGCGACGGTGCCTGGACGAATTCCGAATTGGTTCGAGGCGGAACAACCACCGACCGGTGACAGCCTTCCGCGTCACCCTTTCTCTTCCACCGGACCCGCCCGCGCCGACGCCCGCACCGTGCGCACGCCGAACACCCCCGCCGACACATTCGCTTCGACATCCACAACGACATCCCACTGCGCAACCACGCACCGGAGCACCCGGCCCCCCATCCGTCGAGCAATCTCCCCGGCCTCCCCACATCCCGACTCCGCGCCCTCGGCCAACACTCCCGCCGCGGCCAACGCCCCCAGATCAGCGGCCGCCTGCGCGCGATGCCGGGCCACCACCACCGCGCCCACCTGCCCCACCAACAACGTCAAGCAGATCAACCCCGCCAACGCCACGCACACGAACACCGTCGCCCCTCCCCCATCCCCCGCCAGCCCGCGCCATGCCGATCGACCGGACCCGAACTCTCTCGTAAGCACCGGCGCCCGAATCGGTGTCGGACCTCGCATCGACGTCGAAGCCCGCGCACCAACGCCAGCCCGCCTACCGATGCCAGCCCGCGCACCAACGCCAGCCCGCCTACCGATGCCAGCCCGCGTACCGACGGCAGCCTGCCTATCGACGGCGGCCCGCGCATCGACCGCGGCAGTTGGGATGCCGTCAGCTCTCACATCGACGCTTGTCCCCGCGTCGGCGCACGCCGGCGTCGACGTAGCGCGCCTCGCCGTCACCGTGGCACTCCCGGTTCGGTGAGGGCGACGGCTTCGGCACGCAGGCGCAGCCCGGGTAGGAGCGGGGTGTTCGCGACGACGGTGGCTACTACTCGGTCTCCTTCGGTACGGAGTTGGACGGTCGCGCCCGGTGGTGCGACGGTCTTGCCCGCGGTGATCGCGCGCGAGGTGTCGCCACGGGCGGCCAGGCGGGCCGTCTCGCGAGCGGCGTCGGTGCATCGGACCTGCGTGGATCCCGCGAGGAGGGCACCCACGCACAAGGCCACGGCGCATACCAAGGCTGCCAGGGCGATGGCGGCCTCGACCGTCACCGCACCCGCATCGCCACCGAGAGTGCCTGTACCGCAGCGGTTTACACGCTCGTGTTGAGCGCCTTGTCGATGATTCCGGTCAGCGCGTTGACGATGTTGTCCCCGGTGACCACTCCATAGAGCACCGCTCCGAAGGCTGCCGCGGCGATAGTGCCGATGGCGTATTCCGCCGTGGACATGCCGTCGTCCTCGAGCAGCAGCCGTACGAGTCGAGTACGAGCCCCCATATATACGGTGTGAAACGTCATCGTGATCCCCTCTCTGGTTGCACCACGCGGCTGGTCCGCGTGGTGAAGATTCGGTGGCCTCGTCGAGGCCGGTCACAGCAGCCCTCCGCCGCCGAGCACCCGGTCCGCGAGCCCGATAACGACCGGGACGATGCCGAGGCAGACGAAAGCAGGCAGGAAGCACAGCCCGAGCGGACCGCCGATCAGCACGCCCGCGCGTTCTGCACGCGCGACGGCCGCGTCTTCCACGGCTTCGCGGCGCTGCGTGGCCAGTTCGCCGACGGCCGCCGCCAGCGAAGCACCGGAGCGGGCCGAACGGCGCGCCATCCTGGCCAGCGATTCCACTTCGTCGGCGCCGACCGTCCCCACGGCATCCGCGGCGGCTCGTTCCCACGCCGTCGCAGGGTCGGCACCCAGCGCGAGAAGGTCTGCCGCCCTGAGCAATGCGGCCCGCAGCACCGGCGGTGCCGTCACCGCACTCGCCCGCGCCGCCGCGGCCATGGGCAGTCCCGCCCGCAGACAAGCTGCCAGTAGATCGAATGCGGATGCCGACCCGAGCGGATCGACCTTCGAGACGCCGCCCGCCGATGCGAAGATGCCGACTGGTGCCGGACCGAGCGCACGCACCCGTCGGCTGACGGCAACCCGCCCTGGTAACACCACGATCGCCACCGCCGCGACCAACAAGGCCCACGCCGAAGCAGCTCCAGCCATATCCCGCACAGCAATCCCCTCCTCGAAGTTTGATCCACACCTGTCCCCACCCCGGTCCGACAGTCCCCCACCGGGCTGTGTGCACTTGCGCGTGAGCACATCTGCCCTTGGACCGATCGCTCCGTTCCACCGCTCCGACGGCTCGAACGTGAACTTGTGCACCGCGAACCAGGCGATGCCATTCGCAGGAACACATCTGTCCACAGGCCAACCGCGCCAACCGCCGCTGCCGACGACCACTCACCCCTGTGCACACCACGATCAGGCTGTGCCCTCACGTATGACCACATTCATCCCCAGGCCGATCGGGCCAATCGCCGCAGCCGCCGACCGTTCAATCTCGGCGTTCCCCGAATCAGGCTGTGCTCTTCCGGGTGATCACATCCGTCCACAGCAATCCACAGCAGGCGAGAGCCGCGCCCAGCGGGAGGAGTAGTTGGCCGGCTGAGGACGTGAACAGAATGGCGAGCGGGGCGGCGCCCATCAGTTGGCCAAGGCCGATGCCTACCAGGGGGAGGCAGGCGAGGACGGTAGCCGAGGCTCGAGCGCCGGCGAGTGCGGCTTCGGTGCGGTCGCGGAAGCGGATGCGGCCGAGCAGGTCGGCCCTGGCCGCGGCCAGTAGTTCCGCGAGGGCAAGGCCGTGCTCCTCGGCCACTCGCCAAGCGGCGGCGACCCGCGACAGTTCCTCGGCAACAATCGAATCCGGTTGCACCCAGCCGTCGGCGCCCGAGCCGCCGAGGCGGCTGCGGCCCGCGCTGATCGCCAGCACGCGTGCGGCTTCGCCGCGTGATTCACCAGCGGCGGATTCGGCCGCGGCGCTCGGGTGAGCGCCCACGCGGAGCTCGCCGACCACCGCTTCCAAACCGGCCAACAGGTATCCACATTCGCGGCGCCTTTCGCGGTCACCTCTACTCCGGCGATTCCGCGCTGCCACAGTGAGCCCCAGCATGAGAGCCGCCGTTCCGACTCCGGGACCGAACATGAATGCCGCGCACCCCAGACAGATTGCTGCACACCACTCCACAGGCACCCGCCTCGACGCACTACGACCGCGCGAACCGAACAGGCGCGCGAACCGCCGCTGCCCGCTCGCCGCCGGAAGCACCAGCATCGCAACCGCACAACAGAGCACAGCGCTACCCACCTGCGCACCTCCTTCGAGACGAAACCTGCTGCTCGCGCACACCACTCGCGTGTCTCATGACCCTCGCCAGGGGTCGCCGCGAGCACGACAGACGTGCGCTCTTCGTCTGCACAGTCCGGCGACGATCGCTCCTCGGAGTCAACGCTGACCACCGGACCTTGTTCGGATCGCCAACTCGACCTACGAATGCACACATCCCCCAGCTCAATTCGCTCGCGCAAGTGCGGATCAGGCGGCCCGACCACTGTCCGCGCAACCAGGCTGCTCATCCGAGTCGCACCTCGAGTAGCCGACGAAGTTCGGCGGCAGCAGGCACCGGCTCGCCGTCGGACCGCCAGGCCGCAGCGATGTGGATGCCGTCGCAATCACGTTGCAGGACCCCGATTTCGCGGAGGATCCGGGTCCCATCGGAGCGGCGGTGGACGTGGAGGACCACCTGGACGGCTGCGGCCAACTGGCTGTGCAGGGCGGCCCGGTCCATACCGCCGAGTGCCGCCAAGGCTTCCAATCGGGCGGGCACTTCCTGGGGCGAATTGGCGTGAACGGTGCCCGCACCGCCGTCGTGGCCGGTGTTGAGCGCAGTCAGGAGGTCGACTACTTCGGCGCCACGGACCTCGCCGACCACTATCCGGTCGGGTCGCATGCGCAATGCCTGGCGGACCAGGTCTCGCACGGTGACAGCGCCTACTCCCTCGACATTCGCTGTCCGCGCGACCAGGCGCACGACATGGGGATGGACCGGGGCCAGTTCGGCGGCGTCTTCGACGCAGATGATGCGTTCGGCCGGATCTACCGCGGCGAGCAGTGCGGACAGCAGCGTAGTTTTTCCCGCTCCGGTGCCGCCGACGACGAGGAAGGCCAGACGCGCGCGGACGATATCGCCGAGTAGGTGGCGGGCGTCCGAAGGGATCGAACCGGCGGCCGCCAGCGCGTCGAGGCCCTGGGTAGCAGGGCGGAGGATACGAAGTGACAGGCATGTGCCGTCGTGGGCGACCGGCGCCAGCACCGCGTGGAGTCGGACTCCGAACGCATCGCCGAGGGTGGCTTCGGTCCCGGCGAGTTTGCCGTCGACCCAGGGTTGGGCATCGTCGAGGCGGCGCCCCGCGGACAGGGCCAAACGCTGGGCCAGACGCCGAACGGCGGCTTCGTCGGCGAACTGCACATCGGTCAACTCCAGGCCCCGTCCGCGGTCGATCCACACCGAATCAGGCGCGGTGACAAGCACATCGGCGACCCGCGGATCGTGCAGCAACGGCTCGAGCAACCCCGCCCCGGTCATCTCCGTTTGCAGCAGGCGCAGGGCGCGGAGCAGGTCGGTGTCGGCGAGCACCCCGCCCGCTTCGGTACGAATCGCAGCGGCCAACTGAGCCGCATCCGGCACGCCGGGGTGCTCGGCCAAGCGCTCTCGAACGCGCTCGAGGAGGTCGACAGTGACGAATGTGGTCATGGCGCGTCAGCTCCGACCATCGAGAGGACGGCGTCGGCGGCGTCGCGGAGCGGACCGCGGCGGCGAACGCACAATCCGCCGCGTTCGAGGCGAGAGGCCAGGCCCGCTTGCCCGCGCACCGCGGCAAGGAGCGGCAACCCGAGCAGCTCGGCCACTTCGGCACCGCGTAGACCGCCCGGCGCGGGGCCACGAACGATCAAGCCGCGATTCGGATTTCGTTCTCCCAGGTACGCCGAGACGACTTCTGCCGCGGCGATGGAGCGCAGCCGGGCCGGTACTACGAGGACGACCAGGTCGGCGGCATCGAGCATCGCGTCGGCTGCGGGTCCACGCTCGGAGGAGACATCACAGATGACGAGATCACCCGCATCCCTGCCTGATTCGATGACGGCGCGCACCGCGGCCGGCGACAGTTCGGTCGACGAGCCGCCGATCCACGGGCGCCCGGCATGAGTCGACGAGTGCCCCGTCCCCGCACGCGTGGACACAGATGCCGACCCACCGATCACTGCACATCTGTCCCCAGGCGACGAGCCGGTCGGGTGTCCGCTCACCGCATGTTCGACCGCGCGAGACGAGCCGGGCGGCGAACCGCCGATCTCCGCACGTCCGGTAGTCGAGTCGGCCGGTGACCGGCCCTGTCCGGCCGCACCTGGCCGTACTCGCCCGCAGGACAGCACCGCCAAGCCAGGACACGCGGCGGGCAACGCATTGTGCAATGCCGCGGCGGAGACCCGGCCGTCCTCGATGATCAGGTCGGGCCATCGCAGCCCGGGCACGTTCTCCATGCCGAGCACCAGATCTATTCCGCCGTCGAGCGGGGCACCGTCGATCAACACGGTGTCGCGGCGGACCCGGCGCGCAGCCCCGCGCAGTGCGGTGGCGGCGGCCAGGGTGGACGCGCCTGCTCCACCACCCGCACCGACCACGGCGACGACTATCCCTTCGCCTGTGCGGGATTCGGCATGTTCGGCGAACTGCTCGACCAGTTCGACGGCGCCCGAAGGCAACGCCACAACCCGCTCGGCGCCCACCGCCGTGGCCGCCTGCCAGTCGGGCACGGCGGGTTCCCCCTCGGTGACCAGGACGATGCCGGCCCGCCGCGGACATCCCGCGGCAGCGGCGGCGACAGCGGCCGCGGTATCGACGATCACCATCCCGGCCCCTGCCCACGCATGCCTGCCCACAGGCATCACCCGTTCGTCGGTGACACGTTCGGCGGCTGCCGCGACCCGGCGCACCTCCGCGCGCAACCGTTCGTCACGCACGAGCACGAGAGCGGGCGCGGGGTGTGGGGATCCGCTGCGCATCGGGACTGGGTTCATGCGACTCAGCGTTGCCGAGCGAGGCGTTCATCGACACCCCGATAACACCGATTGTGGATAACTCGGGGGTGTGGAGAACTTTAACGATCGTCCCCGAAATAGAGGACGGCCCCAGCCGGGGGGGAGGAGGCTGGGGCCGTCGGGTTCAGCCCCGGGGGGTCGGGCTGAACGCGCCTGGACTAAGTCCAGGTGTCAGCAATACTACACCCATCCCCTGCTGCGGGCGCAAGTAGCATTCGCCGACATTCTGCGGCGATTCGCGCCTTCCGGCGTCCCCGGGGCAAACCCTTTTCCACGGTGCGGGCAGTCGGTCCTGCGGTGCGCGCAGGTCGTGCCTATCCTGTTGACGTGACGCCAGAACGCGACCAGACCTCGCCTACGGACACAAGACTCGGCAAATCGGGCCGCGCCCCGCTGCCGGGTGGACGGGTTGCCGCGTTTTTCGATCTCGACAAAACGGTGATCGCGAAGTCGAGCGCGTTCGTCTTCAGCAAACCGTTCTACGCGCAGGGCCTGCTCAACCGCAGAGCCGTGTTGGAGAGCAGCTACGCACACTTTTTGTTCCTGCTTTCCGGTGCAGATCACGACCAGATGGAACGGATGCGAGCAAACCTGGCCAACATGTGCGCGGGCTGGGATGTGGAGCAGGTTAAAACCATTGTGGCCGAGACACTTCACGATCTGGTCGACCCGTTGATCTATGCCGAGGCCGCCGATCTGATCGCCGATCACAAGATCCGCGGGCACGATGTGGTGATCGTCTCGGCCTCCGGCGAGGAGATCGTCGGCCCGATCGCGGAGGTGCTCGGCGCCTCGCACACCGAGGCGACCCGGATGGTGGTGCAGGACGGCAAGTACACCGGCGACATCGATTTCTACTGCTACGGCGAGGGCAAGGTCGCCGCGATCGAAAAGCTCGCCGCCGAGCAGGGATACGACCTCGCACGGTGCTACGCCTACTCCGACTCCGTGACCGACGTTCCGATGCTGAGCGCCGTCGGCCATCCGACGGCGGTCAACCCCGACCGCGCGCTGCGCAAGGAGGCCGCGAGTCGCGGCTGGCCGGTGCTCACGTTCTCCAACCCGGTGTCGCTGTGGTCGCGATTCCAGGCCCCCTCGACCACCACCGTCGCCGCGACAGCCGCCGTCGGGCTCAGCGCGATCATCGCCGGCGCTGTCAGCTATCGACTACTGCGTAAACGTCGCTGACCTGCAACGCTCCAGCACGAATCTCCGGCCGACACGCCGAATTCGATCGGATCCGGTAATGCCATCGAAACTCTTGATGTGAGTGCCGTCACAGTGTAAGAATGGAGTTACGGAAGGACGGAAGGCCAAGACGGAGCCGGAAGAGAAGGTTTCGCCTCCCATCCCACCCTTCCCAGCACGGACACCAGGCACCCACGCGGAGCACGCCGCGACAAGGCCGAAAGAGTTGTGGGCCTGCGAAATCCGAGTCGACGTCGGCGAACGCCTCGCACAGGTTGCGGGGATGAACCGGCGAGGTTGGGATGATCGCCGAGGCCACCGAACACAACCCACCCTGCACGCTTGGTAACCGGGTGTTCCGTGCTAGCGGGCGGTGAGGTCGAGCAATCGACAACGCCGCCCGTTTCGATGTGTGGAGCCAGATCGATACCGGCTTCAGCCTGCGGCCGCGTCGGCGATCGAGTTCGCCTCGCGAGCACCGTCTTCCAGCGCGCCCGCGCAGAACAGCACCCACCCGCCCACGCCCTCCGCGGTGCCCATGCCGAACCCGGCGGCCGCGTCGAGATAGGCCTGACCACGGCGCAACCAGAACACTTCGGGCACGCCGAGGCTGTGCGGATCGAGTCCGCTGGCCACCGCGACCAAGCGCGAAGCCGCGCGCGCGACGACCCCGTCGGCGGTGCCGAACGGACGCAACGTCAGCAGTTCACCGTGCACGATCGCCGCGACGACGGGGGCCGGCGCCTTGCTGGACTGCACGGTTTGCGCGAGCAGATCGAGCCGCTCCGCGACGCCCGGCGTGGAGCGCGGGCGACCGAGTTCCTGCTCGTCGGTCACCAGGTCGGCGGCGGCGAGCAGGTGCAGCCGGGCCAGTGCTTGCAACGGCGCGCGACGCCAGGTGCCGACGAGGTTGGTGAGCGCGTCGCCGTCGAGCGCCTGACCCACCCGCAACGCACCGGCCAGGACCGGGTCGCTCACCTGACCGTCGGCGGGCAGATCCGTACTGGCGCCCTCGATGGCCGCCGAGGATCGGGCGGCACGGACCGCGGCTTCGGCCGCGGTGGTCGCCCAGCCGCGCCGGTTCGACTTGTGCCGGTGCACGGCCGCGAGCGCGTCGCGCGCCTTGTCTGCGGCCTCGCGCACGCCGGGCAGGTCGACCAGGGGCTGGAGCGGATCAGTCACGGCATGGAGGTTACCGCTCGTACAGCGAGGCCCCGACGGTCACGTACAACCCGCGCACCGTCGGCCAGCTGCGATCCGGCCACGGCACCTCGGCGAGTCGCTTCGCCGCCGGGGTCACGGCCCTGCGTCGGCGCGCGTCCCGTTCGGCTTGGCGTTCGGCATCGATTCGATCCATCGGTGTCTCCCAGGGTTCGGACTGTTCGACGGTACGCCGGTGAAGTGCGGTTTTGCGGGGTTTCGGGAGGCTGGGGAACCGCGCTGAGTACACACAGATCGCGACAACGGTCGGAGTTCGCACCGATTGTGCCGATTGTGTGCGCTGAGCGCGGTTGGCCGGTTACCCCGTGAGCAACTCCCGCCCGGGAATCGCGGCCAGCAGGGCCTGCGTGTACTCCTCCCGCGGGGATGCGAACACCTCGTCGGTCGTGGCCGCCTCCACTACTCTGCCCTCTCGCATGACCAGCACGTTGTCCGCGATCTGCCGCACAACTGCCAGGTCGTGGGTGATGAACAGGTACGTCAGCCCCAGCTCTGCCTGTAGGTCGTTGAGCAGGGTGAGGATCTGAGCTTGGACCAGGACGTCGAGGGCCGAGACCGCCTCGTCGCAGACCACCATTTCGGGTGAGAGGGCGAGCGCGCGAGCGATCGCCACACGCTGACGCTGCCCGCCGGACAACTCGTTGGGGTAGCGCCGCAGCACCGACGACGGCAGGGAGACCTTGTCGAGCAGGTCGCGCACCACCGCTTCGCGCTCGGCGGAGGTACCGATCTTGTGTACCCGCAACGGTTCCTCGATCGTGCGGTAGATCGAGTACATCGGATCGAGCGAGCCGTAGGGATTCTGGAAGATCGGCTGCACCCGGCGCCGGAACGCGAAAGCGCCTTTGCGATCGAGTTTCGCGACATCCTTGCCGTCGAAAGCCACTGTGCCAGACGTCGGTTCGAGCAGGCCGAGCACCATTTGCGCGATGGTCGACTTGCCCGAGCCCGACTCGCCGACAATCGCGGTGGTGGTGCCACGGCCGACCGTGAAACTCACGTTGTCGACGGCCACGAAATCCGCGGACTGCCACGGCCGCTTGCCGCGAATCTTGAACGCCTTGGACAGGTCGCGCACCTCGAGGACCGTATCGGCCACCTTCGCGGTGAGAACCTTCTCCGCTGCCTGCGCCCGCACCTCGGCCCGCTGCCGTGACGACGACATTCGCGATGCCGCCAACGACGGCGCGGAGTTCACCAGCTTCTTGGTGTACGCATGCTGGGGATCACGCAGAATCTGCAGCGCGGGACCGGATTCCACCACCCTGCCGCGATACATCACCACCAGATGCTCGGCCCGTTCCGCGGCGAGACCGAGGTCGTGGGTGATCAGCAGCACCGCCGTGCCCAGCTCGGTGGTGAGCTGTTCGAGATGACCGAGGATCTGGCGCTGTACCGTGACGTCGAGCGCCGAGGTCGGCTCATCGGCGATCAGCAGTTTCGGTCGGCACGACAGGCCGATCGCGATGAGCGCGCGCTGGCGCATGCCGCCGGAGAACTCGTGCGGATACTGGTTCACGCGGCGTTCGGCATCGGACATGCCCGCCTCGGACAGCAGCTCCACCGAACGTGCGCGGGCCGCGTCCCCGGTGGCGATACCGTTGGCCACCAGGGTTTCCCGGATCTGGAAGCCGATCTTCCACACCGGGTTGAGATTCGACATCGGGTCCTGCGGGACCAGGCCGATACCGTTGCCGCGGATCGCGACGATCTCCTTCTCCGACGCCGTCGTCAGATCCTTACCGTCGAACAGGATGGATCCGCCGGTCACCTTGCCGGTGCCGGGCAGCAGGTCGATGATCGCGTGCGCGGTCGTCGACTTGCCCGAGCCGGATTCGCCGACGATGGCGACGGTTTGACCGGGATAGACAGTGAGGTTCACTCCGCGCACGGCGCGAACCTGCTGGCCGTCGGAGGTGAAACAGACGTCCAGATCGCGGATTTCGAGCAGGGGCTTCATCGGGTGCGCTCCTTCGGATCGAGCGCGTCGCGCACCGCGTCACCGAGCATGATGAAGCTCAGCACCGTGATGGCCAGCGCGGTCGCCGGGTAGAACAGGATCGGCGAGGTACGGATCTCGGTTTTGGCGCGGTCGATATCGGCGCCCCACGAGACGATGCTCGGCGGCAGCCCGACACCGAGGTAGGACAGTGTCGCCTCGGTGACGATGAAGACGCCGAGCCAGATCGTGGCGACCACGATCAGCGGACTCGCCGAGTTGGGCAGCACGTGCTTCATCAGCGTGCCGAGCCGCGACACGCCCAGCGCCTTTGCGGCAGTCACATATTCGCTGTTCTTGGCTTCGATCACGGCGCCACGTGTGATGCGCGCGGCCTGCGGCCAGGTGAAGGCCACCAGGATCGCGACCACCGTCATGATCCCCGCCGGCCGCAGCAGCTGCAGCAGCACGATCGCGGCCAGCACCATCGGAACGGCGAAGAAGATCTCGGCGATGCGCGAGACGATCGTGTCGAGCAACCCGCCGTAGAAGCCGGCGATCGCGCCGAGGATGCCGCCTACCAGCAGGAACATCACCGCCGATGCGATGCCGACGGTCACCGACGCGCGCGCGCCGTAGATGGTGCGCGCGTAGACATCACAGCCCTGCTTGTCGAAGCCGAACGGATGACCCTCGCGCGGGCCGTCCATGCCGAACTCACCCAGGCACAGCCGCGGGTCCTGGCTGGTGAACAGCGCCGGCCACACCACCACGAGCATGACGAACACGATCAACACCACCGAGACCAGGAACACGGGGTTGCGGCGCAGTCGGCGCCACGCATCGCCCCAGATGCTGGTGGGGGTGCCCTTGTCCAGGACACGGTCGGTGGCGAGCACCTCCACCTCGTCGGCGGGGGCCACGAAATGCTGTTGCTTGTCATGCATAGCGGATCCTCGGGTCCAGGGCGGCGTAGAGCAGGTCGATCGCGAGGTTGACCAGCAGGAACAACACCACCAGCACCGTCACGAACGACACCACGGTCGGCGGCTCGCCACGGATGATCGCCTGGTACATGGTGCCGCCGACGCCGGGGATGTTGAAGATGCCCTCGGTGACGATCGCGCCCGCCATCAGCGCACCGAAATCGGCACCGAGAAAGGTGACAACCGGGATCATCGAGTTCCGCAGGATGTGCACGCTCACCACGCGACGGCGCCCGAGGCCCTTCGCCGTGGCCGTGCGAACGAAATCCGCGGATTTGTTCTCCGCCACCGAGTTCCGAGTCAGCCGGAGCACATAGGCGAACGACAGCGAGCCGAGCACGAACGCGGGCACGATCAACTCGCTCAGGCTCGCGTTACCCGTGACGGTGACCGGGGCGATCCCCCACTTCACACCGAGCAGGAATTGCGCGAGATAGCCGACGACGAACACCGGCAGCGCGATGATGACCAGGCTGGCGATGAGCATGGTCGAATCGAACAGCTTGCCCTTGCGCAACCCGGCGATCAGACCGAACAAGATGCCGAAGAAGCCTTCGATCAGCACGGCGAGAAACGCCAGTTTGATGGTGATGGGGAAGGCGCGCTCGAGTTCTTCGCGTACCGGTCGGCCCGAGAACGAGGTGCCGAAGTCCAGGGTGAGAATCCCCTTCAGGTAATGCAGATATTGCATGATGAAAGGCTGATCGAGGTGATAGCGGGCGCGTAGTACCGCTTCGGCGGCCGGCGTCAACTGTTTCTCACCCGCCAGCGCCTTGATCGGATCACCCGGAATCAGGAAAACCATCGCGTAGATGAGCAGCGTCGCACCCAGGAATACCGGGATCATCTGGAGCAGACGCCGAAGTACGTACCAAGCCATCGCTTCCTCCGAAAACGACCGGGGCCGAGCCACTGCACAGTGGCTCGGCCCAGCTGTCGACTTCTATTTCTCGATGTTCTCGAAGTCGAACAGGCCGTTCCAGCTGAGATCGGCCTTGGTGACTCTGTCGGATCGGCCCGCGTTGGCGACATAGTCGAACACCGGGATGTCGGCCATGTCCTTGATCATGATCGTCTGCGCTTGCGCGATCAGCTCATAGGAAGCCGCCTGGGTGGGGGCGGCGAGGGCGGCGTCGAACAGCCGGTCCACCTCGGGATTGTTGTAGTTGACGTTGTTGGTTTCGGAGAAGCTGTAGTACTGCGAGCTGAGGAACTGCATCATCGTCGGGTAGTCGCCCTGCCAGCCGTACCGGAACGCCGTGCCGATGGTCTCGGCGTTTACCGCGTCACGGATGTTCTTGAACGTCGGCATCGGGTTGGCGACCGCGTCGATGCCGAGAGTGTTCTTCACGCTGTTGGCAACGGCTTCGATCCAGGCCTGGTGGCCACCGTCGCTGTTGTAGGTGATCTGGTACTGGCCCGACCACGGCGAGATCGCGTCGGCCTGGGCCCACAGCTTCTTGGCCTGGTCCGGGTTGTAATCGAACACTTCCGAACCCGGCAGGTCGGCTTTGTAGCCGGGCAGGGTCGCGGCGGTGAAGTCACGCGAGGGGGTGCGGGTGCCGTTGAAGATCTTGTCGATGATCTGCGGGCGGTTGATCGCCATCGAGATGGCCTTGCGGCGCAGAACGCCTTCTTCGCCATCGAAATGCGGCACGGTGGCCTGGATGCCGATGTGCTGGTTCTGCGCGGTCGGCTTGGTGATCGCGCGGTCGCCGAGATCGCTCTGGTAGGTGGTGATCGCGCTGTCGGGAATGGTGTCGAGCGTGTCGAGATTTCCAGCCTGGAGATCCGCGTAAGCGGTGTCGTAGGACTGGTACATCACGAATCGCAGGCCCTTGTTCTTGGCCGGTCGACCACCGGGGTAATCCGGGTTGGGCGTGAGATCGATCTTGACGTTGTGTTCCCACGAGCCGAATGCGTAAGGACCGTTGCCGATCGGCTTCTCACCGAAAGCCTTCATATCCTTGAAAGCGGCGTCGGGCAGCGGATAGAACGGCGCGTAGCCGAGCGCACTCTCGAAGTCGATCGAAGGCGACTTCAATTCGACGGTGAACGTACGGTCGTCGATGACTTTCAAGCCCGACATCGTCTTGACGGTCGGATTTTCGGCGCTCACCTCGTCGAAACCGGCGATGGGGCTGTATACGTAACTCTGCAGCTGCGCGTTGTCGGCGAGTGCGCCGTAGTTCCACGCGTCGACGAACGACTTCGCGGTCACCGTTGTGCCGTCGGTGAACTTCCAGTTCGGCTTGATGGTGATCTTGTACGACTTGCGATCGGTCGTCTCGATCTTCTCGGCCATCTCGTCGTGGGCCTCACCGCTGGCGTCGTAGTACTTCAGCCCGGCGAACAAACGGTCGACAACGCGCCCACCCATGTTCTCGTTGGTATTGCTGGGCACCAACGGATTCTGTGGCTCACCCGCATTGGTGGTGACGATGCTCGAATCAAGACTGTCGTCGGACGAGCACGCGGTGAGACCGAGGCTTGTGGCCACCAGTCCCGCCGCGACCAGCGCGGTCACTTTGATGAATCTCAACGCTCTCTCCCGGGTCAATTTCCGTGGCTAACGGTCGGAGGTTAGCGGCTCCGGCTGGATTTTTCAGCGATCCGAGCCATATTCACTTCGCCTGTATCGATACGGTTACTCGCTGGAAACGCAGGAAAAATTGCCGAGCCCTCGCCCTCGGCAGAAATATATGAACAAATATCGGGAACCATCAGCTGAACCGTTGAGTAAAAACGATAGCCCGCGACCGGCCGGTCTGTCCGCGAAGTCATCGGATGAACCAGCCCCGTTGACCGCCGCGAAACATCGCCGCGACAACGAGCCACCCGCACGCGGGTCTGTTGACTAGTGTCGAGACAGCCGGGCCGCACCCCGGTGACCGACCCGACCGCACCAGGCATGTGAGGCTGAACCGACGTGACCGAAACTGCTGCAGGACACCAGGACTCGTTTCCGCCGAGTGCGGAATTCGCCGCCGCCGCCAACGCGGACGCCGCGCTCTACGGCCGTGGCGAGACCGACCGCGACGGCTTCTGGGCCGAACAGGCCAACCGGCTGCACTGGCACAAACCCTTCACCGAGGTACTCGACTGGACCGACGCGCCGGTCGCGCGCTGGTTCGGCGACGGTGAACTCAACGTCGCCTACAACTGCGTCGACCGTCATGTCATCGACGGGCACGGCGACCAGGTCGCTATCCACTGGGAGGGCGAACCGGGCGACTCCCGCGCCATCACCTACCGCGAACTGCTGGAGGAAGTCTCGCGGGCGGCCAACTACCTGACCGAGCTCGGGCTGGTGGCAGGCGATCGCGTGGCCGTCTACATGCCGATGGTGCCCGAGGCGATCGTGGCGATGCTGGCGTGCGCGCGCCTGGGACTCACCCACTCGGTGGTGTTCGCGGGCTTCTCGCCGAGCGCGCTGCGTCAGCGGGTCGACGATGCGCAGGCCCGGTTGATCATCACCACCGACGGCCAGTGGCGCCGCGGTAAGCCCGCACCGCTCAAGGACGCCGTCGACGAGGCGCTGTCCGCCAAGGGTGACGTGCCGTCGTCGGTGGAGCACGTGCTCGTGGTGCGCCGGGTCGGCACCGAGGTGCCGTGGACCGACGGGCGCGACCTGTGGTGGCACGAAACCGTCGCTGTCGCTTCGCCTTCCCACAAGGCCCAACCCTTCCCCGCCGAGCACCCCCTGTTCATCCTCTACACCTCCGGCACCACCGGAAAACCCAAAGGCATCCTCCACACCACCGGCGGCTACCTCACCCAAACCGCCTACACCCACCACAACGTCTTCGACCACAAACCCGCACACGACGTCTACTGGTGCACCGCCGACATCGGCTGGGTCACCGGACACAGCTACATCGTCTACGGCCCCCTCGCCAACCGCGCCACCCAAGTCGTCTACGAGGGCACCCCCAACTCCCCCGACGAACACCGCCACTTCCAGATCATCGAAAAATACGGCGTCACCATCTACTACACCGCGCCCACCCTGATCCGCACCTTCATGAAATGGGGCCGCGAGATCCCCGACGCCCACAACCTGAGCACCCTACGACTGCTCGGCTCCGTCGGCGAACCCATCAACCCCGAAGCCTGGCGCTGGTACCGAGAAGTCTTCGGCGCGAACAAGACTCCGATCGTCGACACCTGGTGGCAGACCGAGACCGGCGCCATCATGATCTCCCCACTGCCCGGCGTCACCGCCACCAAGCCCGGCGCCGCGATGGGCCCGCTGCCCGGCATCTCCGCGACGGTGGTCGACGAAGAGGGCAAGCCGGTGCAGCTCGGGGAGACCGAGGCCAACGGATACCTCGTGTTGGACAAGCCCTGGCCGTCGATGCTGCGCGGCATCTGGGGCGATATGGATCGCTACCGGACCACCTACTGGGAGCGCTACGCCGAGCAGGGGTGGTACTTCGCGGGCGACGGCGCCAAGCTCGACGCCGACGGCGACCTGTGGGTGCTCGGCCGGGTCGACGACGTCATGAACGTCTCCGGACATCGGATCTCCACCGCTGAAGTCGAGTCCGCGCTGGTGGGGCATCCGGCCGTCGCCGAGGCGGCGGTGGTCGGCGCCACGGACGCGACCACCGGGCAGGGCATCGTCGCGTTCGTCATCCTCACCGGTGAGGCCGCGGCGTCGGCGAGCCCGGAGCTCGTCGCCGAACTGAAGGCGGCGGTGTCCACCGAGATCAGCCCCATCGCCAAGCCTCGCGAGATCCACATCGTGCCGGAGCTGCCCAAAACGCGCAGCGGCAAGATCATGCGCCGACTGCTGCGTGACGTGGCCGAGGGACGCGAACTCGGCGATACCTCGACGCTGGTGGATCCCGGCGTTTTCGAGGCGATACGCACCGGCGGTAACTGATCGACCCCGGCCGGTGACACCTAGTGCCACCGGCCGGATCGGTTAGGATCGCGTTCGAGGTGTGCCGGGAAGTCTGGTCGGCATGCGGTCGTGAATCACCGACAAGAATGGGGATGAGCGTCCGCAGCCCCGTCGACCCCTGCCGAAAGGCCTGCCCTTGATCACGCGCGTCCGCTCCGAACTCACTCGTTACCTTCGCACCGAGACGATCGGCGGTGCGCTGCTTCTCGTCGCCGCGGCGGTGGCGCTGATCTGGGTCAATTCGCCCTGGGGCGCGAGTTATCAGACGATGATCGATACCCGCCTCGCCATCTCCGCGCTGCATCTGGACCTCACCCTGGCCGACTGGGCCAAGGACGGGTTGCTGGCGATCTTCTTCTTCGTCGCCGGGCTCGAGCTCAAACGCGAGTTCGCGGTGGGCGAGCTGGCCGATCCGAAACGGGCCGCGCTGCCGATCATCGCCGCGGTGGGCGGCGTGGTGACCCCGGCCGCGATCGCCCTGGCGGTTGGGCACGGAGTGCCAGGCATGGACACCGGCTGGGCGATTCCCGTGGCCACCGACATCGCGTTCGCCCTCGCGATCCTCGCGATGACCGGATCGCGAATCCCCGCCAGCGCGCGTGTGTTCCTGTTGAGCCTGGCCGTGGTCGACGACCTGCTCGCGATCGTTCTCATCGCGGTGCTCTTCACTGCCTCGCTGTCGCTACTGTGGCTCGCCGCCGCCATCGCCTGCTGTGGCGCGTGGGCGCTGGCACAGAAGCTGCGACTGCATACGCCGCTGTTCTACATTCCGGTCGCGCTGGTGTGCTGGTACGCGCTGCACGAGGCCGGCATCCACCCGACGCTGGCCGGTGTCGCACTCGGGCTGCTCACCAGGGTTCGCAAGGATCCGGGCGAGAAGACCGCGCCCGCGACACACCTCGAGCATGTGGTGCAACCGATCTCGGCCGGATTCTGCGTGCCGTTGTTCGCGTTGTTCGCCTCGGGTGTGCCGCTCAACAGTGCGGTGTTCGGCTCGCTGTTCACCGACCGGCTCGCGCTGGCGATCATCCTCGGGCTCCTGCTCGGCAAAACCATCGGGATCTTCGGGGTGAGCTGGGTCGCGATCCGGCTCGGGTTGGCGAAACGCCCAGCCGGACTGGAGTATCGCGACATGTTCGCCCTGTCGGTACTCGGCGCGATCGGGTTCACCGTTAGCCTTCTCGTGGCGGAACTCGCGCTCGCCGGCGTCGGCTCCGATGCCATCGATCTCGCGAAGGCCGCCGTTCTGGTGACCTCGATGGCAGCATCGCTGATCGGATCGGCGCTACTGTTGCGCCGAGGACGTGTGCACCAGGCGCGCCGCGATGCAGACCAGTTACCACAGGGAGAAGGGTCGACGAAGTGAGTTACACCCAAGGCGGAAACGACGGTCGGACGGTCACTTCGATCCCGTTGACCGACGCCAATCCGCCCGGATCGGCGAGCATCGGCAGCCTCGTGCGCGATGCCACCGAACAGATGTCGACGCTTGTGCGCGCCGAGGTGGCGCTGGCCAAGGCCGAGGTCACCGGCGAGATCAAGAAGGGGCTCACGGGCAGCGTCTTCTTCATCCTCGCGCTGACGGTGCTGCTGTTCAGCTCGTTCTTTTTCTTCTTCTTCCTCGCCGAGCTGCTCGACATGTGGCTGTGGCGCTGGGCCGCGTTCCTGATCGTGTTCCTGCTGATGGTGCTCACCACTGTTGTGCTGGCGTTGCTCGGGTGGCTCAAGGTACGGAAGGTGCGCGCGCCGGAGAAGACGATCGGCTCGCTCAAGCAGACCGCCGAGGTGCTGCCCGCCGCGTTCACCCACCGCGACGCGGCCGACTCGCACGCGGCCCTCGGATCACGCGGCGCGGGCACCACGTCGCTGGAGAAGTCGAGCAACCGATGACGCGCCGGGCGGGCCCGGTCGCAACAGCCGGACCCGCCCACTAGGCTCGATCGGCGTGTCGTCCAATTCATTCCCGGATCCCTCCAGCGTCCGTTTCGACGGACCGTGGACCCACCGGGACGTGCACGCCAACGGAATCCGATTCCATGTCGTCGAAGCCGACGGTCCGGACCGCTCCGAGGCGCCCCTGGTGCTCTTGCTGCACGGTTTCGCCGATTTCTGGTGGTCGTGGCGGCATCAGCTGACCGCGCTCGCCGACCACGGGTATCGCACCGTCGCCGTCGACCTGCGCGGCTACGGCGACACCGACAAACCGCCGCGCGGCTATGACGGCTGGACCCTCGCCGGCGACATCGCCGGACTGATCCGGGCGTTGGGGCACACCGAGGCCACGCTCGTCGGGCATGCCGACGGTGGGCTGGTCTGCTGGGCCACCGCGGTGCTGCATCCGCGACTGGTCCGCTCGATCGCGCTGGTGAGCTCACCGCACCCGGCCGCGTTGAAGAGCTCCGTGCTGCGCGATCCGGCGCAACGGGCGACCTGGCTGCCCGATTTCCTGCGGTATCAGCTGCCGCGCTACCCCGAAAACCTGCTCACCCGCCGTGGCGGGGCCGAGGTGGAGCGGCTGCTGCGCGATCGGGTCGATGGATCCTGGTCGCGGAGCGCGGAATTCGTCGAGACCGCGGCGCGGATGCGGCATGCCATCCGGATCCCCGGTGCCGCGCACAGTGCGCTGGAGTATCAGCGCTGGGCGTTTCGCAGTCAGTGGCGGCCGGACGGCAAGCGGTTCATGGCCACCATGCGCACGCCGATCGACATCCCGGTCCTGATGCTGCGGGGTGAGCACGATCCCTATCTGCTGGACGCCACGTTCCATCGTGGCCGGACGTGGTCACCGAATCGGACACTGGTGTCGATTCCGCGCGCCGGGCACTACGCGCACCAGGAGAACCCCGGCAAGGTCAACGAGGTGCTGACCACGCGCTGGCGCGAGCAGAACGGCGTGAACGGCTCACCCCACGACGACCTGGTGTCGCCCTGAGCCGCTCGCACGGCGATCAGATCTGATCCGAACTCCGCGACACCTGTCGCACGCCGATTCGATCCCCGCGGTCGGATCTCACCGCACTCCCGGGCGCCGCACGTGGATCGTCCCGGGCAACGGTGAGCCACCCGGGACGATCCAGCTCAGCTCAGTACGCAGGCGCCCGTGTTCACCGGAGCGCTGCTCGGGGCGGCGGACGCCAGTTCGGTCGCGACCTCGTTCAGGGTGAGGACATAACCGGTGTCGTCGTCGGTGACGGCCGCGCCGAAGACCACGCCGAGCAGCTGTCCCTCGGAGTCGACCAGTGGGCCACCGGAGTTGCCCGCGCGGACCTGGCCGCGGACGGTGTACACCTCACGCTCGACGGTGCCGTCACGGTGGATGGTCGGGCCGGTGAGGTCGAGGGTCTCGCGGACACGGGCCGCACTGGCCGTGTACGGCCCACCACCGGGGTAACCGAGCACAATCGCGCTCTCGCCCGAAGTCGCGGGCTCGGGGGCCTGGTTCAGGACGGGAGCGGTGAGCCCCGGCACGGCCAGCACCGCGATGTCCTTGGACGGATCGAACAGCACCACCGTGGCGTCGAGTGGGCCGCGGGCGGTATCGACCGACACCGCGTTGGTGCCCGCCACCACGTGCGCGTTGGTCATCACCCGTTCCGGGGCGACGATGAAGCCCGAACCCTCGAGCGCACGCTGGCAACTGGGTGCCGTGCCGCGAATACGCAGCACGCTCTGCTGTAGCGAAGCCGCTACCGGACTCGCCAGGACCGAGGGATCCGGCGGTTCGACGGCGGCGATCGGCGCTCGGCCGAACGGGCCGATCACATCGGGCAGCCCGGAAGTGTCGAGCAGCCTGGAGAATTCGTTGGGAACCTTGCGCAGCCACTCCGGCGCGACCGAGTTGACGTCGGCGAGAACCTTCGACCCGTTGATCGCGGCGGCGACGGCCGGCTGAGACGCGGTGGCCAGTGGCAACGCGAGCAGCCAGGCCGCGACCAACACGGTCACCGCCTGCAGCACCGCGCCGACGACGCTGTCCACACCGCGCGCGACAGGCTGGCGAATGCTGGTGCGCGCGGCGCGGCCGAGCACCATGCCCGCGACCTCGCCGACGATCACCAGCAGCACGATCAACAGGATGCCGCCGAGTACCCGGCTGCGCCCCTCACTGAGGTGTTGGAGGATGTGCGGGGCGATCAGGATGCCGGCGACCGCGCCGAGCGCGACGCCGAAGAACGCCAGCGCCGAGGCCACCGCGCCTTGCCGCCAACCGGTGGACGCCGCGACCAGCGCGATCAGCACCACCGCGATATCGAGCCATACCGAGGCGCTCATACTTCCACCTCGCCGACGCTCTGCTCCAGCATGACCCCTGCGCCGATCTGCCGCTCGCTACGTTCGCTCACAGGGTCATTCCGACCGCAGCCAGCGAGCTCTCCAGGTCACGCACGTCGCCCCGATCCCAGTTTCGTTCCCACCCAGCGGATTTGATGATGCCGGCGAGGATACCGCCGGTGAGTCCCCACACCAGCATGCCGTCGACCTGGAACGCGGGGCTCTGGTAGCCGAGACTGCCACGCACCATGAATCTGTGTGCCGGATCGAGCAATTCGGCGAGCCGAACACGCACAACACGCTCGGTTTCGCCCTGATCGACGACTCGGACGGCGCTGGGTGCCCGCCAGTAGCCGAGCACCGGAGTCACGTCGAACTTCGACGGCGGAACGAACAGCTTCGGCAGCAGCGCGAACGGCTCGACACCCGCGGGGTCGAGACCGGTTTCCTCGACGGCCTCGCGCAGCGCGGTGCCGACCGGGCCGCCGTCGCCGGGATCGGCGGCGCCGCCGGGGAACGCGATCTGGCCGCGGTGCTGGCGCATGGTCGAGGCACGCTGGGTGAGCAATACATCGGCGTCCGCGGGCAGGCCGCCCGGAGCGTTCTCGTCGGGCTCCGGCGATCCGCCGAACAACACGAGCACCGCGGCCTGACGTGGTTTGCCGGTGATCGACATGGCCCGGCGGAGTGCGCGGGAGGTAGCGAGGGTGTCGTCGGCGTCGGGGCCGCCGGATCTGATCGCGGTGCGCAGCCAAGGTGGAACAGCAGAATCGTCGAGCCTCGCTACATCGTTCACGCCATCGCCTTCGATCCGCACGCCACCATCACGTCCTCTGTCATACCGTGACCCCGAGCTTCGCGGATACCGTATCCGCGATGTCGGCCACGTCGGCAAAGGTACGCACCTCCACGCTCGCGATGGTGCCGTCGGCCCGCACGAGCACCGAAACAGGCAGCACAGCGGGCGCACCGACCGCGCCGCGCACGGCGGCCTGCGGATCCTCGACACCGGGCAACGTGATGCCGAGCCCGCTCAGCCGAGACAGTGCCTTCGCTTCCTCTGGATCGCTGTGCACTGTCATGACGGTGAGTGCCGGGCCCGCCCGCCGCGCGAATTCCTGCAGGTGGGGCAACTCGATCGCGCACGGTCCGCACCAGTAGGCCCACAGATTGAGCAGGGCGGGCTTTCCCGCCAGCGCCGCGGCCAGATCGGTCGGCTGGCCGTCGGCCAGACAGGTCAGCTGAAGCCCGGCCAACGGGCCCGCTCCGATCGCCGGGCGGCTCGGTGTGACCGATGGCGCCGGGGCCGCGGTGGTCGGCAAAGGCTCCGAGACAGGAGCCCGCGTCTGCGGGCAGGGTTCGAGCCCCGCCGCCGCCCGCTGCTCGGCCGACACGCCCGACGTCTGTGGCGATGTCTGCGACGTCGTGCCAGGGGACTCGGAACCTTCCCGGGGCCACAACGCCACCGTGGCCGCGGCGATCAAGATCACCGCGGCGAGCGCCCAGCGCAACGCGGGCCGCCGCAGCAGCGAAGGTTCGCTCACAGGCCGACCATGTTCAACAGGTGGTCGCGCTCGGGCCCCTTCACCAACGCGGCGGCGACCGCCGGATCGGTCGGGCCGAGCCCGAACGAGGGGCAATCGTTGGCCAGCACGCACGCTCCGCAGGCCGGTTTGCGGGCATGGCACACGCGCCTGCCCTGGAAGATCACCCGGTGCGAGAGCATCGTCCAGTCCTTGCGCTCGAACAGCGCGCCGACCGCGTGCTCGACCTTGACCGGATCTTCCTCGTCGGTCCACTTCCAGCGGCGCACCAGCCGCCCGAAGTGGGTGTCCACGGTGATGCCAGGCACATCGAACGCGTTGCCGAGGATCACGTTGGCGGTCTTGCGCCCGATCCCCGGCAATTTCACCAATTCGGCCAGAGTGTGAGGCAATTCACCGTCGTATTCCTCGACCAGCGCCTGCCCGAGCCCGATCAGCGAGCTGGTCTTGTTCCGGTAGAAGCCGGTGGGCCTGATGTATTCCTCCAGCTCCGCCCGGTTGGCCTGCGCGTAGTCCTGCGCGCCGCGGTACTTCGCGAACAGGGCGGGCGTGGTGAGGTTCACTCGCACGTCGGTGCACTGGGCCGACAGGATCGTCGCGACGGCGAGTTCCAGCGGAGTGGTGAAGTCGAGCTCGCAGTGCGCGCCGGGGAACGCCTCGGCCAGCGTGCGGTTGATCCGGCGGGCGCGACGCACGAGCCCGGTCCGCGTTTCCGCAGCTATGGCACGGTTCTTGCGCTTGCGGGCAGCGGTGATACCGGTGGGCGCGGCGGCCGTTTCCGCGGCCGAATCGGCGTCGCCTGCGGCGGCGGGGGCAGGGGAAACGGGCACTGCTTCACCATACGGAACCACTACGACAACATTGCCCGGCCAGTTTGGGCGCTGTGTTCCATCTGAGACCTGGACCGTGTTTACTGCCTGTCATGCAAGGACTCGCTGTGGTGCTCTTCCCAGTGCTGTTGATGCTGTTCGCGCTGGGGATGGAGCGGGTCGAGAATCGGCTCCGAAAGCTTCTCGAACCCGACGAAGAGGTTCAGCAGTACCTGGACAACGCAAGCAACGCCGAAGTGAAAGAGCTGACGAAGCTCGGCCTGCCCGCCGCCGTGGCGCGCGTGCGCAAGCGCCGCTCCCGGGACTCCGAAATGGACGTCGCCAGGGCAAGTTGAGCTGTACACCCGGGCCAGGGACGGACCGACATTTTCCCGTCGCCAGGGCCTACTGACGATCGATTCACAGTGTGCGCACGTCGCGCAATCCACTTTTTACGTGGTGTCTGTCACTGCGGTGCCGGAATGCCGCGTAGACTGCGCGGTTGGTCGATTCGCTCGACCAGGTTCGCAAGCCATATCCCATAAGGAGCACATTCGTGGACGAGGCCCTCGCCAGAGCAGGCATCTTCCAAGGCGTCGAGCCCACCGCGGTGGCCGCGCTCGCCAAGCAGCTGCAGCCCGTAGATTTTCCGCGCGGCCACGTCATCTTCAACGAGGGCGAACCCGGCGATCGGCTGTACATCATCACGACGGGCAAGGTGAAGATCGGCCGACGGTCCCCGGACGGCAGGGAGAACCTGCTGACCATCATGGGTCCGTCCGACATGTTCGGTGAACTGTCGATCTTCGACCCGGGCCCGCGTACCTCGACCGCCACCACGGTCACCGAGGTCCGCGCCGTGACGATGGACCGCGACGCTCTCAAGTCGTGGATCGATCAGCGCCCGGAGATCGCTGAGCAGCTGCTGCGCGTGCTGGCACGACGCCTTCGCCGCACCAACAACAACCTCGCCGACCTGATCTTCACCGACGTGCCAGGTCGCGTCGCCAAGGCGCTGCTGCAGCTCGCACAGCGCTTCGGCACCCAGGAAGCGGGCGCGCTGCGCGTGACCCACGACCTGACCCAGGAAGAGATCGCCCAGCTGGTCGGTGCTTCTCGGGAAACCGTCAACAAGGCGCTCGCCGACTTCGCTCATCGCGGATGGCTGCGCCTCGAGGGCAAGAGCGTGCTGATCTCGGACTCCGAGCGTCTGGCACGTCGCGCCCGCTGACGTTCGAACATCTGCCGTCCCGGTACAGCGGGGCCGCGTCTGCGTGTGGGCTCGTGAGGAGAGGGCCTCGTCCACACCATCGCGGTTTCGTCGTGCCGGGACGTTCGCGTTCTCGCCCGGACACGCGCTCGATCGCCGACGGAGCTGACGGCGATCGAGTGCGGATCAGTGCTGTTCGGCCCGCAGATATTCCAGCTGCGCCCGCACGGAACTGCGCGCAGCGGGCCACAACCGCTTGTCCACATCGGCGTAGACCTTGCGGACCACGGCGAGAGCGCCCGCGTCGGAACCGAGTTCGTCCAGCGCGGCCCGCACCTGGTCGAGCCGCTCGCGCCGATGGTCGAGGTAGTACTGCACCACCGGTGCCGCATCGGCATGATCTGGCCCGTGCGCGGGCAGTAGCGCCTTGCCCGCGCCCAGCTCTCGCAGCTTCTGAAGTGACGCGAGGAAGCCTGCCAGCGCGCCCGGCGCGGATTCGAGCACCGTGGTGCCACGGCCGAGGACGGTGTCACCGGTGACCACCGCGTCGTCGAGCAGCAGGCTCACCGAATCGGTGGTGTGCCCCGGTGTGCCGAGCACCGTGATCCGCAGGCCGGCGGCCTCGATCACCTCACCGTCGGCCAACGGCTCGACCGCACCGCGCAGGTACTTCGGGTCCACCGCACGCACCGGCGTCCCGGTGGCTTTCACCAGGTGATCGATGCCGCCGGTGTGATCGGGGTGGTGATGGGTGATCAGGGTCAGCGCGATCCGGCCGCCGGTGGCCTCGACGATGTCGGCGGTGTGCTTCTTGTCCTTCGGTCCCGGATCGACGACCACGAACGCGTCGCTGTCCGGGCCGCGCAACAGCCAGGTGTTGGTTCCGTCGAGCGTCATCTGGCCGGGGTTGTCGGCCAGCAGGACCGATGCCGTCGCGGTGACCTGCCTGACCTGGCCGTACGCGGGATGTTCCAGTGCCATGACGGCTGCCTATCCGACCTCGACGATCAATTCCACTTCGACGGGAGTGTTCTTGGGCAGTTCCGAGACCCCGACCGCCGAGCGCGCGTGCACGCCCGCCTCGCCGAAGACCTCACCGAGGAATTCCGACGCGCCGTTGATCACGATCGGCTGATCACCGAATCCCGGCGCCGAGGCGACGAAACCGACGACCTTCACGATCCGTACCACCTGGTCGAGCCCGACCAGATCGTGCACGGCCGCGAGCGCGTTGAGCGCGCACAGCCGAGCGGCCTCCTTGGCCTGCTCCACGTCCACCTCGGCCCCGACCTTGCCGACCGCCGACAGTTCACCGTCGACGAAGGGCAGTTGGCCGGAGGTGTACACCAGCGAACCGGTGCGCACGGCGGGGATGTAGGCCGCGACAGGCGCGGCGACCGGCGGCAGCGTGACACCGAGCCGGTCGAGCGCGTCCTTCCACGCGGTGGCCACGATTACTTCCGCCGCTTCAGGTAGGCGACGTGCTGTTCGCCGGTCGGTCCGGGCAGCACCGAAACCAGCTCCCAGCCGTCGGACCCCCACTGGTCGAGGATCTGCTTGGTCGCGTGCGTCAACAGCGGCACGGTCGCGTACTCCCACAGGGTGACTTCACTCATGGTGTGAGTTTAGGGCTCACCCCGAACGGCTGGGCGAAACGGGTTATAGGCTCGGCCACGTGGGAGCACCAACAGTAGAGCCGGTTTCGTCGGTTCCCGAGCCGTCGACCGGATGGCCACAGCGCGCGGCCAAAGCGCGCTTGCACTATGTGACCGGCAAGGGGGGCACCGGCAAGTCGACCGTTTCGGCCGCACTCGCCCTCGCGCTCGCCGCGGGGGGACGCAAAGTGCTGCTGGTCGAGGTCGAGAGCCGCCAGTCCATCGCGCAGTTGTTCGACCGGCCACCATTGCCACCCACCGAGACCCATATCGCCAGCGCCGACGGCGGTGGCGAGGTCACGGCGCTGGCACTCGACATCGAGTACGCGTTTCTCGAGTACCTCGACATGTTCTACAACCTCGGCTTCGCGGGCCGGGCGATGCGCCGGATGGGCGCCATCGAGTTCGTCACCACGATCGCGCCGGGCCTGCGCGATGTGATCCTCACCGGCAAGATCAAAGAATGCGTGGTCCGGGTCGGCAAGGACGGCAAGCCCGCCTATGACGACATCGTCGTCGACGCGCCGCCGACGGGCCGGATCGCCGGCTTCCTCGACGTGACCACGGCCATGGCCGAGATCGCCAAGGGCGGCCCGATCGCCTCGCAGGCCGAGGGCGTGTCCTCGCTGCTGCACTCCGATCAGACGATGATCCACCTGGTGACGCTGCTCGAGGCGCTGCCGGTGCAGGAGACCGCCGACGCGATCGCCGAGCTCACCGCCGACGATCTGCGGATCGGCACGGTGATCGTCAACCGGGCGGCCACCGCCGCACTCGACCCGACCCAGCGCGACGTGGCCGTGGCGGGCGAACTCGACACCGCCGCCGTCGCCGCCGGCCTGGCGAAGGCCGGAATCACCCTGTCCGAACCGGACTTCGACGGCCTGATCGCCGAAACAGTCGACCACGCGACCGTGCTCACCGCGCAGAACGCGAGTGCCGTCGAACTGGCGCAGATCGATGTCCCCCAGTTGTCGCTGCCCGCCCTCGGCGACGGCATCGACCTGGGCGGCCTCTACGAATTGGCCGAACAGCTATCCGCGCAGGGAGTCCGATGAGCGAGCACGTTTCCACCCCGCCTGCGCTGGATGTTTCGCAGATCATCGCCGACCCGCAGGCCCGGGTGATCGTGTGCTGCGGGTCCGGCGGAGTCGGCAAGACCACCACCGCGGCGTCGATCGCGCTGCGAGCGGCCGAATCGGGGCGCAAAGTGGTGGTGCTGACCATCGATCCGGCACGCAGGCTGGCGCAGTCGCTGGGTGTGGCCGCGCTGGACAACTCACCGCAGCGCGTCGAACTCGGTCCCGAGGTGCCCGGCGAGTTGCACGCGATGATGCTGAACATGCGTCGCACCTTCGACGACATGGTGCTCGAGCACACCAGCGCGGACAAGGCCGAGCAGATCTTCGCCAATCCGATCTATCAGACGGTGGCGTCGTCGTTCGGTGGCACCCAGGAGTACATGGCGATGGAGAAGCTCGGCCAGCTGGCCGCGCGCAAGGAGTGGGACCTGATCGTGGTCGACACTCCGCCCTCGCGCAACGCGCTGGACTTCCTCGACGCGCCCAAGCGGCTCGGCACGTTCCTCAACGGCAAGATGATCCGGTTGATCATGGCGCCGGGGCGTGGCGTCGGCCGGATCGTCACCGGAGCGATGAGCCTGGCGATGCGGGGGGTGTCGACCATCGTCGGCGGGCAGCTGCTCAAGGACGCCTCGACGTTCCTGCAGTCGCTGGAATCGCTGTTCGGTGGATTCCAGGACCGCGCCGAGCGCACCTTCGCGATGCTGTCGCAGCCGGGCACCCACTTCCTGGTGGTCGCGGCGCCCGAGCCGGACGCGCTGCGCGAGGCGTCGTTCTTCGTCGACCGGCTCTCGACCGAGCAGATGCCGCTGGCCGGCCTGGTGCTGAACCGGACGCACCCCACGCTGTCGGGGCTGTCCGGTGACCACGCGCTGACCGCGGCGGACCAGTTGGCCGATTCCGACCCGCTCACCGCGTCGGTGCTGCGCATCCACGCCGATCGGGTGTCGACGGCGGCCAGGGAGCGACGGCTGCTGCATCGTTTCACCGGCGCGCATCCGCGCGTGAAGATCGTCTCGGTGACGGCGCTGCCCTTCGAGGTATCCGACCTGGAAGCACTGCGTGCCGTCGGCGATCAGCTGGCCGGAACCCCGGCTTCCGCCTGATCGATTCAGACAAATCCGCTATAGCTCACAATCCGGTAACACCGACGAACGGCGCCGATTCCGCAAACCCCGCGGTCTCGGCGCCGTGTGTGATAACGGTCCGGTCTCGCCTGCTAGATCGCCACCTGGTGCTGCCTCTGGGCATTGAAGAACTCCGCCCACGAGGTCACGTCGGGATGCTGTTTGAGCAGCGCACGTCGCTGCCGCTCGGTCATCCCGCCCCACACACCGAACTCGACCCGGTTGTCGAGCGCATCGGCACCACACTGCATCAGCACCGGGCAGTGACGGCAGATCGTTGCCGCCTTGCGCTGAGCCGCACCGCGAACGAACAGCTGATCAGGGTCCACTTCCTTGCATCGCGCCTGGGCAACCCAAGCGATCCTTGCCTCGGCCTGCTCTACATCCAGTCGAGCGATGGGGGTTGTGATGTGCATTTGATGTGCCCCTTTGCAGTCCGAACACCGTTGTGCGGCGCTCCAGAATCGCGAGCGCGGATCACAGCAACCCAACTACCGCTGCGGTCCGCACCACATTCCACTTTGAGTGTTAGCTCTATCACACTGGGTTCTCAATCTAGGTAAAGGTATGGCGGTTACGCAAGACCACCCCCCGATTTTTTGGTACGGCCGTCCATTCAAATCGGGCCAGAAGCGGGCAGTAGTGCTGATCACCGGCGTGGCCGGTCGCGACACGCCGATGTGATCATTTTGTTGACACGCCCGAGCAACCCCCCTGGCACCACCCGGACATTTCACGTCGCGCAGCACGGCCGTGAACCTCTCCGCGCCGCCCTCCCGACGTAGCTCCGCAATCGCCGCGGCCGTGCGGGAAAAGACTGAGGAACGCGGCTGCGGCCGCACCCTTTAGGCTGGGGCTCGTGCCGATCACTCAAACGCTTGCGAGGCTGGCCGGCAGCTGCGCGCTGGCCGCCGTGCTTGTCGCTGGGCTGCTGTTCCCCCTGGCCGGTGGATTCGGGTTCATCTCCAACCGCGCCGCCGACGCCGTCGACAATGTCTCCGCCGAACTGGTGGAGGGCACTGTCCCCGCCGTGTCGACCATGGTCGACGCGAACGGCGCGCCGCTGGCGTGGCTCTACGAGCAACGTCGCTTCGAGGTGCCCAGCGATCGCATCTCCAACAACATGAAGCTGGCGATCGTGTCCATCGAGGACAAGCGCTTCGCCGATCACAAGGGCGTGGACTGGCAGGGCACGCTGCGCGCGTTCCTCACCAACACGTCCTCCGGCGCGGTGCAGCAGGGTGCCTCGACCCTGGACCAGCAGTACGTGAAGAACTTCAACCTGCTCGTGGTCGCCAAGACCGACGCCGAACGCCGCGCCGCGATCGAGACGACCCCGGCGCGCAAGCTGCGCGAGATCCGGATGGCGCTCACGCTCGACCGCGAGCTGAGCAAGGACGAGATCCTCACCCGCTACCTGAACCTGGTGCCCTTCGGTAACGGTTCCTACGGCATCCAGGACGCCGCGCAGACCTACTTCGGCATCGACGCGTCCCAGCTCGACATCACGCAGTCGGCGATGCTGGCGGGCATGGTGCAGTCCAGCTCCAAGCTGAACCCGTACACCAACGTCCAGGGCGTGACCGACCGCCGCAACACCGTGCTCGACACGCTGATCCAGAACATCCCGCACCGGGCGGAGGAGTTCCGCAAGGCCAAGGCCGAACCGCTGGGCGTGCTGCCCGAGCCCAAGGGCCTGCCGCGCGGGTGCATCTCCGCCAACGACAAGGGCTTCTTCTGCGACTACGCGCTGCAGTACCTGGCCGAGGCCGGGATCAGCCGCGAGCAGATCGACAAGGGCGGCTACCTGATCAGGACCACCCTCGATCCGGTGCTGCAGGAATCGGTGAAGCGTTCGGTGAACGAGCAGGCCGACCCCAACCTCGACAACATCGCCGAGGTCATGTCGGTGGTCGCGCCGGGTCAGGATTCGCACCCCGTGCTCGCGATGGCGTCGAGCCGCACGTACGGCCTCAACCGCGACGCCAACGAGACGCTGCTCGGCCAGCCCTACTCGATGGCCGGTGACGGCGCCGGCTCGATCTTCAAGCTGTTCACCACCGCCGCCGCGATGGAGAAGGGCCTCGGCATCGCCGCACAGGTGGACGTGCCGAGTACCTACGCGGCCAGGGGCATGGGCTACTCGAACTCACCGGGTTGCCCGGCCGACTCGTGGTGTGTCAAGAACGCGGGCAATTACCCCGGATCGATGTCGGTGACCGACGCGCTCGCGACCTCGCCCAACACCACGTTCGTGAAGATGATCCAGGACGTGGGGGTCTCGGCCGCGGTGGACATGGCGGTGCGCCTCGGCATGCGGTCCTACACCGAACCCGGCACCTCCGGCCACGGCAACACGAGCCTGGCCGACCACATCAAGAACAACAACATGGGCTCGTTCACCCTCGGCCCGTTCGCGATCAACCCGCTCGAGCTGACGAATGTGGCCGCCACGCTGGGCTCGGGCGGCAAATGGTGCCCGCCTTCGCCCATCAAGGAAGTCGTCGACCGCAGTGGCAAGACCGTCCCGCTCACCCAGCAGGCCTGCGAGCAGGTGGTCGACCCCGGTCTGGCCAACACCCTCGCCAACGCGATGAGCAAGGACGACACCAGCGGTACCGCCGCGGGCGCAGCGCGTGCCGCGGGTTGGGCCGCGCCGATGTCGGGCAAGACGGGTACCACCGAGAGCCACCGCTCCTCGGCGTTCCTCGGCTTCACCAACTCGCTGGCCTCGTCGGTCTACGTCTACGGCGACAGCCCGACCCCCGGCGAGATCTGCTCGTTCCCGCTGCGCAACTGTGGGGCCAGTGACGCCTCCGGCCTGTTCGGCGGTAACGAACCGGCCCGCACCTGGTTCAACGCCATCAAGCCGCTGATGGACCGGTATCCGCCGCCGAGCCTACCGCCGGTGGACGACAAGTACGTCCGTGGCGCGAACAACTCCCAGGTCCCCGATGTCGCGGGCAAGTCGCAGGGCGAGGCCACCTCGATCCTGTCCGGCGCGGGCTTCCAGGTCTCGGCGGTGACCGGTGCCGGTTCGCAGGCCAAGGGCACGGTGATGGGCAGTTCGCCGAACGGCTCGGCCATTCCGGGCTCGGTGGTCACGATCTACATCAGTGACGGCTCCGTCCGCGTGCCCGCGCCGACCACTCCCCCGCCCGCCGCGCCCGCACCGGTGATGCCGGGGCTGCCGCAGATTCCGCGCCTGCCACCGATCCCCATCCCGGTGCCGCGCTGATCACACGACAATGGCCGCCGTCCGATTCGGACAGCGGCCATTGTCGGTTTCAGAGCCTGGCTTTGACCGCGGCGGACAGGCGCGAACCATCGGCCTTGCCGTCGGCGAGCGCCGTGGCGACCTTCATGACCTGACCCATCTGCTTCATCCCCGGCCGCTCACCGAGCTGCTCGGCGACCTGGGCGATCGCGGTATCGGCGACCTGGGCCACCTCTGCCTCGTCGAGCTGGGTCGGCAGGTACTCCTCGATGATCTGTTCCTCGGCGCGCTCGTTCGCGGCCAGTTCGCCGCGACCGTTCTGCTCGTAGATCACGGCCGCCTCGTTGCGCTTCTTCGCTTCCTTCTGCAACAGCGCCATGACATCGGTATCGGAGAGTTCGCGCGCCTCCGTACCGGAGACCTCGGAGTTCTGGATAGCGGCGAGCAGCATCCGCAGGGTCGCGAGACGCAGTTTGTCCTTGGCTTTCATCGCGGAGGTCATATCCGCGCGCAGCTTGGCTTTCAGTTCCGACATGCGGTTTACCGTAGTCGTTCGCTCTGCGCAGGCCCATCACATTTCCTTCGCGACCGCCTTCGCGCCGGTGCGCGGTAACTCTTCCCTTCGTAGTCCCTCCCGCGCAGTCCAGAATCGGGCGGGCCGAGAAAATTCCGACCGTTTGTGCGGAAACACACGCGCCGATCCGGGAGGGGGTCGCCTATGCTGGGCAAATGCCCGTTATCTCGACGTCCGCTGTCCGCCGAACCGCGTTGGGAGCCGCCGGGGCCGCCGTCGCAGGGATCGGCTACGCCACGCTGATCGAACGGAACGCGTTCGTCCTGCGCGAGGCCACGATGCCGGTGCTCGCGCCCGGGTCGCCGACGTTGCGCATTCTGCACGTCAGCGACCTGCACATGATGCCGGGGCAGCAGCTCAAACAGCAGTGGCTGCGCGAACTCGACCGGCTCGAACCCGACCTGGTCGTGAATACCGGCGATAATCTTTCCCATCCCAAGGCCGTGCCCGCCGTGGTGCAATCCCTCGGTGCGCTGCTGGCCCGACCAGGCTTGTTCGTGTTCGGTTCGAATGACTATTTCGCGCCGGTCCCGAAGAATCCGCTGAAGTATTTCAAGAAAGATCATCGCCGCGTCTATGGTGATCCGCTGCCGTGGAAGGACCTGCGCGCGGCATTCACCGAACGCGGCTGGCTCGACCTGACCCACACCCGGCGCGACCTCGAGGTGGCGGGCATTCGCATCGCCAGTGCCGGCGTCGACGATCCGCACCTGCAGCGCGACCGCTACGACACGGTCGCAGGCGCGCCGAACCAGCTTGCTCAGCTGAGCATCGGTGTCACCCATTCGCCCGAGCCGCGCGTGCTCGATCGCTTCGCCGAAGACGGCTACGACCTGGTGCTGGCCGGTCACACGCACGGCGGGCAGCTGGTCGTTCCCGGTTACGGCGCGTTGGTCACCAACTGCGGGATCGACAAGTCCCGGGTGAAGGGCGCCTCCCAGTGGGGCGAGCACACCCAGCTGCACGTCTCGGCGGGAATCGGCACCTCCCCGTGGGCGCCCTACCGCTTCTGCTGCCGGCCCGAGGCCACGTTGCTCACGTTGGTCGGCGCCCAGCCCAAGCGGCCCTCCGCCGACGCCGGTTTCGGCATTTCGACCTCGGAGGCCGTCGCCCGCTAGGGTCTGGCTCCGAACGAGGAGTGTCATTGAGGTGTCCCAGGAGACGACCGTGAGCAGTGGATCCGACGACCGGCCCGACGACCCGACCGTCCACGGCGGGCCGGGCGCACCGAACCAGCCCGACTCGCAGTGGCAGCGGCCGGGTTCGCCGGAGCCGACCACAGGGCAACCGAATCCGGGCGCACCTGATCCCACTGCGGTGTGGACGCCGGGGAGCACCGGCCTCCCCCCGACCCTGCGTTGGGACGGATCCGGCCCACCTCCCGGCCTTCCGGAGCCGACCTCGTGGGCACCGGCGGGTCCGCAGGATTGGCAGAGTGCCGCCAACCCTCCTGCTGGACAACAGGTTCCGCCGCCAGGACAGGCTGACCTCACCCAGCTCCGTCAGCCGTCACCCTGGCCCGGAGCGAATCCGTCTGTCGGGCAGCCGGGTTCGGATCAACCATGGCACCCCGGCTCGAATCCTTCGGTAGGACAACAGCCTGCTGGTCGGCAGTGGCACGCCGGAGGTCCCCCGCCGGGCGGACCGGTTCATCCCGGCCCCGCGTCCAACCCGGCCGCTGGACAACCGGTTTCGAACCAGCAGTGGCAGCCCGGGATGAACCCTCTTGCCGGACAACAGCCTCCGGGTCAGTGGGGCGCTCCCCCACCGCAGTGGGGTGCCGGCGGTCCGCACCAGCCCGGTCAGCAGCCGTGGGGTGCACCCGCGGGGCAGGCCGCTCCGACCGGGGGTGGCACGCCGGGTTGGCAGCAGCCGCCGCAGTACGGCGAAATCCCCCCGCTCGAGCACCAAGGCATCCAGTCCTACGGCCAACCCGTCCCGCCCGGCCGCAAGTCCGGCGGCAAAGCGGTGATCTGGGCGGCGGCGGGTGTCGCGACGCTGCTCCTGGTCGGCGGCACGATCACCGCGGTCGCGCTGACCCGCGGCGACGACGCACCGACCACCGCCACGGGCGCCACCCCGTCGATGGTCAGCGCCCTGTCCACCACCCCCGGTCCGACCTCGTCGGGAAAGACCGAACCCAGCACGACTTCCCCCTCCCCCTCGGGCGCCGCGTCGGACCGCAAGCCACTCATCGAGGGCTACCAGGTCGTCGCCTCCCCCGACCGTGGCGCGGCCTACGATGTGCCGCCGAGTTGGAAAGTCGCCACCGAAACCACCATCGGCGGTGTCGGCGAACCCCCCGGCGACTCCGTGATCGGCAAGGGCTACGCCTCCGACGGCCGCGACTACTGCCCCAACTCCACCCGCACCCTGTCGCTGCTCACCGGTTCCAAGAACGCCGACCACGCCGCCGCGGGCGCCGAGCTCGGCACCAAAGCCGCCCCCCTCGCCTATCAGGGCGCCAAGGGCACTCCCGGCCCCGCCCAGCCCCTGAAGTCGATGGACGGCAAAACCGAGGGCATGTTCACCGAGACCACCGGCACCGTCCCCACCCCCAAGCCCGGCTGCGCCTCGACCTTCTCCGTCTACACCTTCGCCTTCACAGGCACCAAGGACGGCAGCTTCGTCATGGTCATGATCGCCGACACCGGCGTCCCCGACGCCATCGACGCCGCCGCGGCCAAACGCATCTTCAGCACCGTCAGAGCCCTCGACTAGCCCCCACCTGACCAGCCAATTTAACGTTTCCCGACCCCACGTTGTAAGCTACTTCAGGTTCGCCTCACGGGGTGTGGCGCAGCTTGGTAGCGCGCTTCGTTCGGGACGAAGAGGTCGCAGGTTCAAATCCTGTCACCCCGACGTGTTGGTTGAGACACAGAAGAGCCCCTGATCAGTTCACTGATCAGGGGCTCTTCGCTTGTCCGGGGTGGGGTCGTGGCTCTGTGTGGTGTGGGTGTCGGTGTGAGCGAGCGATAACATGGCGCTTACTTTCTGTCACTTGATAGAAATTAGCGATCGATAGCGTATACACCCATGTCGACAAGGGTGGATGCGCCGGGCGGCGGCTCGGGGAGGCCGTTGCGTGAGGTCGTGTATTCGACGTTGCGGGCAGAGTTGATGAACGGCGACATCCGGTTCGGGCAGCGCCTCACCGAGCCGAAACTGTCGACCAGGTTCGGGATCTCGCGCACGCCGGTTCGGGAGGCGCTCACCATGCTCTGCTCGGATGGGCTGCTGCAACGTGAGGAGTTCGGGTTCAGTCCGGTGCGGCCGAGTGTGGCGCGGATTCGCGATCTCTACGAGCTGCGGCTGACGCTGGAACTGGGTGGGATGACGCGGGTGCGGGCGGACTCGCGGATCACCCACGACGAAGCGCTGCTGCGCGCCGAGCAGCGGAGATGGCTGGCCCTGCGGGCCGATCCGCCCGCCAAGGAGCCGGGTTTCGTGGTCGTCGACGAGGAGTTCCATGTCGCGCTGCTGACCGCGGCGGGCAATGCCGAGATGGTGCGCGCCCTGGTCGCGGTGAACTCCCGGATCCGGCACGTGCGCATGTACGACTTCATGATCAACAACCGCATCGAGACCACGATCAGCGAGCACCTCGGCATTCTCGACGCCGTCCTCGCCGGTGACCTCGTGCTGGCTCAGCGGCTCTTGCACACCCACATCGGCGATTCGCTGGATGTGGTGCTCGAGCGTATTTCGCGTGCCGTTGCCGCCATGTCCCTGAGTGAATAGAGGAACGATGTCTGTAGCACCGACCGCGCGGGTCGCCGCCGCCTACGCACGGATCGCCGAGGTGCGACGGCCCGAGGTATGGATCACGCTGCGTTCGCAGGAGATTCTGGCGACCGAAGCCGTCGATCTGGAACGCCGTGTCGCGGCGGGCGAGAAGCTGCCGCTGGCGGGTCTGCTCCTCGCGGTGAAGGACAACGTCGATGTGGCGGGTCTGCCCACCACAGCCGCCTGCCCTGAATTCGCCTATGTGGCCACCGAAACCGCCGAAGCCGTGCGGCGACTGATGGCGGCGGGCGCGCTGGTGCTCGGCAAGACCAATCTCGACCAGTTCGCCACCGGCCTCGTCGGCACTCGCAGCCCGTACGGCGCCGTCCGCAATGCTCATCGTCCCGAATTGATCTCGGGGGGTTCGAGTTCGGGTTCAGCGGCGGCGGTCGCGCTCGGCATCGCCGACCTCGCCATCGGTACCGATACGGCGGGCTCGGGCCGGGTGCCCGCGGCGCTGCACGGCATCGTCGGCATCAAGGCCACTCTCGGGGTGATCCCCGCTCACGGTGTCGTCCCGGCCTGCGCCGACTATGACGCGGTCACAGTTTTCGCCGCCGACCTCGACCTGGCCGTCACCGCCGCGAAGGTCATGGCGGGCAGAGATTCTCGAGACCCGCGCAGCCGCGTATGGCCCGCCGATGTCCGCCTCGCGGCCGCCGCCACGCCCGAGATCGCGATCCCCCGGCCCGAAGACCTCGAGCCACTGAGTCCGGCCTACCGCACCGCATTCGCCGACACCGTTGCGGCCCTGCACGACCGAGGTCTACACACCACCGAAATCGACATCAGTCCGCTGCTGGACGCGGCGCGCCTGCTCTACGACGGGGCGATTGTTGCGCAGCGATACGCCGCGGTCGGCGAGTTCGTCGACAAGGGCGCCGAAGGCCTCGACCCCACCGTCGCCGGAATCATCACCGCCGCAAAAGGACTCGACGCGCAATCTTTCGCGCGAGATCTGGACTACCTGGCCGGGGCCCGTACCACCGCGACAACACTGCTCGCCGATTTCGACGGCCTCCTGCTCCCCACCACCACCGAACATCCCTCGATCGCCGACGTCGAAGCCGACCCGCTCGCGATCAACCGCCGCATGGGCACCTACACGAACTTCTGCAACCTCCTCGACCTCGCCGCCGTCGCGATCCCCGGACAGCCCACCCCCGACGGCCTCCCGTTCGGCGTGACAGTCGTGGTCCCCGCCTTCGCCGACCAACTCGCCGTCGACCTCGCCGCCCGCATCACCGGCGCCCCGGCACCACTGTTCGTGGAAACCGGTGTGCCCCTTGCGGTTTTCGGCGCGCATCTACGCGGCCAACCCCTGCACTGGCAACTCGAGCAGCTCGGCGCCCGCTTCGCCGGCGAGATCACCACCACCGATGCCTATCAACTCACCGCCCTCGACACCACCCCGCCCAAACCCGGACTCGTCCGCCATGGCGACGGACAGGGAGCGCCGATCCTCGGTGAACTGTTCCTCGTCTCCCCTGCGGGCCTCGGCCGATTCCTCGCCGAACTACCGCCGCCGATGGCATTGACCAGCATCGACCTGTCGGACGGGCGCGCGGTGACCGGCTTCGCTTGCAGCTACGACGCCGCGGTCGCCGCCACCGACATCACGCGGTACGGGAGCTGGGTGGCGTATCTACGGGATCGGTGACCTCGATTCCGAGTTCGGCGAGCAGGCCCGTCACGCGATGACCGATGTCGTCGCGGATGGGCCGCACGTGCTCCACCTCGAGCCCGGCCGGATCCTCGATGATCCACTCCTCGTAGCGCACGCCGGGCACCAGCGGACAGGTATCGCCGCAGCCCATCGTGATGATCACGTCGGCGGCGCGGATGATCTCGTCGGTCCACGGCTTCGGATACTCGCGCGAGATGTCGACGCCGACCTCCGCCATCACCGCCACCGCGGCCGGATTGAGCTGCCCGCTCGGCACCGACCCACCCGACCAGGCCACCGCCCGACCCAGCGCCAACTCCTCGAAGTAGCCGAGCGCCATCTGCGAGCGGCCCGCGTTGTGCGTGCACAGGAACAGCACGGTCGGGCGCGGCTTGGCCACCTTGCCTTCGATCTTGGCCAGTGCCTGCAAGCGCTGGCGTCCGAATCGCTCGGCGAGCAGCGGTAGGTACAGCGTCACCGTCGCCCGGGCGACGAAATCCTCGTAGCTGGAATGCAGGACACGGTGGATCGTCTCCAGCTCGAACATCGTCGCGAATTCTTCACGCAGCCGCACCTCGGCACGGTCGAGCGCGTCGGCGTGCTCCGCAATGTCGACCATCCCCCAACACTTACCCGAATTCGGGCCATACGCAAACGGCCGGGCCGATCACCCCTCGATCGGACCGGCCCGGGCCGCATACTCGTCGACACGTCATGGAACATCCTCGGCCCAGCCCGTCGGTGTGGTTACCGTCGGCAGTGCGCCTTCAGCGTCTGGAAGAGCCACCTTCTGGTCTGCACCGCCGGGTCCGACCGATCACCCCTCGAGACCGATCGGACCCGGTTGTTCCGGTGTCTGAAGCAACAATGCGGTGTCGGTCTCTAGAGCTTCTTAAGAACAACTTGTCGGCGAACGGGGCTTTTCGGCGATGATGGAAGTACCGACGCAAGGAGAGCACGATGGAAACCGCGATCGTCTGGTTGCTGGCAAGCCTTCTGTACTGGTTCAGCAACATCTGACCCTCTGACAACCGAACCCGGGACGGCCCGGAACCAGGCCCTTCGCCCAGCCGAGACAACGAGGCAGGTACGCGCATCGCCGTACCTGCCTCGTGCGTTGTGCGCATCACATCGGGCCGCCGGAATAGTTCACCGACAGCCGCGGTTGGACACACTGTCGACGTCCGAACAGCCCCGGGCCTCACCCCTTTGTCGCTACGAGCGACCACCCGCCGAGAGGCGCTTGTGGGGCGTCGGCACCCCTGACGGGCCGTCCTCGAGGCGGCCCATCGACTCGAACGCCGCCAGGTCACCCTCATCGACCTGGCGGCGTTTGCCGTTTCCGGGTCGCGGGACCCGCGCGCGTCCTCGAGGATGGGTCCATGACTTCGGACGGGCGGTTGCGGCGGCGGTTGGGGCTCGGGGATTCGGTGATGGTGGGGTTGGGGGCGATGGTGGGCGCCGGGATTTTCGCGGCGTTGGGGCCCGCGGCGGGGGTGGGTGGGTCTTGGCTGCTGGTGGCCTTGGGGGTGGCCGCGGTGATCGCCTGGTGCAATGCGATGTCTTCGGCGCGGTTGGCCGCGCTGTATCCGGTGTCGGGGGGGACATACGTGTACGGGCGGGAGCGACTCGGTGCGTTCTGGGGGTACCTGGCCGGGTGGGGGTTCGTAGTCGGGAAGACGGCGTCGTGTGCGGCGATGGCGTTGACGGTGGGTAGTTACGCGTGGCCCGAGCAGGCGCATGCGGTGGCGGTGGGGGCCGTGGTGTCGGTGACGGGGATCAACTACGTGGGGGTGCAGAAGTCGGCGGCGGCGTCGCGGGTGATCGTGGGGCTGGTGCTGGCGGTGCTGGCGGTGGTTGTCGCCGTCGGGATCGGCGGGAGTCATTCGGAGGCAATGGTTCTCGACAAGGAGATCGGGCCGTACGGAGTGTTGCAGGCGGCGGGGTTGTTGTTCTTCGCGTTCGCGGGATATGCCCGAATCGCCACGCTCGGTGAGGAAGTGCGCGAGCCCGAGCGCACTGTTCCGCGGGCGATCGTGCTCGCGTTGGCGGTGGCATTGGCGGTGTACGCGCTGGTGGCGGTGGCCGCGTTGCTGACGTTGGGGTCGGGCGAGCTGGCGGTGGCGCGTGATCCACTCGCGCAGGTCGTCGAGGCCGCGGGCGCGGGTTGGCTCGCGCCTGTGGTGCGAGTGGGTGCGGTGCTGGCGGCGGCGGGGTCGTTGCTGGCGCTGATCCTCGGGGTGTCGCGGACTTCGCTGGCGATGGCGCGCGATGGTCATCTACCGAAAGCGCTGGCGCGGATACATCCTCGCTACGCCGTCCCCCATCGGGCCGAGCTGGCGGTCGGGGTGGTTGTCGCGGCGCTGGCGGCGACGGTGGATCTGCGGGCGGCGATCGGGTTCTCGTCGTTCGCGGTGCTCGCGTACTACCTCATCGCCAATCTGTCGGCGGCCACCCTGACCGCCGCCGAGGGCAGGCCGCGGCGCTGGGTTCCGGTGCTCGGCGCGGTGGGTTGCGTACTGGTCGGGTTCGCCTTGCCGATCGGTTCGGTGCTGGCCGGGCTCGGCGTGCTCGCGATCGGAGCGGCGGTGTACGGGATCCGCGCTGCGACGAGGTGAAATATGCCGGTGAATAAGGGGTTCGGCGGCCACGCTATACGGGTTACGGTGCGTGTCGCGGACTACTGTCGCCCGCATGCGGCACATCACGAGCGTTTTCGCAGGAACGATCGCGGCAGTGCTGGCTTCGGCGAGCTTGTTCGCCGCACCGGTGGCCGCGGCCCCGAGCACGACCTGCGAGGTGACCTCCGAGCGCGACCTGGAACGTGCCGAGCCCGAACAGGTCGGCCTCGACGGCCCCAAACTCGAAGCGGCACTGCAGTTCGCCGCCACGCGCAACCGGCTCAACGTCCAGATCTTCCGGCACAACTGCCTCGTCGGTGAGGGCCTGCGCAACGACGAGACCGGCAATACGCCGTGGAACATCTGGAGTGTCACCAAGTCGGTGGTGTCGATGCTGACCGGAATCGCCTCCGACCAAGGCAAAATCGACATCGCCGCCCCCATCGACCGCTATCTGCCCCCCGGCCTCGGCGACGCCGCCCATCGCTCGATCACCGTCGAGAACCTGCTCACGGAGACCTCCGGCATGAAGGTGGGCGTGCTGTCCGAGGGCATCACCGCGGTGATCCCGATCGACCCGCACTCGGCGGTGCAGGCGCTCTCGGTGGAGTTGACCAACCCGCCCGGCACCACGTTCAGCTACAGCCAGCGCAATGTCGACCTGCTGTCGTACGTGATCGAACTGGCCGTCGGCGAACCCCTCCAGCAGTTCGCGCAGCGCGAATTGTTCGACCCGCTCGGCATCCCGCGCAGCGACTACTACTGGGCCAGCGACCGTTCCGGCCACACCTACGGCTACGCCCACCTCATGCTGCCGCCCAACGATCTGGCCAAGATCGGGCTGCTCGTCTCCAATGACGGCCGCTGGGGCGCGGATCGGGTGATCTCCTCGGACTATCTGCGCAAGGCCCGCACACCGTCGAAGGCGAACCACTGCTACGGCTACCTGTTCTGGCTGGGCGCGAACTGCGGCGAATCCCCTGACTTCCTGCCCGACGACACGTATTTCATGTCCGGGCTGGGCCTGCAGAACGTGTTCTTCCTGCCGAGCCTGGACCTGACGGTGATGTGGACCGGCCCCTTCGGCAACCAGACCGCCTACGGCCCGAGCGGCGTCCTCGCCCACGCCGAAGAACTGCCCCACGAGTTCTTCCGCCGCCTGTTCGCCGCCATCACCGACACGAAGGTGCCGATCGCCGAACCCTACGTAGAGCCCCCACTCGAATTCGACGCGGCCAAACTTATCGACGCCAACATCCTGTTGGCTGTCTTCGGCATCGGCCCCGGCGCCTACCCCGGCTGCACCGTCTTCGACTGCCTCAACCAACCCCTGGCCGCCCCCTTCGCCAGCATCCCACCCGGCTGCGCCATCCTGGCCTGCGTAGGCAACGACCCCCGAACCCCCGGCATCCGCCCGCTCCGCTGAGCAGCGCCCCCACCCACGCCCAGCACCGTCCACCCGACCCCGCCCTGGTCATTACACCCAACCAAACCCCGTGCCCCGGCCCCATCTTCAACAGCCACGCCGGCCTGCCACGTGTTCAACAATCACACCGTGCCGGTCTGTCCCCAACTTCAACAGCCAGGTCGTGCACGCCGGGCCTGTCCCCGTGTCCAACAGACACACCGTGCACGCCGGTCCGGCCCCATCTTCAACAACCACACCACGCCCCCGGCCTGTCCTCGTCTTCCCACGCTCCACCAAAACCCGACCACCGCACTCCCGACCCCTAGGGAGGGACGGCCACGAAGTGGCCGGTCCGCGGCCGGGTCGCCGGTCAGGCGCCGTTGCGTAGGCGACGAAGGTGCAAGCAACGGCGCC